>NZ_WWFG01000002.1:1301000-1626250 GCF_026127265.1 Nostoc sp. KVJ3
AAAATGCAGTGGTTTTCTTTAATTCTCAGAGTAACTATAGCCAGTCTTTAAAGTCGGAGTTTGTTTCATCTGTTTCCCTAGAGGGTGGACAAGTATCCAGCGAATTTGACTTATCCAAGGCGGATTTTAGTGCGGCTAAAAGCCTAGAACAAGCAACTAAGCAAGGTGCAGAAGTATTGATGTTAGCTGCTAACACGGAAACTCTGGATAAAGCACTGCAAGTAGTACAAATTAACCAAAAACGGTTAACTCTGCTGGCGGGAGATGATGTTTACAACGCCAAAACTTTAGAAATTGGCAGAGAGCAAGCTGTGGGGATGGTATTAGCAGTTCCCTGGCATATTGACGGCGATCCGAAGTCAGATTTTCCTCAGAAATCGCGGCAGCTATGGGGTGCTGATGTGAGTTGGCGAAGCGCCCTTAGTTATGATGCTACTATTGCTCTCATTGGGGCATTAAAAATCACTCCCACACGTTTTGGAGTCCAACAAGCACTGACCTCCTCTGATTTTTCTGCCACAGGCGCTTCTGGAACAATTCGATTTTTAGCATCAGGCGATCGCAATGCGCCAGTCCAACTTGTGAAAATCGTTCCTGGTTCTCGCTCTCGTACTGGTTATGACTTTGAACCAGTGCATTGAATAAGAATTTAGCTATTCTAATTTTTTCTCAATTGTGAGAAATCTGGGTAATCCTACCGTGACTATTTAATAAATTTTGCCTTTTCTTAATCTGTCATTAATTTTCCGGTAACAAAATACAAAAGTCGGGATTTTTAGCAACTGGTGAAGTAGTGCAATCTTGAGATTTTCTCAAGTAAATTGACTACCGAACCAAGAAAAGCTAATGGCTCACTTATGGGGAAAATCAAGAATAATTGATGTAATTTCCATTACATCAAATTATATATACAGTCATTTTTGACTTCTAGATTTTTCTTTATACCTTCAAGTTTAGCCATAGGGGTGTCTTTACTTTGGCATTATTTCCGGTGTGCAAAAAGCGCACTTCCTTAAACTACGGGCAAAAATATTAAGACCAAACTTATGCTGAGTGCAACACCTTTAAGAAGGTTATCGCAAGCAACTGCCACCGCAGGGCTTGGTTTCGCTATGCTTGCAGCTATTGGCACACATCCTGCCCAGGCTGTCAACTTGAAAACATTTAATATTGTCGGAAATTTTGCTTCTGCGGCCGAGGATGGTTCTGTAGGACTACCTGTTAATTTAGCAAATGCTTCTTTTAACGGGACTTACACAGTAGATGTGGATCAATTACCCGCTTCTAGTTCTTTTGTAGATTTGACAAGTTGGAATATAAACTTAGTCAAAGACAATACTGTTTTGCGAACCTTATCCAACAGTTTGGCGGGCAATACAGCTTACATTCAAGAGAACATCCTTGCTTTTGCAGACGCAGGTTTGTTGACAGGTCAAAACAATAATTTATACAGTCTGGAACTGGACTTTCCTAGCAATTTTACAGGTACGGGTAGTACTAATGATGGGAAATTTTTGGACAACAGCGACCTGGGAAGTGTTCAAAGTTCAGGACTGACTGCCGTTACTTTCGTGAACAGTGAGCCTGTTCCTGAACCTTCAACTTTTGCGGGAACAGTAGTTGTCGCTACTATCGGTTTCTGGCTGAAAAAAAAGCAAAAAGCTTAAAGAACGGCATAATTTTGCATCGGCTCAACGGTGTAAAGTTCTTCTAAATTTCGTAACCAAGTAAAGCACGGCGTAACCAAAATACCTATTTTAAATCAATGAAGCGCTTGCGGTATATAAACTACAGATTGTGATTCCGCGTAGCGTATTAACTGGATAGAAACTACTAAGGAGATGTGCTTTGAGAAGATTTACGAAGCTCTATTTTGCCACAACACTCTTGCTGCTTCCGTCCTGGATTGTACCGTCCATGTTTCTTGGTTGTGCGATCGCAGAGGAGTCCTTCCCCCAAGAAGCACACTCAACCATCACAACTCAGCCAGATGCAACCCCAGATGTGGTGCGATACTTAAATTCTCCAGATAAGGAACCCAACCTGCCACCGAAGGTACTCACAAGGCTGGTTCAGGAGCGGATTAAGTACGTTTTCGTAATTTTTAACGAAAATCACTCCTTCGACAACGAGTATGGCACATTGCCTGGTGTTAACGGACTCTACTCAGATGGACAAAAGCCTCGTAGTCCAGAGAAAACGCCAGGTTTCACCCAAACTTACAAGGATGTCAACGGTGCAAGCGTCACAGTTCAGCCATTCCGAATCGGAGCCGAACAGAACGCCAGCGCCGTTGACAGCGTTGATCACTCCCACACCGGACTTGCAACCAAGATCCACGTTGTGGACGGTAAGCCACAGATGGATCAGTTCGTCTACGATGAGTACACGCGCTTCGCGTCCAAGGGTGGAGCAGCCAACATTGCAGAGGGCAAGCAGTTCGCCCGCCTAGTAATGTCGCACATCGACTGCGATACTATTCCATTCTTTTGGAAATGGGCTAGTCGCTTCACCGTCTTCGACAACATCTTTGCAACTGAAGACACACCCTCAACCCCCAATGCAGTAGCAATGCTCGCAGGGCAGTCAGGTGAAACACAGTGGGTTAAGCACGGAGCGAGCGGCAAATCTTACACCGTAGGCAGCCACACTGGTACGACGCAGGGTGTACCCGTAGTCAACGATCCACAGCCCTTCTATGGTTCCCAGTTCGACACAACCACAGATAACAAGCAACCTGCTGGTGCGAAAGAGAGCTACGCCGATGGCAATATCTCCTCGAACCTAACCTTCGCCAGTCTGCCCCTCACTTTCCAGGGGCGCGATATTCGGTCAGTCTTGGCTGGTAACAGAAATCCTTCATTTGATTTAGCCGACATCCAGCAAGATATCCCCTATATCCAGAAACTCCAGACTGAGCCAGTCAATTGGCGCTGGTATCAAGAAGGCTACGACCTCGAACCGACTGATACCAACGGCATTGCTTCCCACAATGCCTATGTCAGCCATCACAACGGCGCGCAGTATTTCGGCTATATTGCCAACACACCCCAGGTAAGCAAAAATCTCCGGGGGCTGAATGACTTCTTTAGCGATATAGCCAACAATACCCTACCTAAAAGCGGCGTGTTCTACATTCGTGGCGGCTACACTAACCAGCAGGGTTTGAAGCCACCGATCACCAACCCCAACACACCTGCGGACGAGATTGCCGCTATCAATGCAGCAAAGTCAGGTGATGACGACCATCCAGGCTACAGCGATCGCCAACTCAGTGAGGGGATGGCAGCTAGGGCAATCAATGCGATCGCCTCAAATCCGAAAATCTGGCAGCAGAGTGCCATTATCATTACCTATGATGAGTCAGATGGCTTCTACGACCATGTACCACCACGGATATTGTCTTATGGCCCTGACGGGCTGCCGCTTTCCCGTGGTGTCCGTGTGCCACTGATCCTGATTTCACCCTATGCCCGGACGCATGCCGTCTCCCACGTCGAGGGCGATCACAACTCGGTGATCGAGACAATTAACACAATCTTTGGTTTACCTCCCCTTGCCAGCCTACCCGATGAGGCACAAGCACTTGCTGCTGGCAACTCCCCAGAATTCAACAAGTTTGGCCCGCCAGGATTCAAGCAGAAGTACCTCGGCCCACGGGACATTAATTCGCCGATCACCGATAGCTTGCTGTCGGGCTTTGATCCGCAGCGCTTGCTTGGTGCTTCGCCGCCATTGCCAGCCTCCTTTGCGAAGATTCCAGACAGTGTTGTGAACACACTACCGCATTACGGCGGTGAAGGCTGCCAAGCGATCGGCATCACGCCGGAAGACAAGCGCCAAGGGATAGTCAACCAAATCCCCAAGGGCTTCAATGCGCTACCAAGCACCTATCCAGCAGCTAACCCTTAAAGATATAGAAGAATGGGGTGCGCCCCATTCATATAAAGAAACCTCTCCCTGGTTTTACTGGCGTTGCTGAATCTTGAATGTAGAGACGTAAAATTTTACGTCTCTACAAGGATTTTTCACCGCAATCGTTTTACTAAGGAAAACCGTCCTTCTCCGAGTCGGAGAGGGACAGGTTTGAACTTTGGTTCAAGGCAGAGAGAGGTTTGTCGAATTCACATTCCTTGAGGATAATTCATGCGTTTTCTGTTAGTCTTCCTGACTCTATTTGGTTTCTGCTGCTCAATTTCTTCTGCTGAGGCAGGTTCTGTTATCAAACGTGTAAAGGAACGCAATGTAGTTCGCTGTGGCAGTGTCGAGCGGACAGGTCTGGCAACTGAAGCTGATTCAGGTAGTTGGAGTGGTCTTAATGTCGATATCTGCCGGGCGATCGCTGCCGCCGTACTAGGATCTGCTGACCGCATTGAATATCACAAGTATGAGACGCAAAAAGACTTCGATGCCGTACGTAACCAGCAGGACGACGTATATTTCCTCACAGGTTCGGAGATTGACGAACAAAAACTAGCTGGTAAGCTGGTGCCTGGCCCTACTGTTTTTGTAGAATCTAATGCGGTAATGGTAGCATCCAATTCGGCTGCCCATCATGTTAGCGATCTGGGCGGACAAAGCATCTGTTTCATGATTGGCAGTTCGGTCGAGCGGAGCCTCACAGCTTATTTCGGTGCGCTCCATAAGAACTGGTTCCGGCGGCCGTTCTCTGAGGATGGGGAAATGATCGATACATACAACGTGCAAAATTGCCATGCGATCGCTGGTGAGATCGCGACCCTTGCCAATATCCGCCTTGACTCTGGGGTGAACCGATTATCGAGCCGCATCCTCCCAGAGCCACTAACGACCTTTCCCATAATTGCCGCTACCGGAACTGAAGATGCCCAGTGGTCAGCGATCGTCGGGTGGACAGTGCATACATTGATCAATGCAGAAAGACCGGAAACACGCTGGTATGCGGGCGGTGCTGGGGTGATGCCAATTTTTGCACCAGAGCTAGGTCTGGATAAGGAGTGGCAGCGCCACGTTATTACATCTGTAGGTAACTATGGCGATATCTTTGATCGTAATCTGGGCAAAGGCTCCCTACTCAAGCTCGACCGAGGATTAAATACAAACCATTCTCGTGGAGGACTTCTTCTGAGTCCATTTCTTGAGTAGATTCAAGTAAATATAAAGGTTTTTGGCTGTTTTCAACCAATACCTTCGCTGCTAAAAGTAGTTAGAAGTTAGGATTTGTCATAATTCGCGAATAAAACACCCGTCCTCCCAATACAATCTCAAGTAGCAATAACCTATCAAGTCAAGTACTTGTATTGAATGGACGTGTGGGTAATTTACTATGTCCCAAAAAAATGAAATACCTATTCTTGTATTATCCATCCTAATTACAGCCGGGCTAGTAGCTGGCGGTTTTTGGTGGTTTAGTAGAAAGTCTGGTGTTAACCTAAATACAATTAATTCTGGTAGCAGCAAAACGCCCCAAAACACATCACAACAACCTAGTGGTAATACTTTTACCTCTGTAAAGGATGTTCCTACAGGATTATTCAATTACGGAGGCAGTACATCTTGGGCACCAATTCGGTTGGTAGTCGATCCAGTAATTCAAGCCGCGCGACCAGAGTTTCGGCTGCGCTATGTAGAGCCCAGTAATGCATCTCCTGGTTCTGCTACTGGCATCCAGTCATTAATAGACGGTCAACTAGCCTTTGCTCAGTCCTCCCGCCCAATTCTCGATCAAGAATTAAGCCATGCCCAGCAGCGCGGATTCACTTTGAAACAAATTCCTGTAGCAATTGATGGTTTGGCGATCGCAGTCAACCCCAATCTCAACATCCCAGGAATCACGATAGACCAATTAAAGTCAATTTATACAGGCAAAATCAATAATTGGAGCCAGGTGGGAGGCCCCAATATACCGATTAAACCCTATTCTCGCCGGATTGTTGATGGCGGTACGGTCGAACTTTTTGTCCAAGACATTTTGGGTGGTAAAGCTTTCAGCCCCAATGTGGAATTTATCTCCACAACCACCCAAGCCTTGCAAAAATTGGCTGGTAGTTCTGGTGGTATCTACTACGCTTCTGCCCCAGAGGTGATTCCTCAATGCTCAATTAAACCCTTGCCGTTGGGCCGGACGGAAGGGCAATATATTGCTCCCTACCAAGAAACACTTGTCCTCCCGTCTGAATGTCCTGGTAAACGCAACAAATTGAACATTGAGGCTTTCCAATCAGGAAAATATCCGATTACCCGCAATCTGTTTGTGGTGGTCAAACAGAATGGTCAGACTGAGCAGCAAGCAGGTGTCGCTTACGCCAACTTACTACTGACTGAGCAGGGACAGGAACTGATTAGCCAAGGAGGGTTTGTCAAAATTCGCTGACAAGTAGCGAAACCCATCACACTCAGACAGAGTGGCGGAAATCGCCGCTCTGAACTGTGCTTTAACCAGCTCTATTAATCGATTCTGCTGGCAAGCAAATCAGATTATCGCCTTGGGTAAGGATTAAGCCACGTTGACGCAGCTTACCCATCAAGCGGGTGACGGTAACGCGGGTCGAACCAATGGCGCTACCAATTTGGGCATGAGTGAGGGGAAAGGGCAAACAATAACCGCGAATCACATCAGGATCGGTGTCGCTCATTGCTGGCTCTCCATATTCCTCAATTAACAATGTGAGAAATCCTAAGAGTCGGTCAATTGTGCGGCGTTGTCCCAAGGCACTCAGCCACAGCAGCTTACGCTGGTGCTGATACCTAAAGGCATCCATAACTTCACGACGGAAATGAGGCCAGTTGTCTAAGTCGTGCCAGTACATCCACAGCACCGCAGTTTGGTCAACATGGGCGTAAGCCTGGAGTGTGAATGGTGACTGAGCAACAATTTCAAATGGTTGTCCCGCTCCCACAAAACCCAAAAACGCTTCTTCTGGAGTTCTGTTGATTCGTCGAGACGTTAGCTGACTAGCTGTTGCACTAACTTGGGCGGTTCCTACCATGCGGATCGCACCCCTTTGCACCAAATATAGCAATCCAGGCCGGGCTGGAATGCGCTCATCTTTGCTAAAGGTACGGCATCGATAGTGTTCTTGAGCCCAGTCAAGAATTCGTTGCCAAGTTAAGAAAGGCCGTGATGCCTCAGAAAAGGAGGATGGAGATTGCATAGGTAACAAAGAGCGTTCGGCTGAAGACAAAGACGTGATCAAAAGGTGCAAGGAGTGTCTTTGTGTTGGCGAGGCTTAACGCCTAACAGCGCCAGCCAATCCAAAGAATAGAAAGCAAATTACTCTCTACTCTTTTGTTATACTTCCTACTGTACAATGATGGTAGTAAAGTTTACTTACTATTCATCGATTATTCATCAAATTTTATCCTCTTCTCATTTTTCTTCATCTAAATTAAATTTATACCGCAAGGTAGATGACAGAAAAGTAACAAATATATCGTACATGATGATTTAAATAATATTACGTGCATTTTATATCACCAGTTAGCAAATATACGTCGATCAGGCAGTTATTGTACAGCTACCTCATAAAATCACTAAGCATTGGTACTTATAAAGGAGAAAATATATGCATAAAAGATAAAAATTTTCCTCTATATAAAGATAGAGATGAAAATAGAGTTTTATATATCTCAAGTGTGTCTCTGCAACTATCAAAATCTCAGAATCGAAAAGCGATGGAGCTTGCTAGTGCGATCGCACCTGATTTATCAAGGACTTGTGGTGACGTTTTTAGCATCCAAATAGTTCCCCCTGGTTGGATACATTTTGAATTGACTCACTCGACCTTAGCGACTTGGTTACAAAGTCTTGCAGTCGGAGGTTCGGGGAAGCAGGGAGCAGGGAGCAGGGAGCAGGGAGCAGAGGGGAAAGAGGTAATTTTAGTTCTCCCCCTTGCCCCCCGCCCCCTGCCCCTCTGCCTCTTCTGCCCAATTCATTATTTGCTGTTCAGCACGCCCATGCACGCTGCTGTTCGCTAGTATTGCTGGCTCATCGAGAGGGATTGATTAAATTAAGAGAACCAGTTCCAAAAATTAGTCCAGCTTTTTGGAGTGTTATCTCTCCTAACCCTCTACCTTGGCTTAATTGTGACGGAACACTACGGCTAAATCATCCAGATGAACGTCATCTAATTGCCGAGTTAATACAAGTAGTAGACAACATAGAGTGTCCTAATGTTAGGGGTTCTGTGAAATGGGAAAAGGTGGCGCTGAATTTGAGTGAAGCTTTTGAAAACTTTTGGTCTAATTGCCGGATTTGGGGTGAGGTGAAAATTAGATCGCCAGAGTTAGCCCAAGCCAGACTCGGATTACTTATGGCTACTGGGTCAGTATTAAGATATTTACTAGAGGAAAACTTGGGTGTTTTTGCGCCCTTAGAGTTATAAATCGGTAATGTCGCTTAGGTAAAATAAAAACTTTTATAATAGCTATTGACTCAATGCATCACCTCGGCTACATTAGCAGGTGTGTGAGGAGCGAACCAGCTAGGACACCGAGACGAAACACGGCCAGTCGTCGGTGTCCTTTCTGATTTATATGGTCTAGGCTTGAAAAAGTGTCCTCGTTACAGTAAAAACTTTTCAATTGCTACTGCTGCTCCGTCTTCCTCTACACTAGGAGCTATCCATTGTGCGATCGCTTGCACTCCTGCTGGTGCATTGCCCATAGCTACACCAAGTCCAACAGACTCCAGCATTTCTAGATCATTGAAGTTATCACCAATCGCCATAATGTTGGCTAACTGTAATCCCAGCAATTCTTCGGCTAGGTAACGTACAGCAGTTCCCTTATTCACAGAAGCGTTAGTTGCTTCAAAGAATGTAGCAACAGATTTTGTCAGATAAAGTTCAGCAGGTGTGTATTGGCGACGCAAATTCCCTAATAGTTTGTCTATCAAATCTATGTCATCAGACAAAGCGAGAATTTTTGTCGGTTCATTAGTTAAGGTTTGGCGCAAATCACCCACAGGAATCGGGATAATACCAGAACGTTCTGCATAAATTTGGGTTTCTCTAGTTAATTCACGGACGTATAGTTCATCATTGATGTAAAAGTGGACAGATAGGAGCGATCGCAACTCAGGCTGTTCAAAATAGTCTAGTAGTTGTTGGGCCATTTCCCTGGAAACAGCCCAATGGCGATGAATTTTTTGAGTAATTGGATCTTGAATCCAGGCTCCTTGATAAGCCATTAATGGTAAGGTAGAGCCGATATCTTGGTGAAAGCGCAAAGCTGATCTATACATTCTACCTGTAGCGATCGCCACTGGAATGCCTCGTGCTTGGACTGCAACAATAGCTTGCTTTACACCTGCGCTAATGGTGTTAGATTCTCCTGCGATCGTGCCGTCTATATCCAAAACTAGTAGTTTAATGTCTTTTGCAGCAGCCTGATGATCGGTAGATGTTGTGGCAGATGCTTTCTGCATGATTTCCTAGATTTTAAGTTCCACTAAGAGGTTAACAGGCTCTAGTGAGAATTTTAGATTGATTGGTGATTCCTTCATGATAGAGAGCAAGCGGATTTATTTGTGGACTCAATCGAAAATTTCCAAGCTCCCCGATTTAATGGCTAAACGATCGCAACAAAAAACCCCGATTTTCAAAAAAATCGGAGTTTTTCATTTAAATTAGAGAGCCTAACGGATAGATAGGATGGAAAAACCGCCTATTTAAGATAGTCTATAAATTTGAACCCTTCAGCCAGCTTTTTTTGCGTTGTGACAACAGATAAAGCCCAGCAATTAAAGCAAGTCCAAGTGTGGCAGAGGGTTCAGGTATTGTTTTTACATCATCGTAATTATAAGTGACTTTGATACCTGCTTTGGCATAAGTATCAATATAGGATATAATATTGCCCGATCCTATAACTTGTGAGTCGGCTATAGCTGAGAACAAAAAGTTGACGTTGCCATTACCAATGAAAGATTGCAAAAATTGCGTATCAGTGAAAGACTGATTACCAGATTGTGTGGCAGTTAAGTTAGAAAGAGTTTTTCCAGATGTGCCACTAAAATCAATGATGCCGTCATATTTAGCAACTTGGTAACTGGAAATATATTGTGGATTCAGCGCCAATAAAGATTGATTATTTAGTTGTAAGTTCAATTGACTGCCAAGATTTACTGTGGTTTGTCTTGCGTTTGGACTCCTGTTTTCAAAACCTGCATTTCCAAGGATGTCCCCGGTAAATTCTATCGTTACACCTTGGAGTGTGCCTAGAGATGAGTCAAATTTTTGGACGCTCAAAGGTGAATCAATGATATCTGTCAAATCGTAATTACTAAAACTGCTGTAAGAGAGAGAAGCTGCATTAGCTGCTCCAGATGTTGCAACAATTCCTGCCAAAGTTGTAGCAGCAGCTAGAGTGTTTAATAGTTTTGTTGTCATGATGTGAAGATACTTTTCTAAAACGAATCATTACGGGATCGCTAACTTATTTCTAACTCTGAAATTTGGCTTGTAGGCTTGATAAATATACGTAACTTTATGTAAAGCTTTTATATTCGATTCCTGTCAGCAAGTACACTTGTTGATTGCTATATATAAAGTTTTGGTAAGGAAAAGAGGCTTTAATAGTGGCAGTCTCATGTCGAAATACTAAGCTAGTTTTCAGAAGTAAGCTAGGTCAACGTAATTAAACATAAACCGCTCAGGAGATAGCTCCCTGACTTCTCACCAGAATATAAAGGATATGCTTACTTTCTGGTTACTATATTCATACTCACGTACTTAATTAGGGTAGTATTGCTGCCAAAAATTGGTTCTACCATGCTTCCGTACTTATCTGTCTAAAATCATACGTAAACTTGCAAAAACTGGGCGATTCTCGCCAAAGCAAAGCTGAACTAGCATCTGAAATTGCTAACTATGTGACAAAGCTTCTGGCTAAAATAGGGCTATGTCTGAAACTTTCACTTCTGTAACTGCAACACGCCCCACGTTCATCCTTGTAGATGGACACTCCTTGGCCTATCGTTCGTACTTTGCTTTTGCCAAAGGGCGAGATGGAGGACTGCGTACCAAAGCAGGGATTCCGACGAGTATATGTTTTGGTTTTGTGAAGTGCTTGCTGGAGGTAATGGCAACACAACAGCCGCAAGCAATGGCGATCGCTTTTGATTTGGGTGAGGCCACCTTTCGCCACGAAGCTGACGAGACTTATAAAGCCGATCGCAAGGAAACGCCGGAAGACTTCATTCCCGATTTAGCAAACCTGCATGAGTTACTGAATGGCTTCAATTTACCAATTTTTACTGCCCCTGGTTTCGAGGCGGATGATGTTTTGGGAACCTTAGCACAGCGAGTAACTGCTGCTGGGTATAGGGTGAAGATTCTCACAGGCGATCGCGATTTATTTCAACTGATCGACTCTGACAAAGAAATCACTGTTCTGAATTTTAGTCCAGATGCCATAAAACGCTCTACAAATAGCATTACGGAATTTGAAGCAGAACAAGTCAAAGAAAAAATGGGCGTTTTGCCTTCACAAATTATCGATTTCAAAGCTCTTTGTGGTGATAAATCAGATAATATTCCTGGAGTCAAGGGAATTGGGGAAAAGACAGCAGTGCAGCTGCTAAATACCTATGGTTCCCTTGATCATATTTATGCTGCGTTAGATGAAATTAAAGGCGCAACTCAGAAAAAACTGGCAAATGGTAAGGAAGATGCTGATAAATCTCGCTATTTGGCAACCATAGTTTTAGATGTTCCTATAGAAATTAATTTAGAAGATTGCAAATTAAAAGGATTTGATATAAGCGTCTTATCCCCAATTTTAGAAAAATTAGAATTCAAGTCTTTTTTAGGTAGAATAAACGACTTACAGCAACGTTTTGGTGGTCAAGTTGAAGAAAAGCCAGAAGCTAAAACAGACGCAATTAATCCTAACTCAGAATTGAAGGATGATGAAAATAATGATTTGTGGTTTTTCAGTGCTAGTGATACAGCAGCAGTTGCACAAAAATCTATTTCTCCCATTACACCACTGATCGTCAACACTGAAGCGAAACTAACTGAATTAGTGAAGCTTCTGCAAACATTCACTAACCCAGAGACTCCCGTTGCTTGGGACACTGAAACTACCTCTTTAGAACCAAGAGATGCTGAGTTAGTAGGAATTGGTTGCTGTTGGGGAATGCAACCGGATGAAGTAGCCTATATTCCTGTGGGGCATAAAACTGGGGAAAATTTGCATAAAGATTTGGTGCTAGAAGCATTACGCCCAATTCTTGAAAGTGCTGATTATCCCAAAGCTTTACAGAATGCCAAATTTGACCGCTTAGTTCTCAAGTGTCAAGGGATTAATTTGGCGGGAGTAGTGTTTGATCCGATGCTGGCAAGTTACATTCTAAATCCAGATTCAAGTCATAATTTGATGGATTTAGGACAGCGATATTTGGGATTGATAGCAAAAAGTTATTTAGATTTAGTTCCTAAAGGCAAAACTATCGCTGATATAGATATTCCCGCCGTTGCAGATTACTGCGGTATGGATGCTTATTCTACGTTTGGTTTGGTGGAAAAATTGCGTGAGAAACTTGAGCAAATTCCAAGTTTATCTAAGCTATTAGCGGAAGTGGAACAGCCACTAGAAGAAGTTTTAGCTCAAATGGAATATACGGGTGTCCGTATTAATTCAGCTTATTTAAAAGAACTTTCGCAGCATTTAGAAATAGAGTTAGTCAGGTTAAAACAGGAAGCAACTGAAATAGCTGGGGAAAATTTTAACTTAGGTTCTCCTAAGCAATTGAGCCAAATCTTGTTTGAAAAATTGGGGTTAAGCACTAGGCATTCTCGCAAAATTCAAACTGGCTTTTCTACGGATGCAGCAACATTAGAAAGACTTCAAGAAGATGATAAAAGTGGTTTCGTGGAGGCGATTATTGAGTACCGCACTCTATCTAAATTAAAGTCTACTTATGTTGATGCTTTACCTGCATTGGTGCGTCCAGATACTCAACGGGTGCATACTGATTTTAATCAAGCAGCAACATCAACTGGTAGGTTATCTTCTTCTAATCCGAATTTGCAAAATATCCCTATTCGCACAGCTTTTAGTCGCCAAATTCGGAAGGCGTTTTTGCCAGAAACTGGTTGGTTAATGGTGGCTGCTGATTACTCCCAAATTGAATTGCGGATTTTGGCTCATTTGAGTCAAGAGCCGATATTAGTGCAAGCATATCAGCAAAATGAAGATGTTCACACTGTTACCGCGCGGTTAGTATTTGAAAAAGAAAATATAACCTCAGAAGAACGAGGGATGGCAAAAACTATCAATTTTGGCGTGATTTATGGCATGGGTTCTCTCAGATTTTCGCGTTCAACTGGGATAGATAAGAATATTGCCAACGAGTTCATTAAGCGGTTTAATGAAAGATATCCTAAAGTTTTTGGATATTTAGAGCAAGTAAAAAAAGAAGCGATCGCTCTTGGTTATGTAGAAACTATTCTCGGTCGTCGTCGTTATTTTGACTTTACTAATAACAGTTTACGCAGATTAAAAGGCAGTAATCCAGAAGACATCGATCTGAGTAAATTGAAGAATTTGGGCGCTTATGATGCGGGTTTATTACGTTCAGCAGCTAATGCACCAATTCAAGGCTCTAACGCTGATATTATCAAAATTGCAATGGTAAGACTGCATGAGGTTTTGAAGAACTATCAGGCGCGTTTGTTGTTGCAAGTTCATGATGAATTAGTGTTTGAAATTCCCCCTGATGAGTGGGAAGAATTACAACCACAAATTAAGTCGGTGATGGAAAATGCAGTCCAGTTAAGTGTGCCGTTGCTGGTAGAGGCGCGTGTCGGTGAAAATTGGATGGATACGAAGTAATCAAGAGTCATAAATATTGACTCTTGATGATGCAGTTGGCAATAAGCTGTTCTACATTTAGATTGCATAAAGTAGGCGGGCAAGATGCCCACCCCACAAGAGTTGTGTTTAATTTGGTTATGCAAATTAGATGTTTTTTTGCTTAGTTTTAGAGTTAACCGCCACGCTTTAGCGCTGCTTCAACTTGCTGTAATTCTTTCTCTAAACGATTTTTGAGTTTTTCGGGTACGGGACGATTTGGGTAAGAACTGTAGTGTCCAGCCAGGGAATTAAGGGCTGTTCGCATGGTTGTAAAGGAGCCAAGTCCAGAAACAGAGTTAACTCGCTGATAGCGAGCTGAAAAGTCATTAATTTTCTGACGCGCTTCTGCTTGAACTGCTGTTTTGTCAGATGAATCTTGTGATAGATTCAGAGCTTGTCTCATCACATTGACCACAGCTAAGGTGTCTTGGCGATAATCTCCAGTTAAGCTATCTGGACTGCCAGAACAGCCGATTAAGCCGATAGATAGAACCAAAACCAGCGCAAGCAAACGCGACCAATAGCGCTTCATATGCATTAATTAAAAGAATACGTAAATCAACGTCTATCGTATCTTGGATTGGTAACTTGGGGATCAATTGAGGGTGAAATTTTCAACGCAGAGGAGCGCGGTGGTAAGCGCAGAGGCACGCAGAGAATTCGCTACGAATTAATTAAATGTTGTACTTAGAGTTATGGGATTAGAGGTTCAGAGGATTTAATTAACTAAGTTTCTCTGCTTTAATTTCTGCAATTTGAGCATTGTAATACATATCATCAGCCACAGAAAACCGACTCCATAACCTGCAATTATATCTGTGGGCCAATGGACTCCTAAATATAGGCGGCTAATCCCAATAACAGCAATTAAAATAACTGTCAAACTGTAAATAAGTTTAGCAAAATGAGGATAGTGAGTTGCTAATTCGTAAGCAATAAAACCATAAAGTACTATAGAACCTAGTGCATGTCCGCTAGGAAAACTAAAAGATTTTTCAGAAATCAAGCGATGCCATAGTTCAGGGCGAGGTTTGGAAAAAAATAACTTTAACCCTGTATTTAAAATGAATCCTCCTAAACAAGCAAGGACGAAAAATTTCGCTTCTTCTCGATAATGTTGCCACCAAAGTAATATTAGATTAACGCTAACAACGATGACTACTGTACTAGGATTACCAAGGCTGGTAATGAACAACATGAAATTATCTAAGCTGGGATTAGCAAACTGATGTAGCCATAACAAAAAAGTAGTATCAAATGCAAAAGCTTCTCGTTCTAAAACTTCTTCAGTTATTTTTGCTAAAACAAAAAGTATCAGCAGACAACTAGCAAGTCCAACAATACCAATTGTGGCAATTAAGGCAGCCAAACGAGGATGTATATAACGCAACCAGAAATTAGAAATTTGTCGGAGCATACTTTGATTTTATTCATTATGCTTAAACGTATCACTCAATTAGGTGACGCACTTTTTTCTCATTTCGCACGGAAAAGAATAGGACAACTGCCAGCAGGATAAAGGCGATCGCAGAAGCATATTCCCTTGGCAGTGATAGACCGCCATTTTTGACTGGTTTTGTCAGAAAATCTCCGAAGGTGGCTCCGAAGGGACGTGTGAAGATGAATGCAAGCCAAAATAGCAGGATATCGCTCAACTTTGTTACATAGTGAAGGGCAATGACAACACCAATAACGCTAGCTGTCACCAATGCGCCCTGGATGTAGCTTAGTCCTAAGTTGCTTGTGAGAAAATCACCAAAGGCTGTTCCCAAACTGTTGGAGAATACCACAGCCAGCCAGTAGGTAGTCTCTGCATCTTTTTTCACAATCGGATAAACGCTCAGATTGCGATCGCGGTAGTACCAGATGCTAAGAACGCTCAATAGACAGGCTACCAGAATAAGCGATCCCAGTGCATAGCCCAGTCCAAGAGATCGATCCATCAGGTCTGAAACTTCCGTTCCGGCTGTGGTTGTAGCGATGATGGCCGTCCAGTAAAGGGCTGGACGATATCTATCGGATTGAATTTGAAAAAACAGGAGAATAGCCAGAATAGCGAAGGTTATGGCAAAGGCTAGGTAATACCCCAGTCCAAGAGACATTGAGATGAAGTCACCGGCTGTTTCGCCGAGTGTCGTACCGATGATCTTCATAATCCAGAAGAAAATCGTGACTTTTGCAACTTTGTTCATTTTTTGACGATAAAAAATAGTAAGTCATCGTAGAGAATGTACTTTACACAGCAAAAGTCAAGAAATAGTCAAGATTTGATTGAAAATAGAATTTTCTCAGAATAGAGATGCTAAAAATAGCTGAAATATTTCAATGGTTGATATTGAATTCAAAGCATTCTTGACTACTTCTTGACTTTTGTTACTTACTGTGAAAACAGAAACCTAGAATTCAATGGATTTTTCAAGTATGAGAACTTCAACAAAACTCATTTTGACAGCAGCTTGTATAGGTACTTTGGGATTCACTGGATTGTCGAGAGTGGTATTTGCAAAACAACCACAATCTTTTGTAGCAATTGCACGTCAGAATCATAATGGTATGCAAATTGCTGAAGCCAGTGATGGAGATGGTGAAAAAAATGACGATGCAGAAGAACAGCAAGAAGCAGCAAAACTGCAACCGCTAGCTAAAATTACAGCACAACAAGCACAGCAAACTGTTGAAGCATCTGTGGGAGGTAAAGCGAAAAGTGTTAAACTCGAAAATGAAGATGGCAACTTAGTTTATTCGGTAGAAATTGGTCAGCAAGATGTTAAGGTAGATGCTGGTAATGGCAAAGTTATCTACGCTGAAAATGCTAACGAACAAGATGAGAAGAATGAAGCTACTCGTCCCAAGAGTAGTATTCAAGTTAAAGAAACTAATGATGATAAATAAGTAGGCAATTGAATTTATGGAGTTGGTAAACGCACAGTAAAACAACTACCAACTCCTAATTGACTTGTAACACTAATTAATCCACCGTGATTTTTGGCAATAGCTTGAGCGATCGCTAGCCCTAAACCAGAACCACCTGACCAATAAGAACGAGACTGATCTGCTCGCCAAAAACGCTCAAAAACCTTGTCGATATGCTCTGGTGCAATTCCGACACCTGTATCTTGTAGGTTGACATAAAGCTGGGAACCAACACGATTAGTTTTAATTTCAACTACGCCCCCTGATGGTGTGTAATGGAGTGCATTTTCAACTAAATTAGTAAACAGTCGCGTTAATTGAATTGAATCACCTATTAGTTGAAGATTAGGAATTAATTGAATTTTTAAATCAATTTGTTTAGCTTTGGCTTGAGGTTTATATAGTTGGATTAGGTTCTCTAATATTGACGTTAAATTGAGAGTATCCCTATACTGATTGGAAACTCTATCAGTGCGTGCTAGCATCAATAAGTCTTCTGTGAGGCGAGTCATCTGGTTTGTAGCGTTGGCGATCGCCTGAAACTTATCTGCATCTTTTGGCCCTATTTCTTCTGGATATTCTAGCGGTAACTCAGCATTAATTTTGATCGCCATTAACGGACTGCGTAGTTCATGGGAAGCATCAGCAGTAAATTGTTTAAGCTTTGCAAAACTCTCTTCAATAGGTTGCATTGCTTGACGAGTTAACAAAATTCCGCCAATACTACTCAGAACCAAAGTTATAATAATGCCACCGCCTAATCCCCAGTCCAGTTTTTCAAGGGTTTCATTAAATTCTTCCAAAGATTGGCTTACCCTTACATACCCAACTAGCTCACCATTATCGCTAGCAATAATTGGTACAGTCACTACTTGGATAGGAACTTTACCAGTCTGAATTTGTACTATTTTGTTTGGTAAAAAAGGTAAGGTTAAAACAGTTTTTCCTTGTTGGGTAATCAAATTTCCTTGAGGATCAAACCACTGTAATGCTTGATGATAAGCAATTAAGTCTTGGGGACGAAAGTCACTTTCAATCGTCAGGCGACCTTTTTCAAATTCTACATTTGTAGCCGCAGCTTTCCCTATGGCTGTGAGCTTATCTGTGATTTGTTCAGTTAGACTGTGACTAAAAGCAAATCGGACTGCGATCGCAAATATTCCCAACAGCGATGCGAACACCCCTAAGTAAGATAACAATAAACGATATCTGATTTTTTGAAACACATTGTTTCTGCTATTTATATGAAATTATTCTACTTTTTTCCTAGACGATAACCTATGCCATAGATATTTTCAATCAGGTCTTCGGAACTTCCAGATGCTCGAAGTTTATTCCGCAAATTTGTAATATGAGTTTTAATACTTCCTTCTCCCGAAGATTTATCAAAGTCCCACAATTTATCAAGAATCACCGAACGAGTGACAATTTGATTTTGATGTTTCAAAAAATATTCTAATATCATATATTCTTTGGGAGTTAATGATATGATATTTCCTGCATAAGTAACCTTTTGAGTTGCTGGATCTAGTTGTAAATCACCGTGAATTAAAATCTGAGGGCGAATTTCTGGAGTTCTTCTAGCTAAAGCCCTGATGCGTGCTGCTAACTCTTTTAATTCAAATGGCTTAACTAAGTAATCATCAGCACCAGCATCGAGTCCGATAATTTTATCGCCTGTTGTATCTCGTGCGGTCAACATTAAAATCAGAACATTAGATGAAGCTGCGCGTAAACGCTTACATAGAGTAATTCCATCTAATTTAGGCAGCATTAAATCTAATAAAATTAGCTCATATAATGCTGATTGCGACCATTCCCAAGCTGTCAAGCCATTAGTTGTTATATCTACAATATGATGTTGTCGTCTTAAAAATTCGGCTAATGGTTTGGCAATGCGATCGTCATCTTCAACTATTAAAATTCTCATTATGCTCCACTTCTAAGTTATTAGAGCTTGTTAAAACGAGGATGGGCTATCTTATCTATTTAATACCAATTTTTTATGAAGCTGCATAGAATTCGATCCCCCCTAGCCCCCCTTAACAAGGGGGGAACCGGAAAAACATCTATCAAAGTCCCCCTTTTCAAGGGGGATTTAGGGGGATCAAGATATGTGCAACTTCACATTAAATTGGTATAAGGGTAATCTGTTATCAAAGTTAATTTTTTAACGAACCGCCATCGCCCAGAAAAGACGCAGAGAGAAGAAAAAATGCTTATTTAAATTTTTTATGAGATGTAGCAATTCTAAATCATTTATAAACTTCCTTCATTCGTGCCTTGGCGCTCTTGGCGACTTGGCGGTTCGATAATTTTTAAATTAATTTATTGAACCGCAGAGGCGCAGAGAACACAGAGAGAAGAGGAATTTTTAATCCACCTTGCAAGGGGTACTCTTAAATCCTAACTTTTTGATAAAGAGTATTGCGTTGTTGGTAAGGTCGTTCTAAAGAAGCGATCGCAGTTTTCAAAGTTTCGACTTCCATGCATGTACCACCCAAAGCACCTGCCATTGTGGTAATATGCTCCTCCATCAATGTACCGCCGATATCGTTGCAACCCCAAACTAAGGCTTCGGTTGCACCAGCAAGCCCCAATTTTACCCAACTCTGCTGATGATTGGGAATCCAATTACCCAAGTAAATCCGCGCCACAGCCCCTAGCAAGAGTGCATCGCTTAAAACTGGTTGATCGCGTCCGACACGGCGACGTAAGGGTTTGGGCGCTTCTTGGCCAACGAAGGGTAATAAAATAAACTCTGTGATCTTTGCAGGATATTCCCGATCGATGGCAGTTTGTTGGAGCGATCGCAATTTTTCTAAATGCCCGATTTGCTGTTCGTGGGTTTCAATATGCCCAGATAACATAGTGCTGGTGGTATGTAAGCCTAATTTGTGAGCGGTGCTGACAATTTCTAGCCAAGTGGCTGTATTAATCTTTTCTGGACACAATATCCGCCTGACTTCATCATCTAATACTTCTGCTGCTGTTCCCGGCATTGAGCCAACACCAGCATCGCGCAAAGCAATAATCACATCAGCATATTCAAGTCCATCAAGTCTGGCGATAAATTCCACTTCCTGGGGAGAAAAAGCGTGGAGATGAATCTGTGGAAATTCCTGTTTGATGGTTTCCACTACCTTGATGTAATAGGGTAAAGATTTACCATTTACCAGCGCTTGTGGATTTAACCCACCCTGCATACAGATTTCCGTTGCACCCCGTTGCACTGCATCTGTCGCTTTTTCTAAAATTTGCGCCGAATCTAACCAGTATGCACCGACATCACCATCATCTCGACGGAAGGCACAAAAACTACAGTGCTGCTCACAAATATTGGTAAAGTTAATATTGCGATTAATGATGTATGTAACCGTATCCCCTGCTTGAGTGTGGCGAAGTGTGTCAGATGTAGCACGGATTGCTGCGATCGCCTCCTCGTCAGTTTGTTGTAGCAATACTACTCCCTCTTGGGGAGATAAGTCATACCCCATTAAGGCACGCTCAAGAATTTTCTCAACAGCAATTTTAGTTAGCATTATTTTCTCAGTAAACTTTAATTTTATGAGATTGTAAAAAATAAAATTTTACTTAATAAATATACCAATATCTGGAGAATCCCATGCTCGAAGATAAATTTTGCCTTTAAAATTAACTTCTTGAGCTTTTTTCTGTTTACTTTTTTTAGTTTCCATCGAAATAATCCCACAAGGTTCAAAATCTCTATAAAAATCTTCTTTTTCTAAAATGGCTGAAATATTATTTATATTAATATGTTGAAGTTTAACTATTTCTAGATTTTTTTGTCGCCAAAGTACCCATAAAGGGTATTCCCAAGGGTCTTTTCCCATTAATAAGCCAATATTCGAGCATTTTTTTGAATTTAAAAACTCAACTGCCCCCGTGTAAGTTGTTTTTAGGTATGGACGATTACTAAAATACTGCTCAATTCTGGGCGTTTGAAATATATTGTTACTATCAATAATAGGTCTATACCTGTTAAAAAAGACCCAGGGTAATGATGATATTAGCAGACATATTACTATAAAAATTGTGATTTTTTGGTTTTTCAGCTTAGATAATACAACCCCTAAAAATGGAGAAATTAGGACAAAAAAAGGTAAATGTAGGCGAGTATTCCAGGCTTGCCATTTTAGCAAGTAGCAAAATATCAAAAATGTAGATATGGTAGCAATAAGATAAGCAAAAATATAATTTTCTTTACGAATAGATTTTCGAGCTAGAAAAATTGTTATACATATTATTATTAGTGCTAAATGTACTAAATTCCCAGCACTATTTTCATTACCAGTTATCCCAAGTGTTGCCCAACCTCCTGGTACAAAGAATGTCTTGGAAAAAGTTATTCGAGGATCGTTAATATCTACACGGATGAATATATGTATAATTTGAATTAACTTATTGGCTATTCCATTCCATAAACCAATAGGTGTTCCTATATGCAAAGCAATATTCTTCAGAATATTAGAGATGAGTATATTAATACCGAATACTTCATTACGATAGCCGTCTGGTTCGCCAAGTGGTGAAGCGAATAAATTATAATTACGTAAATAGTGACTAATATTAAGTAATAAAGAGATACTTCCTACAATCAAAGCAGGTTTCCATGCTTGCCAGCGTAAGCGTTTAATCTGGTAAAAGCTAAACCAAATTAAGAAGGGAAATACATAAAAATAAGCAGTTCCTTTGCTCAAAATAGCTAATCCTGTGCTAATACCAATATTAAATGAATTCGTCCAAATATCGCTTTTTGCAGTTTGGATAGTTGATAGCAAGTAGTAAGCGAGACAAACCACCCAAAAGGCAACTACATAATCATTTTGAGTGCTTGAAGCTTGCAAGATTCCCATAGGTATTGTTGCAGTTACAACCGCAGAAAAAACTTGGCCTCGTAAATCTGCTCTGAGTTGTTTTGCAATTAATGAGACTCCAATAATACAGCCAATCATGCTGAACCATTGAACTAAGTTAGCGAAGTAGTCACCACCACTCAAAATTTGAAAGTGCAAAATCACGAATTCTGACCAAGGGTTTTGATATAACTGTGGAGTATAATCTGTTGGATAATGAGCAATGCTATGATTTTGTATCCAATGAGCAACACGACTCATGTGATAATCCATAGAATCCCAGTTATTTGGTGGTGCAATGATGGCAATTAATCCAACTGTTCCTATAATGAAACCTACACCAGATAACAATAATTTTACGAAGGATGGTATTTGAATATTTTTAATTAGTTGAGAAGAAATATTTGGCTCTAAAGTCTTAGTCTTTTGGAAATTTAATCGAAACCATATATAAATTAATACAATACATATTAATCCCCAAGTTGCTAATATCCAGCCAAAAGCGATTAATTTTAAAATGCTCAAAAACTCAGTGGTTACAGCAATCAGAACCCCCCAATAAGTAGATGTTAATATCAGCGATTCACGCCAATCGGTACGATTTTTATTAATGAACCAAAAAATAGCAATCCAAGAAAGGAGAGGCAAAAATATAAACATAATAAAAACTAGACTAATATTAGTATTCGTAATTAATCAATGCTTGACAAGTATATGCAATAGCTTAGGTTTTCTTAGCACGCTATCTTTTTATGGTTTCATAACCCATTAACAAAAAAAATAGTGCGGTTTTACTACAACTATTTTAATTTATTAATACATATAGTTGTCTTAGAGGATGTTTGAAAAGTCCTTTTCTTAGTAGCAAAACGTTTTAGATCCCCCTAAATCCCCCTTAAAAAGTGGGACTTTGATTCCAGTTCCCCCCTTTTTAAGGGCAGGGCTGATTCATTCCACAAGACGAAGGAGTTTGTCAAGATGGTTAGCGAGAAAATTGTGAGTGAGGGTGACGAGAAGATGAACTTTTAAGCACTTGAACAACAGTAAAATTGTTCATTTTCTTGGCAAGCTGGTAACAAAATAATCAATTTTAAATCGCTAGAACCCTTGATATTTAGCGCTCTTTAGGGAATGAATCAGCCCTGCTTTTTAAGGGGGGTTAGGGGGGATCAACAAGTGCCTAAAATCACAGCTAAATACTTTTCAAACAACCTCTTAGGGACTTGCAAAAAATAAATTATCCCAAATTATTTATAGATTTGTAAGGGCGCAAGGTCTTGCGCCCCTACGACGGGATATTTTTTTGACTGGAAGTCCCTTAGCAGAAACTCTTACTTAAGCATTGGTATTACTAATTTCTCGCGGTGTTCGTCGGTGCTGTATTAGCAATCCAATCGCCATACCAATGCCGACAAAGGCTGTAAAGTAGAATAAACCAATCAATCGGATATATATTGGTGGTGCGATCGCTTCAACTTCAACTTCTTGTGCGACTCTTACTGGTGCAAATTGACGCTTAGATCCTGGTAGAGGAGTTGCTTCCACCTGGATTTGGTGGGGTGAACCGTCAAAAAACTGTTCTTGCCATGTTAACTTACCTTGTTCGTCGGGGATACCTTTGTAGTCAAAAACTGTTAAATTATGTTCTGTAGCGATCGCTTTCACCTGCAACGCTACATCCTTGATAGGTTGTCCGGTTGCGGCATCTTTCACCTGTAACCCTAAATTCGCAAGTTTTCCGACAGTCGCGTTTTTATCTCCGCCAAGACTAATTTCCAATCCCTGAGATTTTTGAGATGATGGTGCGATTACTTCGGTACTACTTGAGTGGTGTTCGCTGCCATGAGCTTCTGCAACTTCTGCACTAATATTGATAACTAATAGAGTTACTATAGCCACTACTGTCAATGCACTTAATAAAAGGCGTACTGACTGTGGCGCAAGTTCTCCTTGTTGTAGTTCTTGTTGTCCACCAATAACCCAACCACCTAACAATCCAAGTGATAGTAATATAGCTGCGATAACAACAAAATATTTGTACTTGATTGGATTTTCGTGGACTTTTAAATTTAAGGTTTGCTGATATGGAATAAAGGCATTTGCTACTAAAGGTGACACATTTACTAGGAGTTGATAATTACCACGAATGGGTAACATCTCTTGAATTTCTAGCTTACCATCAGGTGCAATGGCATTCATTTCCAACAATTTAGTTCCCTCGACAATGGGAAAATCTGTTGTTAACCAAGGATTAGGCGGCGGTGTCAGAATTTGTAAGCTAATTTTGGTATTTGCTAAAGGTTTACTTGCAGCATCAACCGCTTGTAATATCAGAGTTACAGGAGATTGTGGTTTTTTTGCCTCTGCTTCAAAAGGGAGAATACGTTCTAAAGTTGGGTTGGTGGAGAGTAGTACTCTGGATGTAGGTGTTTGGGAATTCCCCACAAATGAATAAAGAATTGACAAAGTGATGCAAACAGCGCTGATAATTCCAAAAACTCGATATTTTTTCATAAAAACTTACGGTAAATCTAAAATTTATGTACTTTTTTACAACTGAAGCTTTAATCATAGTGGTGAAGCTCACTCCCGATTCTTATTACTAAGTATAAGGATTCCAGCTTAATAATTAATGAGCTAGAAATCAGACATCACTTAAATCAAGTTAAGGTGATGTAGAGATGTCTTATCTAGCATCTCTACAAAACCTCAAAGTTATTTTTAAGCAAAAACACTGGCGCGAAATCTGCGCTATTTTAGCGTCCTAACTTTGTTAGATATTAGATGCTCTAGCAAAGCTTCATGTATCTAAAAAATCTTGGGATTATGATAATTTAGTGACATGCAACCCCTAAAGTGTGGTGACGCGTTGAGTGTGCTGTGTTATGAACCGCAGGATAGGTGGAGAATAAAACAGTCCAAATAACTAAAGAAGACAATAGCATATACAGCGTTACCTGCATAGGCTTGGATAAGGTAATGCTTGCGGTCTTCTGCAATACTGAAATCTGAGAAAAAGTAGTCATTTTTGATCTCCCATTATTAATTTGAGTAATTCATCAATCGAAGGGCATAATGCCGCTTGATTGCAAAAAGATATACGATCGACTTTATGTTTGACAAGTGTGTATCAAATGTATTGTGTAATTCGGCTTTATTGAATACTATACTATCCTTTGAACATCGGCCCATTATGATGCAGAAATCTACACATAAAGTCTATACAAATAACAAAATAATGACATCATGTTTTGAATCACGGTATTTTTAACGCTTCCAAATTAAAAATTGTCCTGTTGGCAAACATCCAAAATTCCTTAAAATGCAATTGAGCAAATATATAAGGAATGGGTAGGAAAGAACTAACTTCATTTGGATACTATTTATACATAAACAAGTGGTTCGATACACTTAAATTTAAGAAATTTAGCTAGATTTTCTCGGACTTATTCTCGCTTGATTTAGGTTTAACAACTTAACTAGGAGTTTTAAAGCACTAAATAATTATTGACAATAATTATTAATTCCTCTAATATCTAAAGGCAATTGCAAATCTTTAGCAATTCTTTTTTGGTGCTAACCGTAACTAAATGTCATGCCCAATAACTTCGCTCTAGGTAACGGAAAGCCTTGGAGCCGTCGTCAATTATTGAAACTGGGACTCGCTGGTGCTGGGATAACTGGTGCTGCTGGACTTTGGCAGATGCTAAATCTCCAAAGTAAGGCAATCGTCAAAGTGCCACCACTCGATAGATCATCGCCAGACGATGTTACTAACCCAATGAAGATGTTGAGGGATTTTGATTATGGGACGGTAAAGCAAGAAAATGGGCGGACTATCCGCGAATTTCAGCTAACTGCGGGTACTTCCATCATAAAGCTCAATAGTGCTGTCTCTTACAACATCTGGGATTTAAATGGTCGCATACCAGGGCCAACGCTAAGAGCAAAACAGGGCGATCGCATTCGGGTATTATTTCTCAATAAGGCGGGACATTCTCACTCTTTGCATTTTCATGGTGTTCATCCGGCAGAAATGGATGGCGTTCGCCCAATCAGCAATGGTAGTGCAACAATTTATGAGTTTGATGCCGAACCTTATGGTGTACACCTATACCACTGCCATATTGAACCCGTTACCCGTCACATCGCTAAGGGACTGTATGGGATGTTCATCATCGATCCACCTACTCCTCGTCCCCCGGCTGATGAGATTGTCCTAGTGATGGGTGGTTATGACATAAATGATGATAGTCATAATGATTATTACGCCTTCAACGGTCTGCCCCATCATTACATGCATCATCCCATTGGCATTTACAAAGATCAGTTGATTCGGTTGTATGTCCTCAATATCATTGAATACGATCCGGCAGTGACGTTTCATCTCCACGCTAACTTCTTTGATGTTTATCGCTATGGCATGAGTATGACTCCTAGCGAAAAAACAGATGTGATAACGATGGGTGTAGCCGAAAGGCACATCTTAGAATTTGCTTTTCGCTACCCAGGTAAGTATATGTTCCATCCCCATCAGGATGCGATCGCAGAAAACGGCTGCATGGGTCAATTTGAAGTAATTACTGATGGTAATTCTCAAAAGGATGTTAAAAAAACTTAACTAGATAATTTGTAATTAATTTTTTATTAAACTTTTAGAGCAATTAGTTGATAAAAGTTGTCATTATATGTCAAAGTAAAATCTACGACAAAATGTCAAACAAACTACTAGTCTGTCAAGAAATAATTAACGAATAAATTTTCTGTAGAGATGGCGATTTATCGCATCTCTTCAACCGTCAAAATGGGTTTGACAGACCACTAGCTTGTAATAATAGTTTGTAATTTTCAATTAATACATTTTTGATTGTGTGAGGAGCAAAAATGAGAAAACTTCGTTATATCTGTTTGAGTTTTGCGACTGCGGTAATAATTAGCTTGAGTTCCTGTAGCAGTACACCAACAGCAGAAAATCCATCAGCACCAATTGCTAGTCCTCAAGTTACAGAGGCAGTAAGTAATAACGGTCATAGCGGTCACGCTAGCAAAGAAAAAATTAACATTAATACTGCTATATTGTCAGAATTAGATAAGTTTGAAGGGAAACTAGGTGTTCCAGCTTTATCTAACAAAATTCAGGCAAATCGCCCTTATGGTAGCCCAGAAGATTTAGTTACGAAAAAAGTAATAACTCAAGAGCAATTCGACCAAATTAAAGACCAGGTTGGTGTTCAAGAAGTGGTGCTAACAGGTGAAGCAAAAGATGTAGATTATATGTCTAAATTAGGCTTAATGAAAGGGCATCTTTTAGTAGCAAAAGAACTGCTAGATCAAAATCAGCCGAAACAGGCAGAACCTCATATTGGACATCCAGTTGAGGAAATTTATGTTGATGTAGAAGATCAACTAAACGAGCGCAAAGTCAAAGAATTTAAGACAACATTAGTGAGTTTGCAAGATTTAGTAAAATCTAGTCCCAAGGATAGCAAAGTTAAAACTAATTTTGCTTCTTCAATGCAATCAGTTGATGGAGCGATCGCAGCTTTGCCAGAGACTCAACGCTCCAAACCAGGATTTGCGCTACAGGTAATTAACGAATTGCTAGATTCAGCTAACTCCGAATATCACGCTGCGATCGCAAATGGTAAAATAACTGCCCCAATTGAGTATCAAGACTCCCGTGGTTTTGTATTTTACGCCAATGATTTATACAAAGGAATTTCTAGTCAAGTAGCTCAAGCAGATGCCGAAGCACACAAAGCGATCGATGCTAGTTTCGCTGAACTACTCAAAGTTTGGCCCGCCGCCATCCCACCAGCCAAAGCAGTCAAAATACCTAATGATGTTACCAAGCTGGTGAAAACCATTGAAGAAAATTCTCAAAAAGTTGTTGACAAATCTAATACCAAAGCACAGCTATAACACTTTTTTTTAATGGAAAACAGATGGTAAGGAGTTTAGAATTAATCGTTAGGAATTACGAATTACGTACTCCTAACTAATTGCACTCTATTCATTACTTGAATTAACAACTGATGCAAGAACTTGACCAGAAAAAGACCATTGACCTGCTGAATGCCATCATGGAATTTGAACTAGCAGGGGTAGTACGCTATACACATTATTCTTTAATGGTAACTGGCCCTAACCGTATTCCAATCGTGGCTTTTTTCAAAGCACAGGCAAGTGAGTCTTTACTTCATGCCCAACAAGTAGGAGAAATTCTCACCGGTTTAGATGGGCATCCTTCCCTAAAAATTGCCCAAATGGAAGAAACCTACCAGCATAAAGTCAAGGATATCTTGGAAGAAAGCTTATCCCATGAAAAAAAGGCATTGGATCTGTATAAAAATCTCCTCGAAACTGTCACCAATGCTAGTATTTATCTTGAAGAATTCGCTCGCGGCATGATTGGACAAGAAGAGATGCATAATCTCGAACTGAAAAAAATGCTTCGCGATTTTAGCTAATAGTCATTGGTCATTAGTCATTAGTCATTGCTCATTAGTCAAAAAGAAATTCAAAGTACAACTGACTAATGACAAAAGACAACTGGCTAATGACAAAAGACAAAGGGAAAAAAAATGAATTTTAGTACTGCTCTACCTACTTTTGTAATTACACTCCGAGAAGGAGTAGAAGCTGCCCTTGTTGTTGGCATTGTGCTAGCTTTGCTAAAAAAAGCTAAACAATCCCGACTCAACTCTTGGGTATATGCTGGTGTCGGTGTTGGCATTATCGTCAGTGCCTTAATAGGTGTGCTATTCAGTTGGGTAATTCAAATACTGGGAGCAGCGAATCCTCAATACACCTCCGTAGTTGAGCCAGCCTTGGAAGGTGTGTTTAGTGTATTAGCGATCGCAATGCTCAGTTGGATGCTAATCTGGATGACTAAACAAGCCAGATTCATGAAAGCTACAGTTGAAGGAGCAGTAACAGAAGCAATAACACAAAATTCAAATGCTGGTTGGGGTGTTTTTACTTTAATTTTAGTTGCCGTTGTCCGCGAAGGCTTTGAAACTGTTCTATTCGTTGCTGCTAATTTTCAACAGGGATTAATGCCAGCATTGGGTGCTATTGGTGGTTTAGTAGCGGCAACTGCCATTGGGGTGCTGCTATTTAAATGGGGTGTCAAAATTAACATCCGCCAGTTTTTCCAGGTAATGGGCGTTTTGTTAGTGTTGATTGTCGCTGGATTGGTAGTTTCAGCCTTAAAACATTTTGACGACGCTGTGGCTAACCTTTCCCTTAGCAGTCGGGCTACAGAAAGCCTTTGTTTCTATTACGAACGTTTTACTAAAGTCCATTCCTGTATTTTGGGGCCAATCGTTTCAAATACTTCCACAATTTTGCCTGACGAACAGTTTCCTGGGATTATTCTCAAATCGTTATTTGGTTACAGAGACAATCTCTATCTCGTACAAGCAGTAGGATATGTGACCTTTTTACTCACTATTGGAGGACTGTATTTCCGCAGCCTTGGAGTTGCTTCTCCTGAAGGTAAAAAGAATATCCCCTTTGCTCAAAAACCAATTAGTTCGGCAAAAGATTAAAAGCACCAACAACCAGATCCGCGACTTCTTTAAGAAGTCGCGGATCTTAGAGGATGTTTTAAAAGTCCTCTGGTCGGTAGCAAAAAGTTTTAGATCCCCCTAAATCCCCCTTAAAAAAGGGGGACTTTGATTCTTCCCCTTTTTTAAGGGGAGCCAGCGCGGTCTTGGGGTCTCCCCCGCCGCAGGATGCGCGAAGCGCTGTAGTGGAGCGACTGGCGTGGGTTAGGGGGGATCAACAAGTGCCTAAAATTACAGTCAACCACTTTTAAAACATCCTCTTAGGATTACTATAATTATATTTAATTAACTAAGTTCCCTGTGGTGCAAACAACACTTGTTTAAGTTGCTGACAAGCCTTTTCAATTGCATCTATACTACCTGGATTCACCAAACCAAAATAATCAAATATATAGACTCGGTTATTTTTAGTTGCTTGTAATTGCTGCCAAAAAGCTTCCTTTTTTAGCGAATCTAAAAGCGCTACTCCTGAATTCCCTTGTGGGGGATTAACCAAAATTATCAC
Source organism: Nostoc sp. KVJ3 (assembly GCF_026127265.1). Classification (GTDB taxonomy): domain Bacteria; phylum Cyanobacteriota; class Cyanobacteriia; order Cyanobacteriales; family Nostocaceae; genus Nostoc. Next base: position 1,330,703 of record NZ_WWFG01000002.1, read on the forward strand.
CTCTGGATTTGCCTCTAAAACTTTCTCAGCCGAAAGCGTCACATAACCCCCAATTGGACTTTTACCTTGTAAATCTGCGGCGATATTTTTCGCCTGGAATTTCGTTAACAAATCCCCCGCCCAACTATTTTTATTTGGCGCTAAAATTGGTTGACGACTAACCAGCGCTAAAGTAGAAAAACCCTGAGTTGGCTTTTCTGGTAAAAAAGTTTTGTAACGATTTAACAAAGGCTGAGGATCGGCATTAATTTTTTGAGCAAGGGTTTTAGTAAGTTCTTCTAGAGATTCCCAATTATTCACCTTAGTGAGAAAAGTAGGAATTCCCAACTGCTGAAGTTTTTGAATGGGGATGTTAGAAAAACCTGCCGCACCAATAACTAAATCTGGTTTAAGTGCTAGTATTTTTTCCAAATTGGGCGGGCTTTGTCCTTCACTAACACGGGGAACATCTTTGAATTTTAATTCATTTTTAAATAATTTACTACCAGTGATGCCGATAATTTTTGTGGGAGCAAGTTGAGAGATAATATCAGCAGAAAGAGAAGAAAGAGCAACAACTCTTTTTGCTGTTCTTGTTGGTAATAGCTGAGAATTGGTGTTTGTATTCTCAGTAAGACTTGTGACTTTTGTTTGTGGGTGTTGAGTAGTTGCTGCCGTACAAGCAGCTAAAACTATACTCATCAAAACTGCGAAAGCAGATAATATCCAACGACGATGCATATTAAAATTCCTTAATCCTTAATATATAATTCGATACACGTTGCCCATATTTATCTAAATTGGGGTCGATGATGATTGTGTCCATCTACTGGTAGATATGTCTAACCATTTTTTGAACGTTGCAAGATCAACATTATTTTTGCGGTGTCTATTCGCTGTTGCTTTCACTGGTAGTTCGCTACTCCCCAACTTTGGAAGCGAACCAGCAAGGGCGCAAGTAACCCAATATTGTCAATTATCATCATCGGCGGCGAAAGAAAAAGAAGACTTCCGTTTATCAGCCCTCAAAGGCAATGAAAACGCTCAAACGCGCTACCAAAATATAGTACAAGAACAAGCACAGGAATTACACGAGTGCCGCACTCGGACTTGGCCGCAAATCCAAGCCATTTGGTTGCGCTTGTATCCCTGTGACATTCAGCCAGGAACAATCGATCAGATTATGGATCGAATTGTTAACCGTGGCTATAACCAAGTTAATTTGGAAGTATTTTACGATGGGCAGGTTTTGTTGCCAGCAAAAGCTAATCCGACAGTTTGGCCTTCTGTAATTCGGACTCCAGGGGCAGAAAACGCTGACTTGCTCGCCACCGCCATCAAAAAAGGTCGGCAACGCGGTTTGAAGGTCTATGCCTGGATGTTTACTGCCAACTTCGGTTATACTTACGCCCAACGCCCAGATAGAGAAGGTGCGATCGCTCGCAATGGCAAAGGTCAAACAAGCTTATATGTTGTAGACAACGGCTCTCAAGTATTTATCGACCCCTACAATCTGCAAGCAAAACGTGACTACAACCAATTAGTCCAAGAAATTTTGCGTCGTCGCCCAGATGGTTTGCTATTAGACTACGTGCGTTATCCCCGCCAAGCAGGAAGTGATTCCATCGCCACCAAAGTTTCAGATTTATGGCTATTTACCCCTGCAACCCAAGAAGCTTTATTTAAACGGGCACAAAATTATAAAGGGCTGGACTTGATTCGCCGCTTTTTGAGCAAGGGATTCATCACCGCCGGGGACATAGCAGAAGTTGATAAACTTTATCCTCAAGAAGGCGAACCCCTCTGGCAAGGACGCATTCTTCCACCAGCTGAAAAATCAATCCTACCTGCAACCGACAGACAACCGCTTTTACAATGGGAGTTGTGGCAGCTTGCTGTTGCCCACGCCATGCAAGGAATTCTTGATTTTGTCAATATAGCCAGTTACCCAGCAAAGCAGCAAGGGATTCCCACCGGAGTGGTGTTTTTCCCTGATGGCAACCAAACTGTAGGACAAGGGTATGATTCCCGCTTGCAACCTTGGGATCGGTTTTCTAGTACATTAGAGTGGCATCCTATGGCTTATGGGACTTGCGGTGATGCCAGTTGTATTGTGGCACAAGTGCAACGAGTTTTGAGTATGGCAAAACCGGGTACACAGATCATCCCTGCTTTAGCCGGTCAGTGGGGAAAATCTGTTAACAATCGTCCATCCCTAGAAGTGCAAATGCAAGCACTTCACCAATATGCCCCTCAACTGAAGGGAGTTAGCCATTTTGCCTATTCTTGGCAATATCCTGAAAGTGATAACGATCGCAAATTCTGTCGCACTCGGTAATCAACTGAGTGTCAATTTCGCCAATCACTTAACTTTGTCTGTAGAATCTCAGTCACTTTAGTGCTGAGAGTGTCAATAGTGTCAACTGATGGTGGCTTTTAGCTTACAGCTATTTTCAGGTAAATAGCTGTAAATTATTTACTCACTCTATAAATTGGTCTAACCTGACGAAAAGTATTAAGTAAACTCAGGAATTTACGACCATCAAAATTTATCGGGTCAACCTTTTTACCAGAACGATCTACGAGATGATGGGTAGTAATGCGATAGTCTGGGACTTGACTTTGAGCAATTAACCAAGCAAGAGATTTATATTGAGCCTCTGTGTAGCCGCTATGAGTTTGTTGGCTACTAGCATCATAGCTATCTGGCGGTGTTTCCAAAGAAACGTGATAAGCAAAATTATTCACAGATGCAGGTAAATTCGGATTAGTCTGCACAGTTTCCACTCCCTCTGGAGTCTCAAATACTGAGTTAGCTGCACCAAAAGCTCGCTTTTCTGGCGGTACTAGATAAACCACTACCCCGTCTAGCTTAACTAAAGCGTGGTAACTTGCTTGCACGCTTTCATCGTTATGGGCTACTTGAAAGAAATTAATGGCGCTGGAAGCAGAATAACCAGTTTCATGGAGGACGACAATCGGTTGATTGTTGACAATAATGCCGTTAACATCTTGGGTGTACCGTTCTCCATAGTTACTTGGGTCAACCGAAGCAACTTGATAATTAGGTCTATAGTGTGCAAAAGCTTGAGTAGTTACGTACCTTGCTAGAGGCTTGTTAGTCTTGACTGGCGACTTGATAACACGTTGAGTTTTCTTCTCTGGCTCTTTTGCTGATTGAAATTGCACCTGGGGATATTGACTCCAAGCTGTAACTCGTGGGTTGGATGGATGGTATGTTGTTATCTGATTATTATGTAATTTTGTTCCTCGTCCAATTAGCAGCACCATAATTAGAGCAGCGAACATTAGCGAGATTAGTAGCACCCTAGTCGCCCAGTCTTTAAACCTCATTTTTCTAATACCCGTAAAACGGTAGATATTAACTTATAGCTAAACTGGTATATCTCTGCTAGAGGCGCACTTTTGTAAACCCCTACCGCAGATGGTATCCAAACGAGAATCACTATAACACCTTAATCCTAGTCAAATATACGTTACTATTATATGTTTGATCTAAGTAATTGTTTTAGATGCTTCCTCTTTCTGTGGAGCTATTTAAATACTCGTTAATTAATTGTAGAGATCCAATTCAAGCTTGCAATCTAAAATCTAAAATAGTTAGCGCTTATACTCTGCCGCGTGGTGTTCGCATAGCCATAGGTAATGTCCCTCTGGAGTCAAGACTTTCTTTAATCCACCCCAGTGTTGCTGGGGATCTTTTTCTTCTAAAAGTTGACGCTTCAATAATTTGCAACAGTTCTTCGTTTGTCACCTGCAAACCTCACCAACTCTGTAGTCATATTTACTCAAGTAGTATATCGTAACTAAGCATTACAGATTGGATTAGTGTTTTCATGTCCATAAAAACGGCTGTAATGTTTAAATTAGCAGGGTGCGATCGCTTTTCCTGATCAAATTAGTTGGGTGCGATCGCTATTCGCGAGTATAAAAGACTCATTAACGGAGCTAAAAGACTCGTCAGCGAGTATAAAAGACTCATTAACGGAGCTAAAAGACTCGTCGGCGAGTATAAAAGACTCATTAACGGAGCTAAAAGGCTCGTTCACGAGTATCAAAGACTCGTCAGCGAGTATAAAAGACTCGTTAACGGAGCTAAAAGGCTTGTTCACGAGTATCAAAGACTCATTAACGGAGCTAAAAGACTCGTTCACGAGTATCAAAGACTCGTTGGCGAGTATAAAAGACTTATTAATATCATTTAAAAATGATACAAATGCGTTGGTAAGGGCATAGCAATGCCCATAGTGTCAACTTAACGCAAAATGGGCGGTTAGAAACCGCGTTTACACAAACAAAACTCACCAAACTGGGTTCAAAAGCCTTAATTTGACCTTAGAGGGTGTTTAAAAAGTTATATGGTGTGGTTTTTACCCCCCTTAATCCCCCCTTATAAAGGGGGGAAACAAGAAAATTAAGTTCCCTCCCCTTATAAAGGGGGAAACAAAAAAATCAAGTTCCCTCCCCTTTATAAGGGGAGGGTTAGGGTGGGGTAAAAATATTTGATACATCAATCACGACTTTTAAAATATCCTCTTAGTCCGCCTCCTCGGACTTCGTTCGTATAGCCGCGTTGCCCAAGCCGCGCACCGGAGGCATCATTCCATTCATTGGAGCTTAAATTGACACCAATGGTCAATGCAAGTTTAAAGTTGCCCTACAGTTGTTATTTCGGCAAATCAAATCTATGAATACAGTAAGCTCTAAAAACCAACAGTTAGGAGGTTTGTATGTTCAATCTCCTGAAGGAAAGCAACTAGGTTTTCCGCTCAAGCATACGGAAGTTCTAGCAAAAATTGCAGGTAACTTGTCACGAGTTGAGGTGATTCAAAGCTTTGAGAATCCCTTTACACAGTCTTTAGAAGCAGTGTATGTCTTTCCGTTACCAGATGAGGCAGCGGTAGATGATATGAAAATAAAAATAGGTAGCCAAATCATCAAAGGTAATATAAAAAAGCGTGAAGAAGCCCAACAAATCTACGAAAAGGCAAAACAAGAAGGACGCACTGCCGGACTTCTAGAACAAGAACGAGATAACATTTTTACCCAATCTCTAGCTAACATCAAACCTGGCGAACAAATTGATGTCACAATTCGTTACACCGAAAGCTTAAAATTTGAGGGGGGAAACTATGAATTTGTTTTCCCGATGGTGGTGGGGCCAAGATATATTCCCGGAACAACCATAGATGATAGCGGTGACACAGACCAAGTTCCTGATGCTTCCCGCATTACACCGCCTGTAGTCCCAGAAGGAACGCGAACCCGTCACAATATTAATGTCACGGTAGAAATTAATGCAGGTTTAGCAATTTCTGAAGTCCGTTCTCCTTCTCATCAATTAAAAATTGAACATTCAGGTGACATTGTGCGAATTCAATTAGCCGGAGAAGATACAATTCCTAACAAAGATTTAATTCTCCGCTATCAAGTTTCTGGTCAAGAAACTCAATCTACAATATTAACCCAAGCCGACGATCGCGGCGGACATTTTGCCATTTATCTAATTCCCGCTTTAGAATATTCTACTGATGAAATTGTCCCCAAAGATGTTGTATTTTTGGTGGATACTTCCGGTTCTCAATCTGGCGATCCGTTATGGAAGTGTCAGGAATTGATGCGACGATTTATCAATGGGTTGAATCCCAACGATACTTTCACAATTATCGATTTTTCCGATCGAGTCAGGCAGTTATCCCCAAAACCTCTGCCAAATACACCAGAAAATCGTGCCCTTGCGATCGCTTACATTAACAATTTACAAGCTTCTGGTAGTACAGAGATGCTCAGTGGCATTCGTACAGCCATAAATTTCCCCACACCAGTTGGAAGATTACGCAGTGTTGTCCTCTTAACCGATGGTTACATCGGTAACGAAAATGAAATTTTGGCAGAGATCCAACAGCACCTCCAACCCGCAAATCGACTTTATAGTTTCGGTGCTGGTAGTTCAGTTAACCGTTTTTTACTGAATCGCATCGCCGAAATTGGCCGGGGAATATCCCAAATTATTCGTCATGATGAACCCACGGAAGAAGTTGCCGAAAAGTTTTACAGGCAAATCAACAACCCCGTACTCACAAATATTCAAATCTCTTGGCATGGTGACACAGAATCGCCTGTCATTTACCCAACAATAGCGCCTGATTTATTTAGCGAACAACCATTAGTTTTGTTTGGTCGCAAACAAGATCGAGTCGGAGGTAATCTGCAAATCTCCGGTATTGCTGCGGGCGGTAAGCAGTATGAAAAAACGTTTCATCTCAAATTTGAGGAAACAGGAAATCTGGCTGTAGCGCAGTTATGGGGACGTGCTTGTATTAAAGATTTGATGAATCAAATGGTGAGTTTTGAAACCAAAACTGGTGTAGAATCGGTTACTGAAACAGCCTTAACTTATCAATTGCTTTCTCAATACACCGCTTTTGTTGCTGTCAGCGATGACGTGCGGGTTGAGCCAGGAAGTGAATATGTATCTATGCAAGTGCCGGTGGAAATGCCGGAAGCAGTTAGTTACAAAGCAGTGTTTGGTAGTCTTCCGGCTGGTATATCACTCTCAATGCCATCAGCGCCAACTTCAGCAGAAGCTCCAGATTTTCTCAAGAAAAGGCGATCGCCACAATCTCCAGTAGCGAAAGAAGTCGAGAGATCCTTGAGCTTTAATTTCCAGGAGATGGAAGAAGATAAAATATCAGACGCACACCCAAACCATCAGCTAGAGATTATCAGCGTCACTGGCTTAAATGATACAGAAATTGCTGAACTTACCCAACACCTGCAAAAACTAAACTTGCCTTCCGGCTTCAGTGGTGAAATCGTCTTTGAATTCACCGTCAACAACGGTCGGGTAGGAAAAGTAGTTTTGGATGAAAAAGCCTCAACCTTAAAAGATACGGTGGTAGTGGAGAAAATTAAGCGATCGCTCCTAGTTTGGAGAGTTCCTCCATCTACAACCGGCAAAATTGTCTTAACTTTGCGGATTCACATTTAACTTGTAGAGACGCGTTAGCAAAGCGGCACGAAGTGCAATTAATTTCGCGTCTCTATCAATCATTATCAATTGTTAGGTGTTTTAACTTGACGTGCCATATCTAAATAAGCACTCATATTCGCACCTGGACGACGACGACCATTAGAGCTAGTAGTCGAAGGAGCAAGATATTTTGGTGCAAAGGTGGTTTCGGTAGGCGTTTTTGCACTAGCTTTTGCTGCTGCTTTAGCGGGTTCAGCTTTGCCATTTTGAGATGCTTCTACTTTGGTTTTGGTCGCCGCAGCTTTGGTTGCTTTAGCAGTCTCAGGTTCAGGGCTTTTTGCCGCCTGAGATGCAACTGGTGCCACAGCCTTTTTACCGTTTGATGCTGCTGGTTTCGATTGACTGGTTGCTTCTTCTAGTTCTAAGAAGTAACCATTGCTTTGTTTCTTCCCAGGTAACAGCCTAGTCACGAAACCAAGAATACCAGTTACGAAACCGAGAATCCCTGAAATTAACTTTTTGATAAAATCCATTACAATTACTCCTGCCTTTTATATTTGGAACTCGACCGTAATTGTTAAAAATTACGAAAAAATGTTACATTTTCTGCTTTGCGTCACCTAATTTTGGTGACAACCCTTATAGGTTTGTGTTTAATCTACATTGTAGTAAAACTATAGGGCAAATGTTCTTTATGCAAGCACTTGCGACCTGTATACACTGAGAACTAATTATTAAATTTTACTGTAACTAAGAGCAAGATTCTGAAAGCAAGCTTTATAAAAATTAACATTTCTTTTCTTGAAAATTATTGATTGTAAAAAAGCAAGCAGTTTACTTTTAACCAGTGGCAGGAGTGTCATAGCCTATTAGCAGATAGCAACAGTACTCAGTTACATTTTCTACAGACTTAATTCAGCCAGATTTTAGAGATGAACACTGAAAATCAGCAGCGCAACCCCGTGTTATTAGTACACGGAATTGAAGATACAGGGGCAGTTTTCCATAAAATGGCGGGTCGCTTAAGATTACAGGGTTGGTCTGTACATTCTCTGGATCTAGTGCCTAATAATGGTGATGTGGGTCTAGACGAGTTGGCAAAGCAAGTAGCCGATTATATTGCAGCCACCTTTGGGTCAGAACAACACCTAGATTTAGTAGGCTTCAGCATGGGAGGAATTGTCAGTCGTTATTATATCCAGCGACTAGGAGGAATTAACCGCGTACAGAGGTTTATCACGATCTCTTCACCTCATTATGGAACTGTGGTTGCTTATGGTTCCCAACGTCCTGGTTGCGTACAAATGCGTCCACACAGCATTTTTCTCAAGGATTTAAATTCTGATGCTGTAATGTTGAGGCAACTAGATTTTACCTCTATCTGGACACCTTATGATTTGATGATTGTCCCAGCAAATAGTTCACAAATGCCCGTAGGACGCGAATTAATAGTACCAGTAGCCCTACACTCTTGGATGCTGACAAACTCCAGGAGTTTAGCAGTAGTAGAAGCAGCTTTAGCAGAGCCTTTAAAGCTACCATTGCTGAAAAAAGCATTCAGTTAGTAGCCAGAATGCTCACCACGCTATCTTTAATTACGAATTACGAATTACTTAAGTTCTATCTCCAATTTGTGTATGTTCATAACTCCCAAAAATCGCTTCTGGGTGACGATAATATTTGAATTCCATAACGTTATAAAAGGGATCTTCTAGAAAGAAAGTGCGATGTTCAAGAGGAGAACCAACAAAGCGATTTTTGGTTTCTTCGCGAAAAAGTAGCTGTTGTTGTTGTGCCCTTTCTAGTAAGTCTTGCCAGTCACGTTCTTGGGTAAAAATTAGCCCAAAATGTCTGGGATAGATGCTGTGTTGAGGTGTTAAGGGTTCTTTGGTGACATGAGCTACTAACTGATGACCGTAGAGATTGAGAATTAGAGCATGATGGTTTTCACGACCAGGAATGCAGCCCAACCCATTCACGTAATATGCTTTTGTTTGGGCAATGTCGGTGACAGGGAAAGCTAAATGGAATAAAGTTTGGCTCATAGCTGTGTGGAGAAGATTGGTATTGCCAGGCAGACTTACTTAGATTTTTTCACAAATCAGATTGGATTACTATAGGCATTGGCTTTGATTCTGGAATTTATCTGCGTAGGTAGGGAACAGGGAACAAATGAGTGTACAGAGAGAGATTTGTTCAGATTTAGTTAACAATGCAAACATATTAATTTATGCAGAGATTTCAAAAATTAAGTACTAAGCATGACAAATCCGTTATTCTACTGATATCCAGACAAAATTACTCATGAATAATTGCTGATGTCATCCTTAATTAATTCTGTAAATCCCTGGTTAGTAGGAGTAGTATTAAACACAATTCTATTGGGTTTAACTTGGATTGCTCCAAAAAAGCTACTTACCCCTGCTGGCTCATTCCATGCCTGGTTTCTGGCCATTCTAATTTGGGTAACTCTAGGCTGGCCAGGATATGTAGTAGTAATGTTCTATTTTCTGGTTGGTTCTGGTGTTACCCGCATTGGGATGGCGCAGAAAGAGGCTGAAGGAATTGCCGAAAAGCGTTCTGGAGCAAGGGGGCCAGAAAATGTTTGGGGTTCGGCTTTAACTGGGGCGCTGTGTGCCTTGGGAGTAGGGATCGTAAATTCGGGATTGGTTGTACTGAGTCCCCAATTTATAGTACCCAACCTCCAGTCACTATTATTGTTAGGCTATGTAGCGAGTTTCAGTACCAAACTGGCTGACACTACTGCTAGTGAAGTCGGTAAAGCGTATGGTAAAAGTACTTATCTAATTACCACACTCCAACCAGTCCCTCGCGGTACAGAAGGAGCGGTAAGTTTAGAGGGAACTTTAGCTGGGATTGTGGCTTCTGTTGCGATCGCATTTGTTGGCTGGGGAGTTGGTTTAATTGATCTATTAGGAGTCGCTTGGTGTGTACTGGCAGCATTTATTGCCACTAACTTAGAAAGTGTGATTGGGGCAACACTGCAATCTAAGTATACGTGGCTAACCAATGAAGTGGTAAATATTTTTAATACATTAATCGGTGCGATCGCGGCTGTGCTACTTGCCTGGACATGGGTAAATATCATGTAGATTGGGCATTGGGCATGGGGCAGAATCTTTTAATAACTCCTAACTCCTCACTCAGCACTCATGAGGTGGAGTGGTAGAAAATAAGTAATCTGCCTGAATACTGGGCTACCCCTGATATTTTCAATCCTGTTTTGTCCCAGATCCACTGTAAAAGAGATCATGGGAAATTATATTATTTACTAGCTATATAATTTTCTGGCCATCTAGTTTTAATTAGTTCATGGAATCTTTATCATATTTATCCATCAACAAACGGATGATTTCTATATGATTTAATTTAAAAGTCCTATAAGTGTTTAACCATTTTCACACAATTAATTCATGGAATCTTTATCATTTTTGACAATTGATGACAAAATAATTTCTATTGAGGAAGCAGTAAAATACCTTCAAGCCTCTGGAAAATTGGGACAGTTCATTGGGGATATTCTCCGCCAGTACGTACTTGAGGAAGAAATCAGAACACGAGACGATATTGAGATTGGTACAGCAATAACTGAACAAGCAATTATCGACTTTCGGCTCAAAAATCAACTAACTGACCCCCAGAATTTTCAAGAATGGTTAAAGACCAACAATACAGATTACGCTACATTTCATACATCGGTTACTTTCGGTTACAAGTTAGAAAAGCTGAAAGCTGTAGTGACACAAGGAAAACTCCAAGAATATTTTATTGAACGTAAAATCTTTTTGGATCGGGTAGTACTTTCTCGGATCGTTGTTGATAATCGAGAATTGGCAGACGAAATACAAACCCAAATTGAAGAAGGAGGTAGTTTTGAACAACTAGCTAAAGAGTATTCCCTTTCAGATGACCGCATTGTGAACGGCATGATGGGAATCGTCAGCCGAGGCAGTATGCCAGATATATTACGCGCAGCTATTGATGTGGCGAGTCCTGGACAATTGATAGGCCCAATAGAAATCGTTGGCAAAGACTCTCCCCAAGGAGAAGGCCCTTATGGTTTGTTTCGAGTAGAACAATTTCTGCCAGCGTCTTTAGAAGATACTCAACTAAATATTGCACTACAAAATGAGTTATTTGAGAAATGGCTAGCAGAGAAAATTCAAAAACTGACAGTCAAGTTACAAGTGAGTTAACAATTCTGGATAATGAATCTTTACGATTAAAAGTACTAGCTTCTTTGTCTTGGAATCAGCCGCCGCTATGCTGGCTGACTCCCGAACAACAATCCCAATTGGAAAATGAATGCCAAACTCGTCAGTATCGTTTGGGAGAAAAAATTTGGTCAAATGATGTTGGCGGTTCCCAATTCTTAATTGTGGCTGGAAAAGTTCGCTTGCGAGAAGACAGTCGCTACAAGTCGGCGTCGTCTCAAGAGGGTGTTGGCAAATCTTTAGCAGCCCTAGATGTGGGGGATTGGTTTGGTGATTTACAAAAGCTGTCTGCGGATTTTAAAGCTGTAGCAGCTAGTAAAGAAGTAGTAGTAGTGTATTGGGATACAGCCCTGTGGCTAGAGTTTTCTAACCCACAAATTCAAGAGTTCTGGCAAGTGTTACCAGTAGATATTGAGTCCGAGAAGGAAAGCTTTTCCTTCTCTTCCACTCCTTCACTATCGCCAACTTTGGATGGGACTTCCAGCCCCCACAGCCTCCAACCCCAAAGAGGACTCCCATCGGCCAATCTCATCATCTCAAATTATCCCTTTGTTGCTAGCTGGAACACTGCTGCTGCATGTTTAACAATGGTGGCACAACAGCTAGAAAATTCTGTGCAACTAGATTGGGTGCAGCGCCAAATCAGAGGACAACGCCCAAAACAGGTTGTAGAAGCGGCAGAAAAATTAGGGTTAGTGTTGCGACGGTTACAAGTAAATTGGAGTGAGTTGCGACAGCTGTCATTTCCAGCTTTACTACTGTGGAATTCTGACTCACCCCAGAGTCCATCTTGGGTGGTAGCTTATGGAGTTAAAGGCGATCGCTTAATTATTGCTAACCCTCTAAATCCCGATCGCATTTGTGAAAGCTTACCGCAGTCAGTAGTTGATGCATCTTGGGATGGGCAATTGTGGCAAGCAGAACTCATAGCGCAGCAAGAAAAATTTAACCTCAGTTGGTTTACTCCAGCAGTTTGGAAATATAAAGGATTACTAACAGAAGTATTGTTAGCATCTTTTACCTTACAGCTTTTGGGGTTAACCACACCGCTAATTACCCAAGTCGTCATTGATAAAGTGATGGTGCAGGGGAGTTTGCCGACTCTTGATGTAATGGCGATCGCACTTTTATGCGTAGCTATATTTGAGTCTATATTGGGCATCCTGCGCTTATTTATCTTTACCCATACCGCTCGTCGTCTGGATTTAAGTTTATCAGCCCAGCTATTTCGCCATCTGATGCGTTTGCCTTTAGCTTATTTTGAGGCGCGGCGCGTCGGAGACACAGTAGCACGAGTCCAGGAACTCGAACAAATTCGCCAGTTTCTCACAGGTACAGCATTAACTGTGATTCTGGATAGCATCTTTGCTGTGGTCTACCTAGCATTGATGTTTTACTATAATATCCCACTCACCTTTGTCGCCTTAGCAGTACTGCCACTGTTTGCAACTTTGACGATAGTTGCAACCCCAATTCTGCGTAACTGGCTGAACGAAACCTTTAACCGGAGTGCCGATAGTCAGTCGTTTCTAGTAGAGACAATTACCGGGATTCATTCAGTTAAAGCCCATGCAGCCGAACCAGTCGCCCGCGATCGCTGGGAAGGCTTATTTGCTCGCTTCATTCGCACAGGTTTTAAAGCCTCCACCACCTCCAATATCAGCAGCAACCTTGGTGACTTTCTCACCAATTTTTCCACCATGCTGATTCTCTGGTTTGGAGCCAAGTTAGTCATTGAGCAAAAGCTGACAATTGGACAGCTAGTTGCCTTTCAAATGCTTTCTGGTAGAGTCACAGGGCCGCTTTTGCGCTTAGTACAGTTGTGGCAAAACCTCCAACAAGTATTACTCTCTGTAGATCGCATTGGTGATATTCTCAACGTCTCTCCAGAAGCAGAACTAGGAACCGGTCTAGTTTTGCCGCCCCTAAAAGGACAAGTCACCTTCGAGCAAGTATTTTTCCGCTACCGCCCGAACTTTGAAGCAATTTTGCGGGGAATCTCTTTCAGTGTCGAACCAGGGCAATTTGTTGGCATTGTCGGACGCAGTGGTTCGGGAAAAAGTACCCTATCTAAGCTATTGCAACGCCTCTATCAAATTGAATCAGGACGCATCCTCATTGATGGTTTTGATATTAAAAGTGCCGATTTAGCCTCACTGCGGCAACAAGTTAGTGTAGTTCTCCAAGAAGACTTTTTATTCAACGGTTCCATTTTGGAAAATATCACTCTTGGCACTCCCGACATTACCGCAGAGCAAGTGGTAGAGGCAGCAAGATTAGCAGTCGCCCACGACTTCATTAGTCAATTACCCTACGGTTATGAAACCAATGTGGGTGAACGCGGTACAGCTTTATCTGGTGGACAAAGACAACGTATTGCCCTAGCAAGACTATTTCTTTCTCAAGCACCGATTTTAGTTTTGGATGAAGCTACCAGCGCTTTGGATAGTGAAACTGAACAACAAGTACTGCAAAATCTGCAAAAAGTTTCCGTTAACCGTACTGTGTTCCTGATTGCTCACCGTTTTGCTCCCCTCAAACGGGCTGATTTGATTTTGGTATTAGAGCAAGGTGTGATTGCTGAACGTGGTACTCACTCCCAGTTGTTGCAACAAAAGGGTTTGTATTGGTCATTATATCAACGCCAGCAAGCAAACATTTAGTAGCTTGAACAAACTCGAAGAACCCCTTCCCGTAAGTTTAGGGCTTTTTCATTCGACAAGGTAGGGATTTTGTCAACAGTATGGGCAATACTGTTCGGTTAAGGCAAGAGACGCGATAAATCGCGTCTTTGGGGTCTATTATTTTTATCAAATAACCTTAACCGAACTGTATTGAATCTGGGGGGATCTGCAATAACTACAAGACTTACGCAAAATCATGAAAAAACGAACCGCAAAGGACGCAAAGGACACAAAGAAATAAGAGTTTCAGAGAGTTTTTGTGTAAGTCCTAAACTAATTGCTCTAACTGAGAAATATTAGGAATTTAACGACAATTGTCGCAATGTCCACAACGCCAGTTAGCAGCTTCTTTGTCAAAACCAAAGGCATTTAACAAAAATTGCCAACGACACTGTTTTGTAGTCAGGTATTGATGCATTTGTTTGGCGGCGTGTAATTGCGTCGGTGGCTGATTTCCGGCTTTTTGCCCAATGGTGTAATGAAAAGGGTCAAGCCAGTTTAGCTGACCACTGCTGTGGAGTAAAGCCAGTGCCGTAGCACCTTCAGGAAATTGTCGGGTTACAGCATTCACTTCTCCCTGCTTTGGTAATTTTTTCACAAGTTGCTGCGCTATTTGTTGTTGCGATCGCATTTGTTCGTGAAAAAACTCCTGTCTTTGCTTATCCTCTGGATCTAACCACCCCGTAGGTTCACTTACCAATGTTAACGCTTCTGCTGGTTTCCCATCCCTTCCAGCGCGGCCAATTTCTTGCACATATTCAGATAGCAGATGTGGCGCGTGAAAGTGGGCTACCCAACGAACATCTGATTTATTAATTCCCATCCCAAAGGCACAGGTACAAACCACAAAAGGCATTTTACCACTTAACCAGCTTGCTTCTACTGCCCGGCGTTCTGTTGCACCCAATCCTGCATGATAACTAGCTGTAGCATAACCTATCTCTGCTAACCATTGGGCTAAATCTTCGCTATCTCTCCGAGTGCGAACATAAACTAATCCCGATTGTTGCGGTCTATTTTGAATAAACTTTAATAATTGTTGTTTCCTACCTCGTGGTGTCCAAGCGATGCGAACGCTGGGATGCAAATTAGAACGGTAGGGATTTAAACGGAAAATCTCTGGTTGTTGTAATTGTAAAACTGTTTGAATAATTTTTTGGGCTGAGGGGTCAGCAGTTGCAGTAAAAGCGGCGATGCTAATTTTTGTTCCTGGTGGTTTTGATTTTAGCAATGCCGGACGTACTGCCCCTAATCTGCGATAAGCTGGGCGAAAAGTATCACCCCACTGCACTAAACAATGAGCTTCATCTAAAATTAAGCCATTAATTTGCAATTTTGGCTGACATAATCTTTCCCACACAGGCGGACTCAGCAAAGTTTCTGGTGATAAATAAAGTAATCTTAGCTGTTGATGTTCCAAAGCTTGCAGAGTTGCACGGCGTTGAGATGAAGGTAATTCACTATGCAAAAGTGCCGCTTTTTGGTGGCTTTCTCGTAGTTCCTGTACTTGATTTTCCATTAGCGCCACCAAGGGCGAAACTACCAAAGTTAATCCTGTTTGTAGCAATGCAGGAAGTTGAAAACAAATCGATTTTCCGCCACCTGTGGGCATAATAATCAGCGCATCTTTTTGTGCCAATAAACTACTGACGATTTCTCCCTGTGGTGGGCGGAAATCTTCATAACCCCAAATTTTTTTAAAAGCTGCGCGAACTTCTTGCCAAGATTTTGTTGTAGGCTGATTCATAATCAATGGTAGATGCACCCATATCCTTGAACACTGAATATAGCCTCTGTTATCCAGCTAATGGTTCAGTAATTTCATCATTTTAGGTTGCAACCCACTGACTGCAAGAATGAATTAAAATTAATTATTACGCATCAACATATTAAATAGAAGATTCAAGCAGATGAACGAAGATTTAAAACATAAATTTTATATCAGCACCGATAAATCTAAATTAGATATTCAAATTATCCATGATTTTTTACAAACTTCCTATTGGGCTGAAAACATCCCATTAGCCACTGTGAAAAAGTCAATAAACAATTCTTTATGTTTTGGACTTTATGAAGGTAATCAACAAGTCGGCTTTGCGAGAGTCATTACTGATTACGCAACTTCTGCGTTATTAAAAGATGTTTTTATTCTAGAGCCTCATCGAGGACAGGGTTTAGGAAAATGGTTTGTAGAATATATTTTGGAATATCCAGAACTGCAAGACGTGCAAAGGTGGATGTTAGGCACAAAAGATGCTCATGGACTTTATCGCCGTTATGGTTTTAAAAATTTGACAGAGCCGGAAAAAATCATGATGCGTTTAAATCCTAATACTAATCAAGCATAAGTAAGAGAATATTTTAAAAGTATTAGGCGAGAGAAGTCGCTACTACACAAACATAGGTGCTTTGCTGCTTACCGCAGGGTAGTCCATGCAGTGAGACTACCCAAAATCAAAGATTTGCTAACCTGCGGAAGGAGTTTTTGTCTGTATAGCCGCGACTTATAGTCACCAGGGCTACTGATTTTGGGAATGGAAAGGACAACCACCTGCTGTTAATTTCTGAAGAAAGACATTATTATCAAAATAATGCTCTAAAGACTCAATCTTCAAATCATCAGTCACGCGAGCAATACTAACTCCTACGATTTCTACTGTTTCTCCTGTGGGTGCATAGTCTTTATAGGAACCATTAAATGTTCCCCAATGTCGCCACTTAAAGGTAACATTAGGCGGCCCCGAAAGAACTTCTGTTAATTCCCAAAGGAAGCCATTAGGAAAGGCTGTATGGAAAACTTGAAATGAAGATTCAAAGGTTTCTGTTTCAGAACTATACTGCTCACTTTCACCCAGAAAGAGATTATAAGTACCTTGGACTGCGACATCCTGAGCAGTGAATTTTTGTCCTCCATTGGTACTCATTTTGAACTTATCAGTAACAATCGAAAGCCACTGTTGAGGATTAGATTTATTAGAAGCTTCCATCTCAAAATTTCGGACTAAATTTTGGGCGATCGCTTCTAAAGAACCTTCAGGATGCTGAAATTTACTCTCCTGATGAAGAAATTCATTGGTGTAAGAATAATCCGGGCGTTTTCCTTCTCGCCACTGTACTTCTTCATCATGAGCAATCACTATATCTCTATCTTGTACCCAGAGTGGCAATCCTGTTGTTTTCTCGCTACTCATACAAGCTGACTCGCTATAAACATCGTTTCTCAGAATAAAGTTTTTTGGATATTAGGTAAGTCAGAATATATAAAAAGTAAAAAATATTCATAATCAACTCAGTAGGCTTGAATTTTTGCACAAATACAATTCATGTCTTACCTTTTTCCTGCCCTCTGCCTCTTATCAAGCGCACATAATATAACTCCTCCCCAAAATCGGAGAGGAGTTTTTTAGCATCACTTAAAAACAAGATGCGGTGCTTTTATTAAAGGTTGTTTGAAAAGTATTTGGCTGTGATTTTAGGCACTTAGAGATCCCCCCCAGCCCCCCTTAAAAAGGCTACTGTGTACACACAAGTCTGAAATAGCTGATTAACCAGGGTTTTACCCCACCCTAGCCCTCCCTTATAAAGGGGAGGGAACTAGATTTCCGGTTTCCCCCTTTACAAGGGGGATTAAGGGGGGTAATTCGACTTGTGTGTACACCGTAGCTTAAAAAGGGGGAGCCGGAATCTAAGTCCCCCAATTTATCGGGGGATTTAGGGGGATCTGAAATGTTTTGCTACCAATGAGAGGACTTTTCAAACAGCCTCTTATGGGCAGTTTGACAGATTAGAATTTTAGACTTTTTGTGCAGTTACTTCTTCTGGCTTTTTTTGAGTTTGCAATGCAGAATACAATCTATTCAACGCATTTACATAAGCTTGCGCGGATGCCACGATGATATCTGTGTTCGCTGCATGACCAGAAAACACTTTAGATTCATAACGCAAACGAATTGTCACTTCGCCAATGGCATCAATACCGGCTGTTACTGACTGCACAGAAAACTCAATTAACTCGTTGGGTACATTCACAACCCGATTGATGGCTTTGTAAACTGCATCCACTGGCCCAGTACCGATCGCAGCATCGGTTAATTCTTCACCTTCTGGGGTACGCAGAGTGACTGTGGCTGTAGGACGGGCGTTGCTACCACAAGAAACTTGCACCAACTCTACCCGGAATAAATCGGGTGCTTGTTGAATTTCATCGTTAACGATCGCTTCCAAATCCCAATCGGAAATGTCTTTCTTTTTATCTGCTACTTCTTTGAATCTGACGAAGGCTTTATTTAGCTCAGTATCTGACAGTTCAAAGCCCAATTCTTTCAACCGGGTGCGGAAAGCATTTCTCCCTGAGTGTTTGCCCAAAACTATTTGATTGTCTGTCAAGCCAATCAATTGGGCATCCATAATCTCATAAGTAAGTTTGTTTTTTAACACCCCATCTTGGTGAATTCCAGACTCATGAGCAAAGGCATTTGCCCCCACGATCGCTTTATTTGGTTGTACCAACATTCCCGTCAAATTGGAAACTAAGCGTGAGGTTTTGTAAATTTGTCGGGTGTCGATATTTGTCAGGGATTCTTGAGAATCTTCTGGTCTGCCGAGATAGGGATTAAAATATTGTCGCCGCACATGCAACGCCATCACCAATTCTTCTAATGAGGCATTGCCGGCGCGTTCGCCAATGCCGTTGATGGTACATTCTAGTTGGCGTGCGCCATTTTTTACGGCTTCTAAGAAGTTAGCAACTGCCAAGCCTAAATCATTGTGGCCGTGAACGGAAATAATTGCTTGGTCGATGTTGGGGACATTTTCGATAATGCCCTTAATTATTGCCCCAAATTCGCTTGGGGTGGTGTAACCCACAGTATCAGGAATATTAACTGTTGTTGCACCAGCTGCGATCGCACCCTCTAATACTTGGTAAAGAAATTCTGGATCGGAACGAGCCGCATCCATCGGCGAAAATTCCACATCTGTCATGAAGGACTTGGCATAAGCTACCATTTCTTCAGCGATCGCTAGCACTTCTGCCCGTGACTTCCGTAACTGATACTCTAAATGAATATCAGAAGTGGAAATAAATGTGTGAATTCTACCCTTAACTGCGGGTTTTAATGCTTCTGCGGCCGCTTCAATATCTGCTTTAATCGCTCTTGCCAAACTGCAAATTACTGGGCCATTTTCTGTCCCGACAATTTGGGCAATCTTACTAACTGCCTCAAAATCTCCCGGACTAGCAAAGGCAAAGCCAGCCTCAATTATATCTACACCCAGACGCGCCAGTTGTTTGGCAATAACTAGCTTTTCGTCTATATTCAGAGTCGCTCCCGGACACTGCTCTCCATCTCGCAGTGTAGTATCAAAAATAATGATTCGATCTGTTTTGTTTGTCATTTGCCGTTTGTTGTTTAATTTTTACTTGTGGCTTAATATATCTTCAACCTTAGTTTTTCTTTTACTCTTACTTTTGTAAATAATTGCTAAGGATATTAACCTTCGGTTTTTTCTATTTGATCTCTGATATCATTTAAATCTATATATCTATCAGTAGCATTCCGTAGCTCTCTAGCAATCATTCCTTCTGTCGACACTACCGTAATATGTGTATTTTTAGAGCGTAATAATTCGATTGCTCTTTCAAAATCCCCATCGCCACTGAATAATACTACTCGGTCATATTGGTCTACTGTATTAAACATATCTACAACAATTTCAATATCTAAATTCGCTTTTTGTGAGTAGCGACCAGAAGTATCATCATAATATTCTTTCAGAATTTTAGTTCTAACTGTATATCCTAAACTAATTAGGGCATCTCTAAAACCTCGTTGATCTTGTGGGTCTTTTAAGCCAGTGTACCAGAATGCATTAATTAATGTTGTTTCTGATTGCTCATGTTTAAAGTATTCTAAGACTCGCCGTGGGTCAAAAAACCACCCATTTTTTTGTTGAGCATAGAACATATTGTTTCCGTCTACAAAAATAGACAGACGATTCATTGGAGAACCCATACAAATTTACACCTAATAATATAAATGAATTTAGATGGAACAATAGATTATAGCAATTTTCAAATACCTTGTTTGCTAATATCTATAAAGTAGCTCTTCATCATATAGCTTTTATCCTACCTCTTTCAAGGCATAAAAACTGATGCAACATTGGAGTTGAGATCCGGGGTGCTAAACCCTATTCACCTCCGCCACTGCAAGAGCTACCCCTGCGATCGAAATCTACCAATAAAATTGAACCAATAACAGCATTCATAGCTGTATAACACTAAAGTTTACTCCTAAAGAGGTATAGCATAGGCTTAGGGTAGGATATAAGTTAATGCCTATCTATAAGTAAAACTGTCAGTATCAGGATTGGCTTTGTGGGGAGTACCAATATTGTGCCAAAGACAGAAGACGGCCTTGGGGACAGCTTCTGGTAAAACACCCAGTTAGGAGCGTATCTGTTGCTTAGGTTACGGTAAAATCTCGCCCCAACCAATTGCCGAATCGAAGTAAATCCGGCTCTGATCTATGAGACAATCACTAGTTGTAACTCACTTAACAGAAAAATAATAAATTAAGCAGTACCTGAGTAGGAATCTCTTGGGGGCTGGCTCTGCTAATAAAAGTTTGTTGAACAATAGAAGATACTTTACAAATGTATAAGATTGTCATTTAAGTCTTATTTCAATTATTTCAATGTGCTTGCACTAAAACGTGGTCTGAATAAATAAAAGTGTTGGACTTAAATCAATCAGTAACACGATATGGCAGAAGAACCTACATCTACCTTAACTAAAAACTATGTCTCTGCTGCCAATAAACTGTCAAGTAAACCCACAAAAGTAACGTCAACAGCATCGGCTCGCCAGTCTAGGTGGATGATTCGCTTAGGTCATCTCCTCGCTGGAGGTTTGGTAATGGGTGCAGCAGTTCTGAGTGCTTCTGGCGGGGAATTGGTTGAATTGGTCGAAAATAAGGCACTTTCTGGCTTTTTTCAACTGCGTGGGCCAATTGTGCCTCCAGAAGACATTGTAATTTTAGCAATAGACGATCAGTCAATATCAGTTCCCGAACAGTACTATAAAACAAATCCGCAACAGTATGCCTACCTAGAAACACTGAAATCTTATCCTTATAAACGTGCTGCTTATGCCCAAATAATTACAAAGTTAATCAAAGCAGGTGTCCGTTCTGTAGCGGTAGACGTACTTTTTGATACGCCAAGCAGCTATGGAGTTAATGACGATCGCCAACTCCAGGCAGTATTGCAAAAATATGGTAGCAAAGTTACTTTAGCAGCCGTTTACGAAAATTCCCAGATGCGCCAAGGGCCTATTATGCAACTGACAGACCCACAACAGATGTTTCGTACAGGGTTAGTGTCAATTGGCTCAGTTAATTTTCCCTTAGAAGCGGATGGGAAAGTTCATCGATTGGCGAGTGAGTTTTCTAAGCCCTTGGATGAAGATAGTTTGATCGAGAAACTGCCTTCCTTTGATGAAGCAGCACTTAGGACAGCACAAGTAAATTATCCTCGACCAAAGGGCGATCGCATTTATTTTTGGGGTTCTGCGGGGACATTTGAGCAAATCCCCTTTTGGCATATACTCGACCCGGAAAACTGGAACACCTATTTGCAGCAAGGAAAGGTCTTCAAAGACAAGATCGTGCTGATTGGGGCGACAGATAAGTTAAATAATGATTATTATCCAGTCGCTGCTAGCAACAGCGCCAAACCCATGTCAGGCGTAGAAATTCACGCCAATGCGATCGCCACTTTGATGTCAGGGAAAGCGATCGCCCCAGGAATTAATACTCCACCATTGCGGGGCTTGTTTGTGCTAATTTTAGTCGGCAGCACAGCCTTGATGATTAGCAGACGCAAACGTAACATCAATAGATTTCTCTATAGCCTTGCTCTGTCTGGCACTTGGGTAGGAATTAGTTATGGCTTCTTTGTCTATGGTCAGTTAATTTTACCGACTACAGTACCAATGATGGCGATCGCAACGATCGGAATCTGCTATCTGGGAACCTCATTAGTCAGAGAAAGTATCAAAAAACGCCAATTAGTAGACATTTTTCAGAAGTATAAAACTTCTCCCGTTGTCCAAGAGATTATCAGTCAACAAGATGACTTACAAGACCTAATCCAGCAACGAGATTTAGCCTTATCAGGGAAAGTCCTGGCTCGACGCTACAAAATTGTCAAAGTTCTCGGTTCCGGTGGATTCAGTGAAACCTACATTGCCGAAGATACTCAACGTCCTGGAAATCCGCGATGTGTTGTCAAGCAACTAAAACCAGCCAGCACCAAATCAGAAGCCTTGCAACTTGCCAGACGTTTATTTAACTCAGAAGCGCAAACTCTCGAAAAATTGGGAACACACGCTCAAATCCCTCAACTTTTGGCGTATTTTGAAGAAGATGAAGAATTTTATCTAGTGCAAGAACAGATCATTGGTCATCCTTTAAATCAGGAATTGCCACTAGGTAGAGCAATTGATGAAATTGCCACAATCAAAATTGTCAGAGACTTATTGCAAACATTAACATTTGTTCATAAAAATAACGTGATTCATCGGGATATTAAACCCAGTAATATCATTCGGAGACACTCAGACGGAAAACTAGTATTGATTGACTTTGGAGCCGTCAAAGAAGTAAGCATCAAACAGCTTGATATACAAGAGCAAACCCCATTCACTATTGGTATTGGGACTCAGGGTTATGCACCAAGCGAACAATGTTTTGGCCGTCCCCACTACAGTAGTGATATCTTTGCAGTGGGGATGGTTGGGATTAAAGCCTTGACTGGTATCGCCCCCCGTGAGCTAGATAGAGATGCTGATGGAGAGATCAAATGGAGCGATCGCTGCCAAGTGAGCAATTCCCTAGCGAAGATTCTCAGTAAAATGGTGCTGGATGACTTCAAACAGCGATATCAGTCTGCATCAGAGGTTCTTGAGGATCTGAAAGCTTTTGACGATGTTATAAATTCTCAAAGCAAATACCCCATACTAGGGGATGACTCATTAGTGAATACTTTAGAGCAAGTAAACGCTCCCACAAAATCTTGCTCAGAATCATCCTCAGAAACTCCTTGAGAAGGAAGCGGTGGAATGTGGGAGCATCCCAAGTGTGTAAAAACATATTTTGTCATTGCGAGCGTAATGAAATGAAGCGAAGCAATCGCAGCCGCTAGACTTTGCGTTCGCGAAGCGTGTCCGAAGGACTTATGCTTCATTCCGCTATCTCTACGAGACGCTACCGCGTTAAGCGAAGCTATGCCGAAGGCTTTACGCTCCATTCGCAATGATTAGTTCTAATTTGGTAAATTTGCAAAATTGGGATGCTCCCGTGGAATGTGGATTATATTAAGAGCGAGTTCTCAAAACCTGAAGAAAAAAGCTCAGACTTTTGGTTTAGCCCTATTTCTGTCCCTACGCAATGTATTTCTTAAGAGTTATACCGCATTAATGCACTTTTGGGGGTAGGATAAATTCAATATTCAAAATTCAAGACTTGAAAATTGCTTAACTATATCTGAGCATCAAATTTAGATGTAGGCATTTATCAATATGGCAATTCACTTGACAAAACGGCTTTCTGTGTTCGCTACTATTCTAGCTCTTGTACTTTCCATGCCGGGAATTGCCTTAGCCGCACCGGTTCAAGTCCATACTACTTCTGCTGTTATTTTTGCCCAAATTAGCAAAACTGCAAGTTACTCCACTTCGTCGGAGATTAACCTGACTCCCTTACAAAGCCAACAACTCCAGGCTGTGCGCCAAAGAAGAAACAGGGAAATTGAGGCAGTCTTAAAGACATCACAACGTGCCCAACTTAATCACAATCTCCGGGCTGGTAATAATATGAATCAAGCCCTACAACATCTGAACTTGCAACCAGAACAGCAAGAGTTAGTAAAAGCGATCGTGCAATTTACTAACTTAAAAATGAAGGCTATTTTGTCTAGATATTCGCTAAAAATCGTACAAAAATAACTGTTCGGTTAAGGCAAGAGACGCGATAAATCGCCGTCTTTACAATAATCAATTCTTCGTACTGACGGCGATTTATCGCGGATTTGGGATCTATATATTCTCATCAAATAACCTTAACCGAATCGGCGATCGCTTGAGATAATCAGATGCACATAGCGTTGTCACTGCATGAGGGGGATTTTTGGCACTCGTGACGACTCTCACCGCTAATTGCAAGCAATGTAGCGGGAGCATCTAACCTCGCAGCGAGAATTTGCTGATTCACAGGTCTGGTATTCCAGTAACCTCCACAGCCAGCAACGATCCGTCCAGACCGTTGTTTGTACAAGAAACCAAAGTTTTGTACAACCCAAGGTAATTGATTTTACGCAACCAACCTAACAGATAAAATCTGTATTTCTGGATGCAACCCCATATCAGTTTTCAAGGTTCAGTCTGTTGGCTTAGGATGAGAGTTTTCCGGTCTTCGACTCCAACAGTAGACTACTGACTCGATCACTTTAATTATACCCCGAAATCCTTGCTACACAAAGGTTTTAAACTATGAAGATTACAAAAAGATTGGTAAATACAAGGGTATCGAACCCTTGTATTTACCCCGGACTACCCCCATCCCGGCAATTGGAGTACCAATGTGGCGGGAGTACCCCGGAGGCTTAGATGGGGATAACTGCCCATCAAGAAGTTCTACCCGTTCATCGGCTGCGATAATACCCGTTTCAAACATCCGGTAATATTCGTTTACAGTCCATAGACGGACTCTAGTTTGTCTCATTGTGTATTTCCTTTTGCAATACCTGGGTTGGGCTACGCCTACACACCTCTAAGACAAATATCTCTTCCTCTCAACTTTTACAGCATCTATAATTAATCTTGCCCTATTTAGTTCGTTACCATGTCGGAAGAAGATATCCGAGCCGCCAGGCTGGAGAAAGTAGAACAACTCAAGCAGCTAGGGACTAACCCTTATGCCTATCGTTGGGAATCTACCCATCATGCAGCGCAGTTGCAAGAACAATTTGCAGATTTAGCCAGTGGTGAAGAAGTTGATTTAGAAGTTGCGATCGCTGGGCGCATTATGGCGCGTCGCGTTTTTGGTAAACTGGCTTTCTTCACTTTACAAGATGAAACCGGCACCATTCAGCTTTATTTAGATAAAAACCGCATCCAAGAAAGCATGGCAGATATTGATGCTGATGCCTTCAATCATTTGAAACAACTCACAGATGCAGGTGACATTCTGGGAGCCAAAGGTACTATTAAACGGACTGAAAAGGGCGAGTTATCTGTCTACGTTAAACAATATACTATCCTCACTAAATCCCTGTTGCCCCTACCCGATAAGTGGCATGGATTAACGGATGTTGCCAAACGCTACCGTCAGCGCTACGTTGACTTGATTGTTAACCCGGAAGTCCGACAAACTTTCCGCCGTCGCGCCCAAATTACTGCCGGTATTCGTCGTTATTTGGAACAGCGCGATTTTCTCGAAATTGAAACCCCAGTTTTGCAAAGTGAGACTGGGGGTGCAGATGCGCGTCCATTTATCACCTACCACAACACTTTAGAAATGGAGTTATATCTGCGAATTGCCACAGAACTCCATCTCAAACGGTTGATTGTGGGTGGTTTTGAAAAGGTGTTTGAATTGGGACGGGTTTTCCGCAATGAGGGAATTTCGACTCGACATAATCCCGAATTTACGACAATTGAAGTTTACCAAGCCTACGCCGACTACAACGATATGATGGCGCTGACTGAGGGAATTATTACCACTGTCGCCCAAGACGTACTCGGCACATTGCAAATTACCTACCAAGGGGAACCTATAGATTTGACTCCACCTTGGCGACGGGTGACAATGCACGATTTAGTTAAAGAATTTACGGGCTTGGATTTTAATTCTTTCCAAACATTGGAAGAAGCAAAAACAGGAAGTAAAAATGCTAATATTCCTGGTGTAGATGAAGCCAAATCAATTGGGAAGTTACTGAATTTAGCTTTTGAAGAGAAGGTAGAAGCTAATTTAATTCAACCTACCTTTGTAATTGATTACCCTGTAGAAATTTCGCCCTTAGCAAAACCCCACCGTTCTAAACCTGGTTTGGTAGAAAGATTTGAGTTATTTATCGTTGGGCGAGAAACTGGGAACAGTTTCTCAGAACTTACAGATCCCATCGATCAAAGAGAACGCCTAGAAGCCCAAGCTGAAAGAAAAGCTGCTGGCGATTTAGAAGCCCAAGGTGTAGATGAAGACTTTTTGACAGCCCTGGAATACGGTATGCCGCCTACAGGTGGTTTAGGGATTGGGATTGATCGGTTGGTAATGTTATTAACTGATTGTGCCAGTATTCGGGATGCGATCGCCTTCCCTCTACTCAAGCCCGAAGGCAGCGTTATTAAGCAATTTAGCTATGAACAAAAAACTCAAACACTGACTATTGAATTTGACAGTGGAAGTGTTTACGAGTATTTCAAAGT
This sequence comes from Nostoc sp. KVJ3, assembly GCF_026127265.1. Classification (GTDB taxonomy): domain Bacteria; phylum Cyanobacteriota; class Cyanobacteriia; order Cyanobacteriales; family Nostocaceae; genus Nostoc. Next base: position 1,357,085 of record NZ_WWFG01000002.1, read on the forward strand.
CCCTCCCAGTGTCAAGGAAGACTTAGACAATGCACCGTCTAAAGGTCAACACTTTAACAAGTTCATTAAAGGGAAATTTAAATTTGAACAGTTGAGCTAGTAAGTACTATTCACTATTCAACAGTTGGGTGCGTTAGGCAAAGTCATAGCGCACCATTTTTATTGCCTAAGTTGCACTCCCGTAATCTATATGATATTCCTTTAAAAGAATAATATGATTGACATTCTTTATAAGGAATACTATACTGTGAGGTAGGAAGTGTCCTGGACTTGGGAACTTTATCTAGATGTCAATGGGGAAATCCCCAAAGATTTGCTTGCTTTTTTCATCAGGATGATTCCGCAAGAGGAGCAACCAGAAAATCCACCAAAACCATTACTGAGTGCTTCTGAAACCAAGCGTCTGCAAGTTAATCTTGGCTACCTGTGCGACAAAGGACTTGCATCACTTACCAGTGGCATCTTTGAGAAACTGGAAGATGATTTGTATGAGTTACGTATGACTAAGAGCGAACATAATCCACGGTTTATCTTAACGGCTGCTACTCCTCAGCGTTTCGTGGTGCTGCACGCCTTTATGAAGAAATACGACGGCGCTATTAAAGATAGAGACAAAGAACCTCCAAGAGTGAGATTGCGTGAATTGCAGCAGAGGGAAAAGTAATGAAAAAGCCTAATTTTCAAGCTTGGTTGCAGCAAAAGGTAAGCGACGAACCAGAGGTGATTCTGGCGGGCAAGTTAGAGTATTTACGCCTATATCTTACCGATGCCATGCGGGAAATACGTAATAAAGCAGGATTGACTCAGGCGCAGCTAGCTCAAAAACTGGGAGTAAAGCAAGCTGCGGTGTCCAAGTTAGAGTCGGCGTTAAAGGAACATGAATTAGAATCAGTGTTGCACTATTTACACGCTTTGGGTGCAGATTTGCTGGTAGCCGTCAAACAAGGGAACGACTTATATCAAGCTAGTGATAACGAAGGTGTATTGCTGGTAGATGTACCAGATGTAGTTTTCCAAAAGGCATTGGCGGCAAACATGAGCGTGCGGGAATATGTGCGTGTAGCCGTTGAGAAGTTTTCCCGTGAGGATGATGGACTGAGAACAGCTTTGGTAAAACTGCTGGAAAGTGACGATTCGGTTGCAGTCAAAGTGAGAGAGCGTTTAGGTTCAAGGACAATCGAAGAAGTTGCTGTAGAGTTGGAAAAATGTTTGAGTCTATCTGAAGAAGATAGGATTTTTGCTGTGAAAAATGTTTTGGCTGCTAATGTGGTGTGTGGAGAAAGTAATCGTGGAAGTAGTGATGAAGTTGATGAAATTGAGTTGTTGGATTTAGCTGAAGAATTGCTAGAAAAGTTGGCAGATATTTAGGATGACACAGACTACAGTCTACCTTGATGCTACATCTCTAATCTAAAGATAGAGAGTTTTCTACTTATCATTTAGACTGATAAAATAATTTTAAAATTTGAGCGATATACTCCAGATTTGAGGTTTATCATTATTTGCAAGCCAAAGAAATTAAAACACAATTAAGATTACTCATAGATGAAGCATCTATTATAGATCCTGTTTTAGCGAAAAGGTTAGAAGAGATTAATCGCTGGGTGAAAGATGTCAAACCGGGTTCGCTGACTGCGAAAAGATTTGTCATCCTGTTTTTGCAACAAATGCTCCAAGATGCTGAAGTTTGGCTGAGACTTAAATCATTACCATCTGAAGAAGAGCAGCAATCAGCTATAACAATGCTGAATCCAACTTTAAAATATTGGTATGGCTACTTGTTTCCTAAATGGTTGAGTGAAAACGACCCTAAATTTTATATCTGGAGACGAAAACTGATGGCAGGGGAGTTCAATCAGGAGGATGCCAAATTAATTGGCTCTATTGCTAATAATATTAAAAGTTCTGGTGGTACGACTGTATTACGATATGTTGCAGACCTGTCTATGGCAACTGATATAATTGTTAGCAGTACGCAAGAGAATCCACTATGTATTCAACTCACTAGCGTCTCAAAAGAATTTTATCAAGAAAAGTTTGATGATTGGGAAAATACCCTAATTTTTTGGGCAATAGATAGAGGATTATTTTTAAGCTACAATCCCCGTGCAAATGATTTTGTGAATCAGATAGTCAATATATTATTATCTAACAGCGATAATCTCAGTATAGGTAGTTATTTAAAATTTAATTTATAGTTGTCGGTCACTTTCATTTACTGGATTTGTATAGCCACATTATTACTTAACAAAGTGAGTCCTTATGGTTCAGGAAAAACAATCTGACCGTCAACAGAGATTAGACAACTTTTTACAAGCTGTAGAAGCTGCTCAGAAAGTGCAGGATGACATCATAAAGTATGGGTTTGAAGCCGCTCATTCATATTGTGATGATGTTGATGGAGATTGGATAGAAACATGGGGAGAAGATGAAGATGAGCAGCAAAATTTTGTAGAATTAGTGACTAATTTCCTGCAAAGTGATGACTTGGTAGCGGTGAGGGTGAGAAAGCAGCTAGAAGATAAATCACTTCAAAAAATTGCTGTTGAGTTGGAGCAATGTCTGGGTTTATCTGAAGAAGGTGATCGGATTTTTGCTGTCAAAAATGTATTAGCGGGTAGTGTGGCGATCGCAGAAAGTAATCGCGGAATTAGTAGTGATGAAGTTTATGAAATTGAGTTGTTGGATTTAGCGGAAGAATTGCTAGAAAAATTGACAGATTTTTTGTGACAACCACTATTATAAAGTTATTGCACTAAGGAAGGTGGTAGCAATATTTCACAAAAAGCACTCTTTAATAGAAAATGTACAAATTAGGTAATTTATATAATACAACTTTAAGATTTTTCAATAATGATTGAATCATTAGAATCAGTAAATTTTGCTATAAATATTGAAATTGCTATAGCCAAATATGAGGCAGAACTAATACTTGTTAAGTATCCTCAACAATGGGCTGAAATACATGATAATTTAGGAAAGGCTTACTGTGAGAGAATTCGTGGTGATTGGGTAAAGAATGGAGAGAAAGCAATTAAGGCGTTTGAAAAAGCTTTAAAAGTTTATACTCGTGAAGAGTTTCCACAAAAGTGGGCTAGCATCCAAAATAGTTTAGCAACTATCTACTCTGATTTAGGTGCTATAGATGAAGCAAATACTGAATTAGCAATATTTTGCTGTAAAAAAGCTTTGCCAGTTTATACTCGTGAGAAGTTTCCCACAGAGTGGGTAATGGTTCTTACTAATTTAGGTGCTGCCTACAGAAAAAGAAAACAAGGAGAGCCAGTAGAAAATTTAAAGATAGCTATATCCTGGTATCAAGCTGCTTTAGAAGAACATATTTATCAATGTTTTAAGGCTGGTTTAGAAGAACATACTTATGAAGATTTTCTGGGAAATTTGGAAGAGTTTTTGGAAGATTGGGCTGGACTTCAAAACAATCTTGGCAATATATATCGTGACTTAGCTAAAGAGGAAGGCACAAACAATTTAGAGCAAGTATTCTATTACTTTAATCATGCTTTAGAAGTTTATAGTTGCGAATCTTACCCGCTAGATTGGGCAATGGTTCAAAATAATTTAGCTTTGACTTACGATCAGCAAGGAAATATTAATCAGGCATTTGCTTGTTTTCGCTTATCGCTAAAAATTTGTACACCCACTGCCTTCCCTACAGATTGTCTCCAATATGGAGGTAATTTCGGAGACAAAGCTTTTGCGGTGGAGCGTTGGACAGAAGCAATTGAGGGATACGACTTTGCTATTAAAGCGATAGAGCAAATTCGTGCTTGGAGCCGCTCTGAAATTCGTCGTCAACAGATTTTGCAGGGAACTATTGAAGTCTATGAAAAGATAGTGCAAGCCTGTATTAATGCTGGACAAATAGATAAAGCCTTTGAATATTCAGAGCGATCGCGTTCCAAACGCCTGGTAGACTTAATGGCAAGCTACAACCTCTCTCAAGGCGAAGAAATCCCCCCAAAAGTTCAAGAATTATTACAGCAGTATGAAGAACTGCAACAACAAATTGATCAAGAACGCCAAAGCCATAAATCTGAAGATAACCGCAGTGATACACGCGCCGCTTGGGAAGCTTATAATGAAGCGATCGCACTTTTAGAAACCCAAAAACAACAAGTTTGGGAAAATCTCAGACGTGAAGATCCTGTATTAGCCGGAGAAATTCAAGTTAACCCCCTCAGCTTGTCAGAAATTCAACAGCTAATTGACCAACCCAATACAACTATCCTCAGTTTCTATACTACCAACAGCGACACCCATATTTTTGTCGTGCAGCAAAACAAAATTACTCTCCACACCTGCACAGGACAAGGGTTAGAGACGTTGCAAGGCTGGATTAGCCAGAATTGGTTATTGCCTTATATGAATGATTACAAAAAATGGGAAACTCAAATTAATAGCATTCTCCGCGAATTAGCTGAACGCTTGCAAATATCTGAACTCATATCCCAACATCTTCAAGGAATAGAAGAATTAATTTTAGTGCCTCACCTGTTACTCCATCAAATTCCCTTCGCTGCTTTGCCTACAGGAGAATATCAGGAATATTTAGGAGATAAATTCCTTATTCGTTATACCCAAAGTTGCCAAATTTTAGAATTTTGTCAACAACGTGATAATGTAGGGAAATTTAATGAAATATCTCTACAATATGGAACTGTGGAAGATGCCGAAGACAACCTTCCTTGCGCCAGATTTGAAGGCGAAAAACTTGCCCAAATGTATAATATTCCATCAGAAAATAGATTAATTGGCAGCAGTCAAGCCACCTCCAATAACTATCGACAGCTAGCACAACAAGTTCAAGTACTTCATTCCTGCCACCATGCCCAATCTCGCCTCGATAATCCTTTAGAATCACAGTTAAAATTAGCGCATGGTAACAGCATCACCTTGGGGCAATTGATGACATCTGGTTGGCGTTTACCTCAACTTATAGAAGTGTTTCTGTCTTGCTGCGAAACTAATTTGGGTATTCCTTCTCTAACTGATGATATTCTTACTCTCTCTACAGGCTTTTTGTGTGCTGGTGCTAGAAGTGTAGTTAGTACTCTGTGGTCAGTCAATGATTTAGCCACAGCATTATTTTCCATTTTTTACTACCAGCAGCGACAAGAAGGTAGAAACCGTCCTGAAGCTTTACAGCAAGCCCAAATTCAGCTACGAGAATTTACAAAAGTAGACCTAAACAAAGTATTTCATGAAGTAGAAGCAAGGGAAAAAGAACTGATACGAAATAGAAAAAAATATCCTTCAGGTTCTATCGAACATGAACAATGGAAGGGTGAATATAATATGTATGCTAAATTGAACAGCCGAATTCAAGAAATAGAAAATTCTACTCAGCAATTTCCCTTTTCAGATCCTCGTTACTGGGCTGCTTTTATTTGCCACGGTTTACAGTGATAAAAGATTATTTGGGTAATTACTCGCCCTACTCATTAACCTGATTTAGATTCAGATAAGACCAAAACACTTGTAGAGACGGCGATTTATCGCGTCTCGAAAAGCCAAAATTTTTGCCAGTAGCCCTTAATTAAACCGTATTGCCCTATAAGTGACCGATTCATCGTTCATAGCAAGGTTTATCTGGACTAAAGTCCTTAGTACAAACTTTAATTCATTTACGCCTAACTACTCAAAAAAATATTGTGTAGTGCGATGCCTCCGACGGCAAGCTACGCACCACACAATATAAAATCATCTAAAATCTAATGACTAATTCGCTACCTCAGCCACCTCAATTACTCGCCCTTCATAGTCTTTAACCAAAAAATTCAGGGGCTTCTGGTTACGAATTTTGAATTTCAAACCGCGCGTTTCGACTCGCATTAAAATCATTTCTAGGCAGTCATGGTCAAAACAAACGTGGCGTTGCTGATTTTTGCTACCTAAACTTGCACCAGTAATAATGTGTAGCTGAGTATTTTTCTTCAATTGATACCACAGCCCTTCGGTGGCATTATTCATCATTTTGCTTGACAAACTCGGCCCGGTAGACATGTATAGCGGATCGATCCCAGTTGCGCCTATAGTTTGTTCGTAGTTGTAGTAATAGTGCAAGGGCACCTCAGCTGCTGGCAAATCTAGCAGCCCTTCATACAACTGTCGGGCAACCTCCAAATCTGACACCATTACAGTGTGTACTTTTGGGGCACTGGTGAGGAACATCCACATCGCACCAGCGTAAGCTGCTAGCAGCATTACCATAATGCCTTGGGTGGAAAACAGGCTATCCAAGGGCAAGGAAGGGAGAAAGGAGCCTAAAGTAAGAGGACTGAGGAGGAACGACATCACACTAACTGCTATAACCATGAACAAATAAGGATTCTATAGGGGAATCGATTTTATTATTGTGGATTAAGACTAAAATTAAGTCCTTGTTTTTAGTTTATCAATAACTCAAGTAGTCTGAGTCTCGGCTACAAACTGGGCAACCCCAAGATATTATGCGATTAACTACGGGAGTGCAATTCCCAAAATTATTTTAACAACTATCAACTCAAAGACTTGTGCAAATTCCTCATTTTCCCGAAGCTAATCATCCTCTGGTAAAGTCGCTATTCCATCACAGTGACCATGAATTACTGACTCTGTTTCAGAGCAACCCAGATGCCGGAAAGTATTTTACGGTGATTTTTTGCCGCTATAGCCCCATAGTGTATACCTTAATTCGGCACTCGGCCCGATCGCCTGTACAGGCAGATTATCTGTTTGCCCTCACCTGGCGGCATATCTATTACGAACTCGGTGGACTAAATTTAACCACCCCTGAATCAGGTGAGCCAGCCTTAACGATGCAAAATTGGTTAATTAATATGACAGCTTTCTGTATTAACGAAATTAAGCTACCACCCACCGAAGCAATTCATTATTCTCTGCAAGCGACTTCACCACCGCTATGGTGCTATGTACAACAGGCATTAGACCAACTACCACCTGTTTTACGATTAATCGTGTTAATGGCTCAAACTTTCCACTGGAGCGAAACCAGAATCGCCGCCTATCTGCAAGCCGAAGGAGAAGCGATCGCGCCCAACGAAGTAGCCAATTTTCTCCAGGAAGGCTATCGTATGCTAGAGGACAAATTACCCACAGATATCCGCTCTATATACTTTGGAGAAGATTTTCCCTAATCATAGCTTAAGTGTAAATGCGTATATTGTTTGTCTTCAATTTATAAACTTAAAACTTCTTCTTAGACCTTTCACTTAAACCCGCAACTTTAGGGGTAATTTTTATGAAACAACGGCTTGTATTTCCCAGGCAATTGATTTGCGTAGATGTGATTTCTCGTCCCCAGGTACTTTTACACAGCTTTTTACTCTTTACTTTTTTGCTGAGTCCCATAGCTGCGAGTGCAGTTGATATTACGCAACAACTCCACCGTCCTTTAAATAGCTCTGTTGGGCGACAATCAAGAGATGAAGCTGACAGCTTACTGAGTATCGGTGAACAACAATATACTTCAGGATATGCCGATAAAACGATCGCATCTTGCTTGCAAGCACTAGAACTATATCACTCAATTGGCGACCTCAAAGCCCAAGGTCTGACTTACAATTTGCTTGCAAAGGCTTACATTCAGCTTGGTAGTTCAAAAGAGGCGGAAGATGCTTTAAGACGAGGATTAGCGATCGCTCGTGATACGAAAGACTTCCAATCTCAGATTTTTGTGCTAAATAATATCGGTACATTTCTCCTCCAAGAAGGAGAACCTGCTGCTGCTGGTAAAACAGTTGCAGATGCACTGGCAATTGCTCACAGTGTCAAAAACATTGAGGGTGAAGGACTATCTCTGAGTAATCTGGGTTTAGTAACTGCCAGGTTGGGAGATTACAACAAGGCGATTAAATTATATGAAAATGCTTTACTTTTCCGCCGTCAGACTGGCGATGCCATCGGTGAAGCAAATACCCTAAATAATTTAGGTGATGCTTACCTAGCATCGGGAAATTACCAGGATACTATTGCTACTTATGGTGAAGCAATGCGGACAGCTAAAACAAACCGCGATCGCACTAATGAATTACGCGCGATTGACGGTTTAGTTAAAGCTCACACTACTGTCGGACGCTATGAAAGAGCCTTTGATTTACTAGAACAACGTTTAGCAATTGCGAAAGAATTGCAAAATCTGCGAGAAGAATTAAAATCTTTTGAGTCTTACGCTCAGGTATACAAGCAACAAGGTAATTACCTAACTGCCCGTAATTTCTACGAAAGGGCGATTGTAATAGCGCGAACATTGGAAGACAGTAAGCAAGAAGTCGAATTGCTAGATCAACTCACTAAAATGATTCAGAGGAAGTAGGAGTTATTCAATTTTAGATTTCTCCTTCAATGCAAAATCTAAAATTGTCTCTCCTGTAGAGACGCGATGAATCGCGTCTGATTAATTAATTCAAGAATACTGAACCGTTTCGTTCAATTCTCATCGCACTTCTACCTTGAGCGGCATTTGTGGCTTCATTAAATCTAACTTCCAAACTTCCTGGCTCTGAAGAAGCTTGTGGAGTGACTATCAATTGTCCGCCATCTACTCGTTCAAACGTCACCGTGACTGGTGCTTTTAGACCTTGCAATGTGACATTAGACTTTCCTTGTAGCGATCGCGGTGCAGTATCGCCAATCACTTGGAAAGTTACATTCGCCGCAGTATCATTTACCAACTTTACATTAACAGTACCATTAGTTAGTGCGATCGTTGCGCTGGGGGTTTGTCGTGGTGGTAGTAGTCGTTGTTGATCGGTGGAAACCGCTCCTGGTGAGGGCTGTTGACTTTGCTCGCCAGGAACCTTAGTACCAGCTTCTGGAGCATCACCGCCGACACCCAATCTTGTTTGCTCTGGTGATGGGTTAGCAGAAGCGGGAAGCAGCCCTTGAGCGGCTAGTCTTTGTGTTAAGGCATTAGGAGGACATCCTTGGGGCACTACAACTTGACTATTATGTGGTTCTTCGTAGAAAATCCTGGGACAAGGATTAACTTTGGGAGTAGATTCTTGTGCTACTGCTTGAGGAATTGCTGGCGCAGTAATCAGTAATCCCCCAAAAATAGCACCAACTAACTGAGCAGACTTGCGAAAATTTTGAGACTTCATATTTGTGATTGACTCCTAAAAAAAACTTAAATTTTTCTTCCTTAAAATGCAATACAGTTCAATTAAGCGTTTTTTTTCTTCTCTCTGTGTACTCTGCGTCTCTGTGGTTCGTTAAAAAAAACTGACTTTAACAAAGAGTTTTAGCCTTATAGCGTTTCCTAATCATACAAGGTACATCATAGCCCCCTCATCGCTTGCGGGGAGGGGGTTGGGGGTGGGGTTATTGTACCTCACTCAACTGAGAACCGCTATAACTGAACCGTATTGTATTAAAATGAATGATTTTTCAAGCAGTAAATTCAATTAACGATTATTGACTGTTGAATACATCTAAAATTTAACAGCCTATTCAATTTTGTGTATCTAGCTAAGGACAAGTAAATAATCTAAAAAAATAAATATATTTCATTCTCAAGACTGAAAATCTCAATCAGTAAATAAGTCTACAGATTTTAATCGTTGTTATTAACCAACTTTTTGCAACAGTTAAACTGTCTTGTTTAAGACTCAAGAGTTATTGGTAAAGTGACGGTAAACGTAGTACTTTTACCAAAAGTGCTTTCAACTTGAATATGACCCTGATGATGTTCGACAATAGCTTGAGCGATCGCTAATCCCAATCCTGAACCAGTAGCGCTGGCTGTAGCTGTATTCCCACTTGTATGAGTTCGTGCCGGATCTACCCGATAAAACCGATCAAACAAGTGTGGTAGTGCTTCTGCGGGGATGCCAACTCCGGTATCACTCACCTTGACTTGCAACTGGGCACTGGTGTAACGTAGTCCAGAAACGCGATTTATTCCCTCAATCCGCGCCAATTCCACTTTTACCCGTCCACCTGCGGGAGTGTAATGCAAGGCATTAGCAATTAAATTTGTGAATAGCCGCACCAGTTGATCCCAATTACCCACAAGAGTAAACCAATTTTCTAATAATTCCGGGCTAGTTTCAGATGCAGGAGGATCAACTAAGTCTAGAGAAAGGGCGATTTCTTTTTCAGGGACTAACAATTGTTGTTCTTCAACCACCTCCATCAACAAGGCATCTAGCGGACAAGGTGAAAAAATATCTTTGCTAATCCCACTATCTTGCCGTGCTAAGAACAGTAAGTCATTGACTAACTTACCCAAACGCTGCGTTAACCGTTCCACCACCTTTAACTGTTGCCGATATTGCATAGAATTGGTTGCTTCTGTCTCTGCTAAATCCAAGTCTGCGAGGGCAACTTGCACATTTGTTTGAATTAAAGTGATGGGACTTCTAAGTTCGTGGGAAGCATCAGCAGTAAATTGTTTGAGGCGTTGATAAGACTCACCTACAGGTTCCATCGCTTTACCCGAAAGAAACCAGCCACTTGCACCTACAGAAAGCACCATTAACCCAATACCTAGCGCTAAATCAAAAATTAACTCACGACTAGGTTTAGTAACTTCAAACCAGGGATGACTAACACGCAGATATCCTACTACTTGCCGCCCCACTTCTACCCGTTGGGTAATTTGCCGTAATAAGAGTGGTGAGTTTTGAGTGTTGAGTGAGGAATGAGGAGTTAGAAATTTTGAATTTTCACTCTCTCCCTTGACTACGCGCACAGTTTCACCAGTACGGTTGGCATGAATGGGAATATTTAGGGGTTCGGATAGCGTTGACCAAAGTAATTTACCAGTGGGACTAAACCATTCTAGGTCGATGTGATCATCTTCTACGGTGTAGGCATTCTCACGAAAACTGGCTTCTAAATTAATGCGAAATTTATCTGCATCAGCATTAATTGGCTCAAATATGAGCGTAGATGCACAGGGATTTGTTGTGAGACAACGCTCTACTATTTCAACTACATGGTTAAGGGTATCATCAATCCGCTCAACCAGTGTGCCACGGACGTATAAATAAACCCCACTAGCGAACAGGAGTAGTAATACAGCAGTGACGGCAGTATACCAAAGAGCGAGACGGCGACGAGTAGCTTGAAACATATTGCAATGCAGGGAAAAATCCTTTGGAGAAGCCAGTTAGCAAAGAATAAAAGAGATATGGTATTACCAATTATTTTCCTTGAAAATACCCTTAATCAGGATCTAATGAGAAAATTTTTATACTAAAATTTTCTACAGAAGTAAATTAATTTTTTTAACAATTAACTTCATTAAATTAAGTACTTTCACGCAGGTATTCTCTTTTCCCTAAGAGTTAAATTCTATTTGCAATGAAGTTTAAAGGAGAGATGGCAAAGAACATTAAAGATTTCATCGCAACAGCTAATACATAGCTCTTTTATAGATGAATGCTCTGAGTAATATTTTAGCCAGTATATATCCTTGAACTTCATAAAAAATAATAAATAACTATGCCAACTTATTCAGGATTCCCCGATCCCGGAAGTACAACAGCCACAGCTTTAGATACTGCAACTTATATTGGTGGTTCTCTCACCACCACCGCCAGCATATTTCAAAATTCTCTTAGTAGCTCTGACACCCTCGATATTTATAAGTTTACTGTTAGTAGTTCCAGTATTGTCACTTTAGGCTTAGATGGCTTGAGCAATGATGCCGATTTAAATTTGCTCAATAGTTCTGGGACTTCTATTTATAACTCTACTAACTCAGGCACTACCCCAGAATCAATTCGTGGGAACATAGCAGCTGGAACTTACTATGCCCAAGTTTCAGGTACTACTATCACAAACTATAATCTCAGTCTTTCATCTGAAACCATCTTACAAAGTAACCGCTCTGATAATTCACTTGCAACCGCATTCGATATCGGTACAGTCTCCAATTCTAACAATTATAACACCAGTGATTTTGTCGGTAATATTGGTGCAGTTGTAGATGGTCAGGACTATTACAAATTTCAATTAAATAGCAATGGAAACCTCACCATTAACCTAAATGGCTTAGGGTCCAATGCCAATCTATACTTAGTTACCTCTTCTGGGTCAATCGTTGCCAGTTCTCTTCAATCTGGCAATGCTTCTGAGTCTATCAGCGCCAATCTTTACCAGGGCACAGCATACTACATTCGTGTAAATCAGGCGTCATCAGGTTTTACTAACTATAACTTGCAGATTTCCCTGGTTTCAGACCCAGTAGATAATGCGGGCAACACTTTAGCAACAGCTCGCAATATTAATCCATTAACCACTAACAGCTACTCAGATTTTGTTAATTCATCTGACAATAAAGATTATTATCGCTTTGATTTGACTTCTGATGCTTTAATTAACTTCAGCTTAACACCAGCAACAGGGAATGCAAATTTAGACCTTCTAGATATTAATGGTAATAGTATTCAAAGTTCCAACAAATCTGGGACTGCTATCGACACCATTCGCCAGAGCTTGAATGTAGGTACTTATTACGTCCTCATCACTCCTGCTGTAGGGGTAGCAACAAATTACACTCTTGATGTTTCTGCTCAAGCCATAGCAGCAGATCAAGCTCCCAATATATCATCTACAGCGAGAAATATTGGCACCTTAAACGGTTCCCAAACTTTCAACGATTTTGTGGGTAATATTGACACTTATGATTACTACACTTTCAAGTCTACTACCAATGGTGTATTCAATCTCACCCTCAGTGGGTTGATTGACAATGCAGATGTGCAATTGTTGGATAGCAACGCTAATGCGATTCAGACATCTGCTCAATCAGGAAATAGCAATGAAACTATAAACGCCAATTTGGGGGTTGGGACTTATTATGTTCGCGTTTACACCTCTGGTCTTGCCAACACGTTCTACACTTTAAACTTGTCTGGGTCTTCTCAAGCCAGAATGTTTGATCTCAACTCCGGTTCTGGTAGTTCTAACCCCAGCAATCTGACAGTTGCAAGTAACATTTTGTACTTTACTGCCAACGATGGTAGCACTGGCTCTCAGCTGTGGAAGAGTGATGGCACTGTAGCTAATACTACCCGCCTGACTAATATTAATTCTGGCAACTTTAACCCAGCTAATCTGACTGTCTTCAACAACAAGCTTTACTTCAGCGCTAATGATGGAATCAAGGGTACAGAACTTTGGGTATATGATGGCACTCAAACCCAAATAGTCAGTGATATTAATCCTAATGGCAGTTCCAACCCTAGCAATCTGACTGTTGTTGGCAACAAACTCTTCTTTAGTGCTGATGATGGCACGCATGGTCAGGAATTATGGGAATATGACGGGACAACATCTGCGCTCGTTAAAGATATCTATCCTGGTGTCAATAGTTCCAATCCATTAAATCTCACCAATGTCAATGGTCAGTTATTCTTCACTGCCAATAACCCCACTTATGGTACTGAGCTTTGGTCAAGTGATGGTACTCAAAATGGAACACAAGTTATCGATATCAGGACAGGAGCCCTTAGCTCATTGCCGAACAGCCTCACTTCTATAGGCAGTACCCTCTACTTCACTGCCAATAATGGTACGAGCGGATTTGAAGTCTGGAAGTATCAAGGTGGAGCAGCTAGTTTAGTTAAGGATGCTACACCTGGTAACAACAGCGTAGCGCCAGACCATTTAACTGCTGTTGGCAATACCTTGTACTTTGTCAAATATAACGATAACTTTCAGCCAGAACTTTGGAAGAGTGACGGCACTGCTAACGGCACTGCAAGGGTTAAGAATAACACTACACAAGCACCAAATATTGGTGTTGGTCCTACTGATTTGACTGCTGTTGGCAATACCTTATACTTCGTCACTTATGACACAACAAGTGGTATCGAACTCTGGAAAACAGATGGTACTGATAACAACACAGTATTAGTTAAAGATATTTGGGCTGGTAACGACTCTAAGAACCAGCCGAATAATAGTGCTCCTGATAATCTCGTCAATCTCAATGGCACCCTGTATTTTGCGGCTTCTGATGGCAGCAGCAGGGAAGTGTGGAGCAGCGACGGCACAGCTTCGGGTACGCAGAAATTTAGCAATATTTACGCTACAGGAATTGCTAACTCTGACAACCTGACTGTCGTTGGTACGCAGCTGTTCTTCACTGCTACGAACGGGACTAACGGCACAGAATTGTGGGTGATTCAACAAGGAGGTGGTTCTAGCGCAATAGCCTAAAGTATAAAGCAAGATAATCAGTAAATTTACTGAAATGTTATTTCTTGGATATCAACCCAAAATCAACTTTGTTTGCTTAAACAGTGAGATTTGCTCAAGCTCAAATTAAATTCACACAGAACAATACGGAGAAATCTTTTATCATGAAGACCAAATTTTTACTAGTTCTCGCTGCTACTTCTGCATTTTTTAGCGCCTTGAGTAGTGTGATTGTTGCACCCGCTAATGCTCAACTTACTACTGCTCCAAGTAACGTCAATGTTACTGTCACCGTACCTGAAGTTCTCTACTTGCGGACTGTCAGTGATATTCAGTTAGACCTTGTACCTTCAGACTTAAGTTCTGCATTAAGTTCAGGTGGAATTGCTACTGAGACACAGCCTATTACTGTAGCAGATTCAAGCCCCAGCAGTGGACTCAGTACGGCCAGTCCATTCAACACCACTGTCACTAAACCAATACCTCTGGTATTTGCAGTGTGGTCTAACAACCCTCGCTCTGGGCAGGGGGTTGCTGTTACCGTATCAACTACTACTGGTACTCTCAACTCTGCTGTTAGCGGTGGTGGTTCAGCAACCTTCACTAGTTCCGTCACTGCTCCAAGCTCTCAGACTACTGCCCCTGGTTTAAGCACTCCTTTCACTGGTGGCATTACTTTAGCGGTGAACTTGACTGGAGCCAAGGCAGCAGGCTCATATAGTGGAGGCGCTATTGCCATCACGGCGAACGCTCCCTAATTGGCATTGCTGTTTGAGGGATAGCAGTTATCCGAATCTTTATTCAGCAACTTCTGTGAATTAGGGCTGAGGTTTTTAAGTTATTAATATCAACGGGTTTTTCATCTACCCTTAGCCCTACCGATACCTGACAAGACTTACCCAACAGTTTTATTTGATGTCCCTTAAGAGGATGTTTGAGAACTCCTCTTATCGCCAGCAAAAAGTTCTAGATTCTCCTAAATCCACGTCACTTGCTGTACTTGGGGAAACCGCACCCTTAAAAAAGGGGATTTTGATTCCGATTCCCCTGTGAAAAAGCTACGGTGTACACACGAGTCTTCTAGAGTTGTCCCAGACGCTTTTGATCCCCCCAACCCCCCTTAAAAAGGGGGGTAAAAATTCCTCAAAGTCCCCCTTTTTAAGGGGGATTTAGGGGGATCTTCAACGGTTTTAGTTTTGTACAAAGATGTGTGTACACCGTAGTAAAAAAGGGGGGATAAAACTTTTCAAACAACCTCTAATGATGGTGGAGATTGATGCAAAATGCCAAACAAATGTAAACAGAGTGACAGCAATCTAATAATAGGAAAGAAGGTGCAGACTAAAATTATTAATTGCCTATGTATTTCAAGCTTAACACTTTTAGTATTGCCACAGCTTCCTTCTTTAGGGCAATCTTTATTGAGAATTGCTGAACCTACACGAATTAATCAGTTATCTACTCCTCAAACACTAGTTATTCCTCCTTTATCAGCATCAGAAATTGCACCAGCAGTCAAAAGTGAGTCTGTGGGCAATGCACAACAATTGCTGGCTCCTCCAGGCTTCAATACCTTAATCACCCGTGATTTTCCCAACTTCTGGGAAATGCGTGTGCCTATAGACCAAGTGGGTTTTCTCTATGCCAGCTATGAAATAAAGGCGGAAAATGGACGCAACAATGCGGTAAGTAGTGCCCAGAATTCCAATTCGGCAGTTCAAATAGTACTAGAACCATTACCCATCACCGAAATTTCCCGCGATCAAAATAGCAACACAGCTTTAGTTCAAGGGGGATTTAAATTGAAAATGGATCTCTCAACTGCCCAGTCAGCCGGTTTATATGGTGGCAATGTGACGGTAACTGTTAATCGGCGTTAGTTTCTTGATGTGGAATATGAAAGTGAAAAACACAATCCCAACGTTAAAAAAGTTTAGCCAAATAGCTTTAAGTTTACTGGCAGCTTTGGCTCTGGATATACCCTCTGCTATAGCAATTAATATTGGTGTCAGTCCACCCAGATTGGAAGTAAAAATTAATAGTAATAAGACGCGTAGTGAAACTATTCGTGTTCTTAACCTGGCTTCTACAGCCGTTACACTTAAAGCCAGTGTCAAGTCTTGGATCATAAATGAAGATAATAAAACCCAAGACATTGCTTCTAATGAGCAATCTTTAGATCAGTGGATCGTTTTTACTCCCTCTCAATTTACAATTCCAGCCGGGGGCGCTCAAACCATACGCTTTGCTATTCGTCCTAAAGTTCAGCCCCAGCCGGGTGAACATCGGGCGATGCTTTATCTCCAAGAAGTTTCTCCTGTGAAATCATCTCGAGGAGTGAGGGTAGTATCACGGCTAGGGGTAGTAATTTATGGTTATGTGGGAGAGATTAAAAGAATTGGTGTCCTCAATTCTCTCACTGTCGATGCCAAATCTAATACTCTCAAGGCTGTATTTGATATTACTAATAAAGGTAATGCCTATATACGCCTAAGTGGTCAGTATGCTATTTGGTCTGCTGCTAAATATCCAGGTTATGAAGCTACAAAACCCATAGCTAATACAGGTAAACCGGACGCAAAGTTACCCGATTCTGTATTAGATGTAGGCTCATTACCATCATCACCAGTATTACCTGATAGTACTCGTAAACTGAACTTAGCTATCACTAAAACTCTACCGCCTGGAAACTACGTATTGGATATCAATGGGGAATTGAGTGGTGTACCAATTGATAAAGGTATTCCATTCACAGTTCCAGCAGCTAATAATAACCAGTCTGAAAATAAGCCATCTGCTAGGAATCTGAGAAATTCTCTTCGCCGTAAATAGATTTTGCAGGTTCCAAAGCCCAAATTCTCAAAGTAAATTAATTGTCACTTTTCTAGACATGATTTGGTAGCCGAAAATTTTTTTGGCTACTCATAGAAACTTTTGTGCTTACTTATGCTCTACCAAAATTTAACACCTCCCCAACAGTTGCGATCGCACCTTCTAAAAATTTCTCTTCTGCAAAGTTACTAGATGCCAAGATTGGGAAGACAAACAAGATAATTGCCGGAGCGATCGCCCCACCAGAAACCCTCCCCTTCCCGGCTGAATTTTCTACATATAGGGCACCACAAAGCTCTGTCAATGACCAACTGGTTAAAAAGCTAACTACCCAAACCACAAAAAATTCTGCTTCTGGTGAATCGCCCCCTCACTCAACAGATCCACCAGCAGAAAATTATTCTCTACCTAATAATCTTGCCGAAAATAAGATTTTAACGGCACAAACTTTATTGTTAGGAGTTGTTATTAATAACCAGGAAGTTGGTACTTTAGATATTGTCCAGCGTGGAAATACTTTATTAATTCCATTGCTAGATTTTGCTAAAATTGCTGGCTTTACTGTTGATATTTCCGATGGAAATGCAAAACTTAAAACACCTGCTGGCGAAGTTACAGTTACATCAAGTGAGCTTGAGAAAACCAATGGTGTTATTTATATTAGTGATGCAGTTTTAAGGTCGAAATTATCTACAAATGTTGAGTTAAAAACTTCAGATTTAGCTTTGATAGTTGATTTGCCCTGGCGAAGAAATAATGGGGAATATAGCACTAAAGCAGCCGATCTTCGACCGGAAGTTTTACCTCCTAGTAGTGGTTTATCAAGTCTCAGACAAGAGTTAAATTTTACTAATACTTTTGGTAATTCCGGCTGGCATAGTTCTACGCTTTTCGGAGGACGTTTAGCCGGTGGTGGCTGGCGTATACGTCTAGAAAACGATTTTATTAACCAGCCAGAGATTGCTGAATACTTTTTCTTTAAACGCTCAAATCAATTTCTCTATCAGATTGGTCGTCAACAAATCGGCTTACATCCCTTATTGTCACCTCTTGATCTGACTGGATTCCAAGTTGGTTATAGCAATCTTCCTCCAGATAGATTTAACGGACAATATGGTGCAACTGAACTCTTATCGAGACAGTCCCAGCCTATACAAAGCTTTAACGGTCGAGTTCCTCCAGCAAGTTTTGTACAGTTAAGAGTTGCTGGAGTTGTAGTTGCTCAACAACAAGTAGGACTGAGTGGGGAATACGAATTTGTAGATGTCAATTTACCTACTGGTCAAACCAATGATATTGAACTGTTGGTTTATAACCGTAATAACCTGAATATACCTATACAAATTCGTTCTTTGAGACTGAGAGCTTCTGATTTGTTGTTACCATCTGGGGGAACTACTCAATTAGCAGGTTTTGGTTTAACTGGTAACTACATCCAGAGAACTTTATTTGATGATTTTGTTAACGCTGACTCAGGTAAGCTTGCTGGATTTTATCAAGCGCGTCAGGGAATTTCTAGTAACTTGACTTTGGAAGGTTCATTGCAAGTACAGTCTGATAGAACACAATCACAAGCAGGTTTTATTTGGCGGTTAATAAATCCAGCAGTTATCGCTGCTAGTGTTGGCACTTCTAACGGTCAAGTTGCCTATAAAGCTGATTTAGATTTCCAGTTAGATCGCTTGCAAATTGTTGGGAATTCTGAATCATATCCTGCTGGTTATTTATATAGTAGCCAATCGCGCAATCAATTTAACCATAGTGTCCAAGCTAAATATACTTTTAGTAATAGTTTTAATTTAGGAGTCATAGCCCGTAAACAGCAATATCAGAGTACTTCGACTACTTACATTTTGCCCACTTTTTCATTCAGTCCCTTTTATAATTTATCTTTAAGAGGCGAACCGGATTTTAACGGCCGTTATTTATTCAACGCTTTTTATCGACCAACACAGAATACCAGTCTGGCTTTGAGCGCTGTCAATGATATCTATACAACTGACCTGAGCTATAACCTTAGTAGAGAATATTCACTATCATTTGGGACTGAATCTGGCGGTGACTTACCTACTCGTTATACTGCAATCCTGAATCGTAATGCCAGTAACTTCTCAGACTTAAGTTGGCGTATAGGACTAGGATACAGAGATGGAGATATTGGCCCAGTGATTGGTGCGAGTATGCGTGTGTTGCCAGGTTTATTCGCTAGAGTGGAATATCAGGGCATTCCTTCTAGGATCAAAAACATTTTTGGTGGTATTGGAGACGATCGCTTGTTTATATCACTAGTATCCGATTTATCTTTTGCCGATGGCAGAATGACTCCTGCTGACTATACCTCTATTGGGAAAGATAAGGGTGTGATCGCTGGAAGAATTGTGATCGAAGGAGCAAAGAAAGGTTTTGATTTAAGTGAATCTACTATCCAAGTGATCAATAAACAAGGTCAAGCCGTCGCTGGAACTGTAACTGACTCTAAAGGTAATTTCTTCGTCGGTAATTTGCCAGAAGGTGTATATGTAGTTCAATTTGACCCACAAGGATTACCTGTGGAACTTACTGTGAAGAAAAGTACGATAGTCGCTAAGGTGGAAACCTCTGCTGTGACTAAGTTAGATTTCCCTGTCAGAGTAGAATACGGTTTAGCAGGAAGAATCACAGATGCCGCAGGTAAGCCAATACCAGAAATAGAGGTAGAAGTCATCAATGCTGAGGGTAAAAGAATTTCTGCATCTGCAAGTGACGAATTTGGTCTTTATCGTCTAGATGAAGTTCCGCCTGGTAAGTACATTTTGCGAATTGCGCCTCAAGATGGCATCACAAATAACAGTAACTTACCTACACGCGAGATCGCTATTGATAAAGATTTCCTCTACGATCAAAATCTGCAATTGCCATTTGCCATCAGAACTAAAGAAATTAAGGACAAATAAAGTTCCTTTTTCCTACTCTGTGAAAAGCTGCTTCGCCTATATACACCATTTAACTTACTATATTTATTGTCCCCCAGTTAAATGGGCTACATCTGCCTGCCCTTAGGTAATTATGGCAAAATCTAAGAAAAGCTCTACCCCTATCAATCTTAGCGATCCACAATATTATCTTAACCGAGAGTTAAGCTGGCTAGAATTTAATGGCAGGGTGTTACATGAAGCCTGTGACGATCGCACGCCCCTTCTCGAACGCCTCAAGTTTTTGGGAATTTTCAACTCTAATTTGGATGAGTTTTTTATGGTGCGGGTTGCTGGTTTAAAGCAACAAGTCGAGGCGAAAGTCAGCCTGTTAACTCCCGATGGTCGGACACCACAACAACAGCTAGATGATATTAGGTCTACCTTGACTCCTTATGTCAAGAAAGAGCATCAACATTTTGAGGAAATACTTCGTCCCTTACTAGCGAGTCGGGGCATTCATATTCTGGATTATATAGATTTGAATCAAAAACAGCGGACTTATCTCAATAGCTATTTTCAGGAACAAGTCTTTCCAGTTTTGACTCCTCTAGCTGTCGATCCTAGTCATCCCTTTCCTTTTATTTCCAATCTCAGTCTGAATCTGGCTGTTGTGGTCAAGAATCCAGAGGAAGAAGAATTATTTGCCAGAGTCAAAGTTCCCAGTGTTCTACCACGATTTTTACCGATCCCGCCGGAACTCGGAGATTACAATAGCGAAAAACCTGCTCACTGGACAGGAGTACCTTTAGAACAGGTAATCGCTCATAACTTGGAATCCCTATTTCCAGGGATGAACATTCAAGAATATCATCCATTTCGCATTACCCGCGATGCTGATTTGATTCTAGAAGAAGATGAAGCAGATGATTTGCTGTTAGCGATCGAACAGGAATTAAGAAAACGGCGGCTGGGTGGAAGTCCAGTCCGGCTAGAAATTCAATCCCAGACTCCTGAAGCAGTGCGATCGCGATTATTGCAAGATTTGGAATTAACAGAAAACGATCTCTACGAAGTAGACGGACTTTTAGGACTGCGGGATTTAATGTATTTTATGGCATTACCACTGCCAGAACTCAAAGATCCACCACGCCAATCTGTTGTACCATTACGCCTACAAAGGTTGAAGGAACCGAATTTAGATCCAGATGTTGTGGAGACAGACGAGGGGAAAGACTTTTTTGCGGTGATTCGGGAAAAGGATCTACTGGTACACCATCCCTATCAATCCTTTTCGGAAACAGTTGTCCGCTTTATTACCCATGCTGCTTACGATCCGAATGTGTTAGCCATCAAGATGACCCTATATCGGACTTCTGGTGACTCGCCCATTGTGAATGCCTTGATTGCGGCTGCCGAAAATGATAAACAGGTATCTGTACTGGTGGAATTAAAGGCGCGATTTGATGAGGAGAATAATATTTACTGGGCAAAACGACTAGAAAGAGTTGGAGTGCATGTTGTCTATGGTTTAGTGGGGCTGAAAACCCACAGTAAAACCGTTATGGTGGTACGGCGCGAAAAAGACCAAATACGTCGCTACGTACATATTGGTACTGGTAACTATAACCCCAAAACGGCAAGGCTGTACACAGATTTGGGATTATTTAGTTGTCGGGAAGAATTAGGTGCTGACATCACAGATTTATTTAATTTCTTGACAGGATACTCCCTGCAAAAGTCTTATCGACAGTTGCTGGTTGCGCCTGTGAATATGCGCGATCGCTTTTTGGCACTAATTCACCGCGAAATCGAAAATGTTCAAAATGGATTTACTGGACGCATTGTTGCTAAAATGAATTCCCTGGTCGATCCAGAAATTATCGCTACTTTATATGAAGCTTCCCGCGCCGGAGTGCAAATCGATCTAATTGTCAGGGGCGTTTGCTGTTTGCGCCCAGGACTCAAAGATATTAGTGAAAACATTCGCATCATTAGCATTGTTGGTCGCTTTTTAGAACACTCTCGCATTTATTATTTTCATAACAATACACAGGAGGAAATCTATATCGGCAGCGCCGACTGGATGCGTCGCAACCTAGATCGCCGAGTCGAAGTAATTACCCCAGTAAAAGACCCAGATATTGCAAAAGATTTGCAAGAAATTATGGGAATTATGATTGCAGATAACCGCCAAGCTTGGGAATTACAAGCCGATGGCACTTACATCCAACGCCGTCCTTATGATGATTCTCCAGAAGCTAATTCACAAACAATTCTGATGAATATGGCATTACGCTCAACTGGTGTAGTCTAAAATCATATTGATTAAAAAGTCCTGCTGGAGTCAGAATACAGGAGTCAGAATACTCAACCCATGAAGGGATGGAGTTTAAATGAGGAAAAAGTTTCAGCCAAGTTTGCCCACGTTAGCGTAGCGGCACGAAGTGCGGGGCGAGGTTTTCACCAATATTCATCAACCACTCGTACAGAATTCATGGCTTTTTTCTGACTCCTGACTTCTGAATTCTTCTTATAAAAAACTCCTGACTAGAAGTCAGAAAAGTGTTAATCAACCATAGGATAGAGTCAGTGCTGGCCCTTGTTCCCATAAACTAAAAAGGTTATTCTGAATAATTTCGTCTTTCCTCTCAATGTTAATGTTATCCTGTGAGCTTTCTACCTTGCGTGTTCTAGTAGTTGATGACCACGAACTGACTCGTTTAACCTTACAATTGGTTTTTTCTTGCCAAGAAAATATTCAAGTAGTGGGTTTAGCCAGTAACGGTGAAGAAGCTATAGAAATGGTTAAACGTTGCCATCCTGACGTGATTGTTCTAGATTTACAGATGCCAGTCATGGATGGCTGGAGTGCGTCTAGTCACATTAAAGCTATATCTCCCAATACTCAGATCCTTGCTTACTCCTCAGTAGAAGATGTAAATTCTCAGGGGACAAAGGCAATGGCTAGCTTTGATGACGTTTGCAAGAAAGATGTCCCTACAAGCGAACTAATTGCCTTAGTCAGGCAGTTAGGTCAGCGTGCAGGAGATGGTTCAATTCCAGGATAAACTGTACAGTTATGTTGCTTCGCCTACTCAGGCTTAGTTTCATTCTGGGGATTTAAAGCCATGATAGTACTGACGAGCGTCGGTATAACCTGAAATTGAGGGTTATACCGACGCAGTTTTTGATAATTTCTACTCTACCGGAATGGTGCGCCTAAATTCATCAACTAATTCATCCAACTCTTCCAAAGCCTGATTTACGTCAACTCTCAAAGTTCCCAGATTTGGTTGCTCTAGTAGGCTTAAGAGATACTCGCGTTTACTTTGGACTGCGACAATCCTTTCTTTTATAGTCTGTATATCCATTACTTTTTCCCATCTTTAACTACCTTTAAGTTTTAAGTTAACTTAAAATGCAACATTCTGGGAAATTATACGCCTTTAGTAGTCCACGACACTCAGATTTGTGAGTTAGAAACTCTCCGTCTTCCTGTTTCTACTTAGCCTCTGATTTAAGGAAGGCAAAGCCTCTTGACTACCCGTGTATCAGTCTTTACAAATAGTACTGGGAAGTTTGAAAGCCCCTAAAGAACAGGTACACTTATAGCCGATGATAATAAAACTGAGGTATTCAGATTTTATAATAATTTAAGCTCATGCTCCGCCAAATCTCCTTGGGAACACTCGGTTTAACTATCGGTGGTATATTAACTATAATTGGCTTCGTTGCCTATGCTGATAATAATGCCACACTCAATCTTGTCGGATTTTTTTATGGGATTCCTCTATTGTTGGGAGGACTGGCACTAAAAGCTAATGAACTTAAGCCAGTACCATTTAGCCAAACTACATCACCGTCGGCATTGATATTACGAGAACAGCAAGCAACTGATACTCAAAATAAAATTCGCAAAGACATCACCCGATATTGTTACGGTCAAGATGCTCATCTAGATACAACACTTTCTTTTCTAGGTTTGAGTCCTACAGATCAGGAACGGCCAATAGTTACAGGATTGCGAGAAATAGAAGTTAATGGTAACTATGCCCTAATTTTAGAATTTGATTCACCGCTAATACCAATTGATGTGTGGCAAAAAAAGCAAGAAAAAATGACTAATTATTTTGGCCCAGGACTGGAGATTCAAATAACGCAGCCATCTGAAAACACAATTGAGTTAGGGCTGATCAATACTCCAAAAGAGTCACTAGTCAGCAGTCAATAACAAAAATTATTGTTGCCCGACCTCGATGCCTTTATCCACGATTTAGATCCCTGACTTATTTAAGAAGTTGGGGATCGGGGAACTGAACAGCATATTTTGCCATAGCATTCCACCCTGCTAACTATTGGATAATTTATTTTTTGGGATTCTCTTAACTACTGACCAAAAAAGTTACTTTTCTAAACGAACTGCATACCATTGTAAATATTGCCCAGGAGCAATATCTAATTCGCAAGTAGTGTCGATTAAATATTGTGCTTGAGCTTCCAAAGTATCAAACTTTTGCAAATCAGGTGGCAAATCTTTAATTATCAGTTGCTTGAGAGTGTTTTTGAGCTTTTCTAATAATTCTGTTGGTGTCAGAAATTGTTCTGGTTGATTTGTTTCTAGAACAACAAAGTGATCTTGCTGATACATTAATGAGTCTGGCATTTTAAAGTTTTAGCGAAGGGGAATAGGTTTTGATTTATGTTGTGCTAATTTTTGGAATTTTGTCTAAGATAAAGATGGCAGTTTGATGTGTTCTTTATGAAGTAATTATAAGATTAAGTTGTTCAATAATTCTTAATTTAGCATATCTATCTTTAGAGAATCTTCGCTACTCTGTAGCTACTATATTAATATCTCTAAGAATAGGAACCTGATAGATTTAAATTCAACTAAATATACGGAATGAATTGAATATAGCGGTTCTCATTTATGTGAGGTACACCCATAGGGGCAATTCATGAATTGCCCCTACACCTTACGAGATGATGTTGTACCACATTTGAATGGGAACCGCCATAAAAATTTTTACTGAATTTATTAACTCTGGGTGACTTAAAAATTAAGCTGACTGCGAAGCCTAATCTCAATCTTATGTAATTATACTAAGCATACTAAGCTTGCACAAGCCTTGGCGAATAGACTGAAGAAATTTCAGTTAAGTTAAGTGATATTAGTATTTAGTCTGGACTATCTTCTTAGTTCACTTTGGGAATTATTTTGTGCTATCTCATGAGGCTTGTGAACTAACTACAGAATTACACGATCGAGGGGTGCATTTGCAATTCTTAAAAAAATCGCAATTTGACTTTAACAATGGGGAAATATAAAAGTAACATTTTTTCCCATAACCAGAGTTGAACAAAAAGGTAACAATTGCCTTCGCGTTCCAATTATAGATTGTCTATGCAACTTAGTTATCTACCGCTTGCTTGGCTCAACAACATTGATCGGTCTATTGTCAAACAAAAGTTGATTGTGAAGCCACATACACCTTTGCCGCAAATCCTGGCATTGATGAAAAGAGCGATCGCTCCCATGCGATTGAGTTGCACAGCCTTTTTCAGGATAGTCCCGCAAGTAGAAGGCAACTCATGTCAGGCATAAGCCCATTTACTGCTTCTAAGCAACCACCACTGATCCTAGTGGCTGATGATGACAAGACCATTCGAGTATTGTTGCGTAAAGCTATGGAACAAGAAGGTTATCGAGTGGTTGAGGTTAATGATGGTAAGCAATGTTTAGATGCTTACGAGACGATCAAGCCAGATATAGTTTTACTCGATGCTGTAATGCCTGTGATGGACGGCTTTACCTGCTGTAAGCACTTGCTTCAGATTGCTAGGAATAATTTAATCTCAGCCCTTGCAAGCTTTGATACTAACTCGACTCTTAACAATACGGTCATCTCTAAGATATGGGAACGCACTCCCATATTGATGATCACATGCTTGGATGATGAAGAATCCGTAAACCGTGCTTTTGACGCAGGGGCAACTGATTATGTAACTAAGCCAATTCACTGGCCTGTATTGCGCCAGAGGTTGCGCCGATTGCTACAGCAAGGGCAAGTATACAAACAGTTAGAGGCCGCAAACCAGGCTCTACAGCAGCTTGCCAATGTAGATGGCTTAACTGAGTTGGCTAATCGTCGCCGTTTTGATGATTATCTCAATACTCAGTGGATTAATCTCGCACAAGAGGGATCTTCTTTATCAATGATTTTGTGTGATATCGACTATTTTAAATTTTATAACGATAAATATGGCCATCCGGCTGGGGATATCTGTTTGCAAAAGGTAGGTGCTGTCTTAAACATGAAGGTGCAAAAACATCAGGATTTAGTAGCGCGTTATGGTGGCGAAGAATTTGCTGTGATTATGCCACATACCCATGCATCTGGTGCAGTTCATGTAGCCGCAATGATCCAAGCGGGAATCAGAGATTTGCAAATTGTTCACGATGGATCTGTTGTAAGTCAGTATGTCACCCTTAGTATGGGCGTGGCGACTGTTATCCCTACTTGGGAATCCTCACCTTCAGATTTGATTGTACGAGCAGATAAAGCACTGTATCAAGCAAAGGCTGGAGGGCGCGATCGCTTTGTCTCAAGTTTTTAATTATCATTTGTCATTAGTCAATGCCCAATCCCTAAGCAGGATAAACTGGCAGCGTGAAGTGGAACCATGCTCCGTTATTGGGGGCGGAGTCTACCCAAATTTGACCATAATGTGCTAAAACAATCCGCTGACATAAACAAAGACCAATGCCATAACCTTCTTTACCTTCATCCCGTTGGAGGCGAAAGTGGTTTTCAAAAATGCGATCGCGGTTTTCTACAGGAATCCCCGGCCCAGTATCGCCAATACTAAACTGAACTTTTTGAGTAGTGCGGTGCAATCCGGCAATGCTAATCTTGCCGCCTTCTGGTGTGTATTTGATGGCATTATCTAACAGATTCACTAGCACCTGACGGATACGTTCTGGGTCAGCATATACGTGTGGCAAGTCATTAGGAATATCCGTTTCTACCTCTTGGGCTTTGGCGGTGTAGCGATCGCACAATTCTTCTAGTACATTTAAGCACATTTTCCCTAGTTGTACTTTTTGGGGTAAAATTGGAAACTCCGTATCTTTGCCCCGACCTACCTGTAAAAGGTCAGCAATCATCCGGTCAATGATCTTAGTTTGATTGCGGGCTTGTTTTAATAAATGGGCTGCCATCGATGGCTTGAGGCGCTCGAATTGACCTGTTTCTAAATTGTAGTTAGATTGAAGAGTTTCCATTGCGATCGCGGCAGCAGTTAGGGGATTGCGAAGATCGTGCGCTAGCATAGCAATCACCCGATCTTTAAACTGTAGCTGCTCTTGGAGATTATCTTTTTCCTGCTTCAATCGAAAAATTTCGTCTGAGAGTCGGATTAATTCAGAGGAAACAGCAACTGAATGGATAGTGGATTTGGGGGATGTCGCCCGACCATTGTCGTCCATACTTTCTTGCAAGTCTTCCTGTAATTTTAAGTAAGCATCTACAGCGACTTGCCAGCGAGGCCACCAGTTTTTCAATTGCGTTATGATATTACTCCCAGCCAAAACCTGTTGTGGTTCTGGATGGATTTTGACTAAAGCTGGCGTTGCGACCAACTTAAAGTGTTCTGCTAAGTAAGGTTGTTGTCCAACATCGATAGTTTGAAGTTCAAAACTATACTCAGCCTGTAATTCTTTTAAGTAAGCACGGATTCGCTGCACCTGTTGTCGGGACTTGGGTCGCCCATCGACAAATAATAATAACTGGAGTGGAGCCTCAGAATAAATAGGCTGATCCTGGGAAACTTGCATGTAATCGTGTTTCAGCACTGGTAACAACCCGGTGACGCTTTACAGAAAGTAAAATGGACTGACGGCTGTGGATGGTCGTTGTTTTCTCTTCAATTTAATATCTATTTTAGATTTTGAATACTCTTATCAGTTCTGCGTTTTTGACATTAGACATATCTTTTCAGCTTTTTGCGCTCTTTTGGGTAACTTTGTCTCCAAGAAACACCTTTGTCCTTGAATATAAGTCTTAATTTGACCTTAAACAAAATTTTTCGCCAGAGCCAGCAGGTGAAAGGTTTAATACTATGTCAAATCGGCTAGTGGTTCAGTATGTAAATTTGAATACTCAAATTTAATAAGCGATCACTGAGCCAAACACAGGCGCTAATTGTATCTAATCTATCAAGAAGTTGTTAACTGTTTAGACCAAGCTTGTAGAGGGTTTTTCAACTGCCAGTGCATCCGATGAAGTGTCTTTTTTGCCTCTACCTAATCCTGCTAACGATTGGGAAAACAACCACAGCCAACTGTGTACTACCTCTAGAGATTGCGAAGCGCACACTAACCAGCTTTCCTAAAATAACCGCTACCCTATCCCAGAATAACAGGGGATGGATTGCTAGAGAGAAAGCTTGAGATCGGTAGTCAGACAGAATTAATTACACAACGTCATTGCGAACGCTTTATTTCATTACGTATCGTGCTGGTTGTCCAACAGAGTATGCAATGACTGTAAATATTTTTGTCCATCTACTCAAGATAGGAGCGATGCCTACGGCGGTAAACTATGCACTTTTAGAGTCAGCACTCACTACTCTCGAAGTTGTCAAGAAACTCTTGACTTACAGAAAAAGTAGGATTTTCCCCGGAAAATATATTTTATAGACACTAGGGAAACTGCCATAACACTTGACTGCTTTGCATATAACCCCAGTCGCCAAAAATAACGAACTTACGCCAAGTTCCTGGAATTGCTTAACACTGGCATTTTCCACCTATTGCCTTATTTAGCTTACCATCGTCAGATGAATAATTTCCATAACCGATTCTAAGCCAGCGTTAGCGAACTTAATTTATTGCCCTCCTTGAGTGAGGCTAAGGGGGGCTTTAGTCTTAGTGTATTACTTCAGTCGGTTGGCGATCGCCTGACTATACAGCTTGGTTTTCGCTTACGGCATTGGTGGCCAAGACCCAATAATTTTATCAGAAAATTTTGGCGCTGTCTTGCAAAGTTGCTCCTCTACAGCGCTCCGCGCATCCTTCGGCGGGGGAGACCCCAAGACCGCACTTTGCGCTTCGTCATACATCCAGTATTGTTTTTTTGCTTCCCGCTTAAAAACAATACTGGATGCAATCCTCACCCCCCCGCTCACGATCCCCACCTTATGAGTACATTGTTCGCTGTCTTCGTCTCGCAGAGAAGGTGGGGACTTCCGCGACAAGTTAAAAAACTCTTGGATAGCAAGTATTTCAGATTTATTTCTATTTTTTTTCAAAAATGTTAGTTTGCCACACCTTTAGGGAACTCTATATATAAGCATGGGAATTATCAAAACCTAATGGCTGTAAAACGAAGACAATACGGTAGCTTTTGCTACCGTTTACTCATTTTTAGAGATATATCATCTTTACCAACAGAGACATTTACCAAGAAGACATACTGAGTCGGTAGTGTCTTTTGATAATGCGCTAAGAAGCAGAGTGCCCAATGCCCAATGCCCATTTAATGAACAGTCTGCGCTAGGGTAGGAATTGAAACTCAATTTGTGATTTCCTGTGCTTCCCTGTAAACGTCCAGCTGTATTTCTAATTTGGGCTGCTATACTGACCTCGTTAACAGCCTGTGCTAACAGTCCAGTAGCCAAAAACCTTGAGCAATCTTTGGCGGCAGATCCAAAACTGCAAAGCAATCCAGCTGTCTTTGGAGAATCTCAGGTTAACCAACCACAAGCACAGCCAAACGCATCAACAATTCAGTTACCAGCTGATTTTCCCAAAGATATCCCACTATATTCCAATGCCCAACTACAGCAAGTTACACCTGCTAGTGGCTCAGAAAACAGAGTCTCAACTCGTTGGTTAACTTCTGACCCCAGCAATTTTATCGCTAGCTTTTATCGTAGCCAGTTTCAAACAAATAACTGGCAAATTTTGCAACAGCCAACAGATGATGCGGGAGGTGTTTTTGAGGCACGTCGTAACGATTTGTTGTTGAAGGTTTCCATTCAACCTAAATCAGTTACTAACGCCACACCAAATCAACCCCAAACTGCTACGGAATTACTGATTGAGTACGTACCTAATAGTGTCGCTACGGCGCAATCTACCCTAACTACAAATTCTAACGCCGTTCCTCAACCAGGAAATCCCCAGTTCATTGGCCCGATACCACCTGCAAATTTGGCAGCACAGCCACCAACTACGCCTAATAATCAAACAACTCCTACAGCTATACCTGAATCTCAGGAATTCAACGATCTCAATAAAGTACCGCAAGAATGGCGGCAACACATCCAAGATTTAGCTGCATTGGGTGTTTTGTCCATAGAGCCAAAAGAAACTAAGAGTAATTCCACTACCACAAATAACCAGTTTGAACCAAGTAAAATCATTACACATCGGGAATACGCTCGTTGGCTAATTGCTGCGAATAATGCTA
This sequence comes from Nostoc sp. KVJ3, assembly GCF_026127265.1. Taxonomy (GTDB): domain Bacteria; phylum Cyanobacteriota; class Cyanobacteriia; order Cyanobacteriales; family Nostocaceae; genus Nostoc. The sequence continues at coordinate 1,387,458 of NZ_WWFG01000002.1, forward strand.
TGTATGCCAGCAATCCAGCTAAACAAATTCGCTTGGCATCAGAAAGTACTCAACCAGCTTTTAGTGATGTGTCGGCAAAAGACCCTGATTTTTCAGCAATTCAGGGATTAGTCGAAGCTGGGTTAATTCCCAGTCCTTTATCTGGAGATTCTACAGCTGTTTTGTTTCGTCCTGATGCACCCCTAACACGGGAACAGTTGCTGCTGTGGAAATTACCCCTAGATACTCGCCAAGCTTTACCCTCTGCTAACTTAGATGCGGTTAAACAAACCTGGGGTTTCCAAGACGCAGCCCGAATTGACCCCAAGGCTTTAAGAGCAGTGTTAGCTGATTACCAAAATAGCGAACAATCGAATATTCGGCGGGTGTTTGGCTATACGACTCTGTTTCAACCCAAAAAACCAGTGACTCGTGCTGAGGCTGCGATGACTTTGTGGTATTTCGGCAGTCCGGGTGAGGGTGTGTCGGCTACTGAGGCTTTGAAATTGAAGCGAAATTAAAGCGATGTCTACGAAGGGTTACGCCATTCTGTTACGGTTAGCTTATCCCATATCAGAAAAGTGGATAATACTCACACTTGAACATGAAAAGTTTGTGATTTCTTTGTAATCCACTGATTTTTTATCAAGAAAATGTAAATCTAAGTGTTTTCGGCGTTTTTACCTGTGTTTGATGAATTTTTGAGGCATAGTTAAGTGAAACAACGTAAATCAACTCAATAGACACGCTTAGTTTTGAAGTAACTCAAAACTTAAGTTGTCAGACTATCGCCCCTTTATTACTTTTAAACAAACTAAAAAATCTCACGGGTAAAACAAATATGAAAAAACAAGCTGTAGCAGTCGGATTTGTTTTATTTTCTTTCATGTTGCCGACCAAAGCCTCGGCTGCGAGTTTTGATCAGTTTTATGTCTTTGGTGATAGTCTTTCCGATACAGGTAATGTATACGATGCTACTGGAGGGACATTTCCTCAAAGCCCACCTTATTTTAATGGACGTTTTTCCGATGGGCCGATTTGGGTAGATTATCTCGGAGATCAGCTAGGATTAAAACCCACTTTATTGACTACTATTCCTTCCACACCTCCTACTCAAGGGATAAACTTCGCTTTCGGTGGTGCTAGTTCTGGTTTAGATAACGCTGTTGTTCCCAATAAAGGTTTACCGGGAGTACTCAAACAAGTCCTTGGTTTTGCTGCAACTCTGCAAGCAAATAATCAAACTGCTGACCCAAATGCACTTTATACATTATGGGGAGGTGCTAATGACTTCCTTTTTCTTAACCCCCAAGACTCTACCACGCCAATCAGTAATATATCTCTGGCGTTGAATACTCTGGTAGGAGTCGGCGCGAAAAATATTTTGGTGTTTAACTTGCCAGATTTAGGAAAGCTACCGGCTGCTCAAATCGGTCGCGATCCTGCAACCCTTAGTGAATCTACTAATGAGTTTAACTTGGGTTTAGCAACAACTGTGAATGCTTTGAGCCAAAACCCTAATCTCAACATTATCCCGATTGATACTTATTCTTTATTTAATCAGGCAAGTTCATTAGGTTTGACGAATGTAACCGAGTCTTGTCTATCTAGACCAGATATTTGTGACCCAGGTAATAACAAGTTTCTCATCTGGGATGGTTTCCACCCAACGACAGCTGCTCAGAAGATAATAGCAGACACTGCATTGGCTGCGATTGATGCTAAGTCTATTCCTGAATCTTCGATAAACTTGGGGATTTTAGCGCTCGGTGCTTTTGGTGCGGTAGGAGTGCTGAAGCGTCAACAAAAAAGATCGGTACTTATGACAGCAGGTCGGGTTGCTGATGCACAATTGTCTCATACAACAGTTGAAAATTAAACTAACTGTCTTGATGTGGGATTACGATCGCTTATTTCAAATTATTGAAGAATTAGTTATGCATCATTCTCCGAGTGGTGCAGAAGCTGAGATTAACCAGTTGTTGATGCAACGATTTGCGGCGCTGGGTGTACAAGTGTGGTGCGATCGCGCCGATAATATTATTGCCAAAATTCCAGGGAAAAATCCAGATAGTGCGATCGCCATCACCGCACACAAAGATGAAATTGGCGCAATTGTCAAGAGTCTTGGTGATGAAGGTCGTGTCAAAGTCAGCAAACTCGGCGGTTCTTTCCCGTGGGTTTATGGCGAAGGAGTTGTAGATTTACTGGGAGATAACGAAACCATTAGCGGTATTCTCAGCTTCGGTTCCCGCCACGTTTCCCACGAATCGCCCCAAAAAGTGCAGCAGGAAGATACTACTGTGAAGTGGGAAAATGCCTGGATTGAAACGAAGCTGACATCTGCTGAATTAGAAGCAGTTGGGATTCGACCTGGAACTAGAATGGTAATCGGCAAGCATCGCAAGCGTCCAATTCGGTTAAAGGATCATATTGCCGGTTACACCTTGGATAACAAAGCCTCTGTTGCTATTTTGCTAGCTTTGGCTGAAAATCTTAAACAGCCAGTAGCCGATGTTTATTTAGTAGCTTCAGCCAAAGAAGAAGTCGGGGCAATTGGGGCGCTATTTTTCACTCAAAACCAGCGTTTAGATGCCTTGATTGCTTTAGAAATTTGTCCATTATCTGACGAATATCCTGTTAAAGATGGGGAAAGTCCTGTACTCTTATCTCAAGATGCTTATGGGATATATGATGAAGGGCTAAATGGACAACTGCGCCATAGTGCCAAACAGTTGAATATGCCAGTACAGTTAACAACTCTGAGTGGATTTGGTAGTGATGCTTCAATTGCGATGAAATTTGGTCATGTTGGGCGTGCTGCGTGTTTGGCGTTTCCTACACAAAATACACATGGCTTTGAAATTGCTCATTTGGGAGCGATCGCTAATTGTATCGATTTGTTAAAAACTTTCTGCGAAACTGAGTTTGAGTGATATATCAGGGCTTTGATTTGAAGGAGCGATCGCATATTAACCCAAAATAGCGCGGATTTTTCTGGTTGTTGAAAATGCGCGTAGGCGTAGCCCGTCGTAGACATCGCACAGCAAGATTATTCCTACTATTGATGTCGTGCGATCGCGATGCTTACGGCTGTAAACTACGCCATATCTCTAGATTAGGCATTAGATGTATAATTGCTGAATGCTTCGTATATTTATTTACTGGTTAAAACTATTAAATGATTACCGTTACACCAGAGGAAATTAGTCAGTTTCGCAGCCAGTTGGCGAATAGTCCAGAAGCATTAGCAGCTTTGGATGCCATAGAAGAGTGTAAGGGAAGTCTGGAAGCAGCAGCACAGTTAATTGCCGTTGAGACAACTGATGCAGAAGTTAGCTTTAGAGGAGATTCAAATTATTTAGAGAATTTAGCCCAAAAACTCAGCAAAATCATCTGTCAGGAAGAATTTGACGACTTGATGACGGGAGTATTGACAGCTGCGATCGCCACCCTCGCGGCGAGTGGTAATATTCCCATAGCCCTAGCAACTCCAGTGGTAATTTATGTTGCCAAAATCGGCGTAAAGCAGTTTTGTAAAACTGCCAAATCTGAATCTTAAGTAGTAGTGCAAAATTAAATATACATTTGTCATTGCGAATGAAGCAAAGCGAAATGAAGCAATCCCAAAGCCTTGCGATTGCTTTGCTACATTTCATTTCGCTCGCAATGACATAAATAATTTTGCGTAACCACTTAAAGCCCTGTAGCTGTAAATCCTGCCCAGTAAAATGGTGCTGCAAAAGGGTAGGGTTTGCGCTTGCAGGTTCTTGTTAATATTGCTCTTGCTACTGGACGCTTTTCTTCTGGGAGTTGAGCAAAAATTTCTTCAATTTGTGGATGATATTTAACTAACAGTGCTTCAAATTCCTCTGTTATTAAATTTCGTAACCAATGCTGTGCTTGATTGAGTGCTATGGAGACACTATTTATTGTTTGCAGGTTTTCATAAAATTTCATCATCAAAAACGCTGTAGATAAATCGCTGACAGTCCACAAACTACTAACTACAGCTTGACTACCAGCTAACAGAAAACCGCTAGGTAAACCAATGTATTCGTCGCTGGTATTTCTAGTATCAATCAATCCAGTTTCGCAAGCGGAAAGGGTGACGAGGCGACATTTTTCTAATTTGAGACTGAATATTTTATCTAAAGTCAGGCATTTTTCTAAATCGTGGGTTTCCCCTGCTCGTAAATTCAGGTAACGTTCGGAGTCGAGTTTTGTTGGAGTGTCTGCGATGGGTGCATTTGCCAAAATTAAGGCTGATTTACCGGGATTTGTTAAGTTAAAATACCCGTGACAGCTAAAGTGGGCGCAATGGTAAGTATTTAAGTCAGTATTATTAATAGCTGTTAGTGTCGCTGCTGTTTTTTTCAGAACGTTGGAAGTATTAAAGTAGCTTTGAATAACTTGTACTTCCAAATCGGTGTAATTCAGGTCTTCTGTGGGATTTTGAATTGCAAACAGGGATTGAAAATCAGGACGTTTGCGCTGTTGTACCTGTTGCAGTAGTTGACAACTGGGTGCATAGCTTACACCACCAGCAAATAAATCTAGAAGACAAGACGAATTTTCAGAATTTTGATTTATTGGAATTGCATGAAGGGGGAATAAATGCAGGAATTGATGGGGAATTAGGATGAGTTTATCGCAGTGCTTTGGTATCTGGGTTATTATTTCATCAATGTGCAGAATCGAAGCTAATTCTTTAAGTGCTTTCCCTAAGTTATTTAGCCATTTGTCTTTTTGACCGTAGTAGTTCTGCAAATATTCATTTCTCCAATTTCCTAAAGCTTGTCGGTCTTCCGGTTGGGATTGCCAAACACTTAATTTTCCTTGTTTTGTGACAATAAACGCCAGAATTTTATCGTTGAGAATATACCACTCGATAATGGCTGTATGCTCATCCAAAGAACCTTGGAAAGAGTCAAATTTGAAACCATAACCAACAGGTAAGTATTGGTTTTGCAATTCATTACGCTGGTTTCGCAACTGTTGTAGATGTTGTGCTAGGAGTTGGGGATTTTCAGCTTTGCCATTTTGGATTTGATATTGTCCTACGGCTATTTCATCCCTGTATTTTTCTAGTTGAGTGAATACTTCTGGAGGGAAGATGGTTTTAGAGTCGCGTTCGAGGATTTGTTCAACTAAACTGCGGGTTTTACTACGTTCAACATATTCAATTGCTTCGGTAATCTTATTTAATTCCAAGCAAACTTCTACCATGCTGCTATAAACTTTGTTAAACTGTTCCGCTTGTTTGCGTTTGCTTTCTTCTCCAGATACTATTTCTTCCCGTAAAGATTCTATAGTGGCAATGGCAGACTCAAAAGTTTTGTATGCTAGGCCAAACTGGGCTGCGTCTTGATAAGTAATTCCCAGGTTGAATAAAGTTTGTGCATGGTTTTCAGGCAAAGCTTCAGGAGTTATGACAGTTAAAACAGCAGTATAAGCAGCGATCGCATTTTCAATGTTATCTGCCCTGTCTCCTTTTATTCTCTCTCTGTAGGCATTTGCGAGATTATTTTGCGTCATTGCCCATTGTTGAGGTAAAGCTTCTCTGGTGTAGACAGTTAAAGCAGCAGTAGAAGCAGCGATCGCATTTTCGATGTTATCTGCCCCGTCTCCTTTAATTCTCTCCCTGTAGGCAATTGCGAGATTATTTTGCGTTCCTGCCCATTGTTGAGGTAAAGCTTCTCTGGTGTAGACAGTTAAAACAGCAGTATAAGCAGCGATCGCCTGATCGATGTTATCTGCCCTGTCTCCTTTAATTCTATTGCTGTAGGCAGCAGCGAGATTATTTTGCGTCATTGCCCAATCAACAGGCAAAGCTTCTCTGGTTCTGACAGTTAGAGCAACAGTATAAGCCGCGATCGCATTTTCGATGTTATCTGCCTTGTCTCCTTTGATTCTATCGCTGTAGGCAAGTCCGAGATTATGTTGCGTTATTGCCCAATCAAAAGGCAAAGCTTCTCTGGTATGGACAGTTAAAGCAGCAGTAGAAGCCGCGATCGCCTGATCGATGTTATCTGCCTTGTCTCCTTTAATTCTCTCCCTGTAGGCAGCAGCGAGATTATTTTGCGTCATTGCCCATTCAAAAGGCAAAGCTTCTCTGGTTCTGACAGTTAAAGCAGCAGTATAAGCAGCGATCGCCTGATCGATGTTATCTGCCCTGTCTCCTTTAATTCTATTACTGTAGGTAATTGCGAGATTATTTTGCATTATTGCCCATTCAAAAGGCAAAGCTTCTCTGGTGTAGACAGTTAAAGTAGCAGTAGAAGAAGCGATCGCTTGTTCGATGTTATCTGCCCTGTCTCCTTTAATTCTATTGCTGTAGGCAGCAGCGAGATTATTTTGCGTTATTGCCCAATCATGAGGTAAAGCTTCTCTGGTGTAGACAGTTAAAGCAGCAGTAGAAGAAGCGATCGCCTGTTCGATGTTATCTGCCCTGTCTCCTTTAATTCTCTCTCTGTAGGCATTTGCGAGATTATTTTGCGTCATTGCCCATTGTTGAGGTAAAGCTTCTCTGGTGTAGACAGTTAAAGCAGCAGTAGAAGAAGCGATCGCCTGTTCGATGTTATCTGCCCTGTCTCCTTTAATTCTCTCTCTGTAGGCATTTGCGAGATTATTTTGCGTCATTGCCCAATATTGAGGCAAAGCTTCCTTGGTGTAGACAGTTAAAGCCGCAGTATAAGCAGCGATCGCCTGATCGATGTTATCTGCCTTGTCTCCTTTGATTCTATCGCTGTAGGCAGCAGCGAGATTATATTGCGTTGCTGCCCAAGATTGAGGCAAAGCTTCTTTGGTTCTGACAGTTAAAGCAGCAGTTAAAGCCGCGATCGCATTTTCGATGTTATCTGCCTTGTCTCCTTTAATTCTATTTCTGTAGGCATTTGCGAGATTATTTTGCGTCATTGCCCAATCAATAGGCAAAGCTTCTCTAGTTCTGACAGTTAAAGCAGCAGTATATGCAGCGATCGCATTTTCGATGTTATCTGCCTTGTCTCCTTTAATTCTATTTCTGTAGGCATTTGCGAGATTATATTGCGTTGCTGCCCAAGATTGAGGCAAAGCTTCTCTGGTGTAGACAGTTAAAGCAGCAGTATAAGCAGCGATCGCACTTTCGATGTTATCTGCGCTGTCTCCTTTAATTCTATTGCTGTAGGCAGCAGCGAGATTATTCTGCGTTGCTGCCCATTGTTGAGGCAAAACTTCTCTGGTATAGACTGTCAACACGACTTCATAGCCAGTAATGGCAATTTCCATATTGCTGGCTTTGCTACCCAAGGGGAATTGCTGAATTAGATTGCTAAATGCGACAATATCTGCTGCTAGGTATTTCGCCTCATCTGCTTGGACTTCCCCCAGTGCACTTGTCCCCCAATGGCGCAATATTTCTACTAACACCTCGTCGAGTTTGTCTGTATTCTTTGCCAGCAAGGGGTAAACTACCTGCGCGTCACCTCCACTTTCTGCTGTTACTTTCAGCACTTGCCCTAAGAAATCTAAGTATTCTTGTTCTGTGGCAGTCGATGATAATTTACTAGAAACCCCAAGTTGCTGTCCTGCTATATTCATTAAACGATTAGCTTGGTCTAATTCGCCCTGCCTTAGTAGATTACTTGCCATTTCCAGCATCTTTTGTACTAAGCCAGCATCAATTAAATCTTGGTTTGCAGCCAAAATTTCTTGTACTTCATCGTCACTACGGCAATTCAACAGGTTTTGAATAAGGTTGAAATAGGCTTGCTGACGCTGTTCGTTCATGGGTAAGGGTGTGAGAAATCACACTATTATAGTGTGTGAAAAATTTGACACCAGTACCCCAGATTTCGAGCAAGTATAGAGTTTTATCACAGGTGATGTGTGTCTGCCAATGAAAGAACCTCGTGGATGAGTATTTTTTACTTGTGAACAGACAATATAGTGATTTTGCGGTAAGCGTTGGCGCAGCCTCTCGTAGAGAAGCTATGCCGTTAGGCTTATCGCCTTCCTCGTCGCAGACATCACTCCTAAAAAAACAGTGCGATTGTCGTTACAATCAAAATCATAACTAATATTAATCCTTCTAAATTCCAAAAGGAGTAATTATGAGTACCGAAACAGCCCTATGGAAAATCATCGAAAGTTTGCCCAGTTCCCTGAAAATTGAACTTTTACATTATGCCGAATATTTAATCACTAAATCTTCAACACTTCCACAAGTCGAAGATGTAACCGTTTTAGAAACGAATATAGAAGAAAGAAAAAATTGGCAATCTTTCTCTTTAAATAACTTAAATCAATGTTATGCAGAAGATGAACCAGAATATGCTATAGAATCAATTAAAGAATATAACCCTAATTATGAAAGAAGGTAACATCATACTAACTCCTATTCCTCAAGCAAATGGAGAAATAAAAAACCGTCCTACGCTGATTTTGAGAGAAATGCCAAAATATCAAGACTTTTTGACATGTGGGATTTAGTACACAATTAAAACAATATATTCCTAACTTTGACGAAATCATTTCACCTAATGATGATGATTTTCAACCCAGTGGTTTAGTTCGTCAATCTGTTATTAGATTAAGTTTTTTAGCTGTCATTACTCGTAACAGTATAATTGGCTCAATTGGCACAATTTCAACGGAAAGGCATAAGAAATTATTAGATAATCTTAGTCAATATCTATAGGACTTACGCACAAGAGATCCCCCAACTCCCTTAAAAAGGGGGCTTTTAGAGTTCTCCTCTTTTTAAGGGGGGTTAGGGGGGATCTAGGTTTTAGGTTTTCAGTGCATAAGTCCTGATCTAATTCAATTAATAGAGTAATCGCCGCAGACATCAATCCTACAAAATAGTGCGGGCTACGCTAACGCATTTGTGATTTCGGGGTTCGCATTTATTATTTTTGTGTTTGCAATTATAGATTTGGCAATGCCTGGGTTGGGCTACGCTAACGCATTTGTTATTTTGGCGATCGCTATATCTCCCAATCCTCAATCAACAAGTTATTAATGCGTTGGAATTCTCTAGTGCTATGGGTGATGAGGGTTAAGTTATTTGTCAGGGTGATGGCGGCAATTTGTAAGTCATACGCGCCAATGGGAGTACCTAATGCTTCTAGTTGAGAGCGAATTGTTCCAAACGTCGTTGCTGCTAAGTCATCAAAGGGTAGTGATGTAAATTGGGCTAAAAATTGTTGTTGTAAAGTAAGATTACCTTGTGGGTTGGCACTTTTCATTGCACCATAAAATAGTTCAGCTTTGACGATTGAGCAAACGGCAATATCTTTAGTAGCAGTGGATTCTAGTTTCTGCTTTAAAGTGGAATTTTTACCCCGCATATAAATAATACAGGTGTTAGTATCGATCAGGAATTTCACAGGATTGGTTCGCGTTCTGGTTGTTGTCCTTGGGGATGACGCAAGAATGTTTCATCTTGGATACATCCATAAAATTGAGGCAGGGGATATTCTGTTATTTCGGTTGGAGTTGCTGGTTGTAGGGACTCAATGAGGGTTTTTAGTAATCGAGTAAGGTCAAATTCTTCGGGTAATTTAGCCACGAGGAATTGACGGAATAATTCTGAGATTTTGCTTGTTTGCACAGATTGGGTGTTGTTATTGTGTGTAGTCAAGCTTTGTGCCAGGAGTTGGATAATATACAATTTATCGTCAGGTGAAAGCTGAAGGAGTTGTTGTTCGAGTTCTGGGACAACCATGATGTAGCTCAGGTGGAGGATAATTTCATTTTACTTTCATAATCAAAAGTTAATTTAGCTATGCCTGCGGTAGTCACTGAGCGGCTGGTGAGCAGAGTCGAACCATGTCGTACCCTTACGGGGAAGCAAGCCGACAGATAATTAGTCGCTGTACACTTGATTTATGCCAAAATTTACTATTGAGCAATACTTTCACCAAAGCCGATGATGGGATTTGAACCCACGGCCTGCTGATTACGAATCAGCTGCTCTACCACTGAGCCACATCGGCCTACACAATCTAGGAGTATAACATAATTAAATTATGGTGGATCAAAATCCTAAAAATCGCCTTAATCCCGAACAATATGCCAGCCTCAAAGCAGAAATAGCCGCTCCTTATCGCGGGTTACGACAATTTTTCTACATCGCTTTCGCTGCTTCTGGCTCACTCGGTGCATTCGTCTTTTTCTTCCAAGTCCTTGCCGGACGGAATGTTGAGAGTGCAATGCCAAGTTTAGCTCTCCAATTAGGAATCGTTGCCCTAATGGTCTTTCTCTGGCGCTGGGAACAGCATCGACAACAACGCCCCCAATCGGGTAAAAATCCTAATTCCTGAAGGAATAAATTTTAACTTGCCATATTCAAATCCCACTAGTTGAAATTCAAACCGGACATCGATGACCCTATATTTTTGTTGAAACGGGGTCAGCTATATTTAAAGACACCAAGTTTTATGTTTAAAAACTCCTAAAATTAATAAAAATCGTAATATTTGGAAGCACCAAACTAATAAATTATCAGTCTGGTGTTTCCAATTTGCTAACTAGGCATTTACTGGCCTGTTACCAAATAAGATGAAGGAATTGCTTGGGCACGTCCAGCACTGACGAGTGCTTGGTAAACAAAGGCAGCAACTTCGGCTCTAGTTGCTTCACGGCTAGGATTGAGTTGCCTCACGGTGGGATAGTTGATTACTAATTGCCGTGCAGTTGCGGCGGCAACAGGTGCGATCGCATAATTAGGAATCTGGGCCGCATCGGTGTAAAAAGAAAGGATATTCTGATTATTCGTAGTTAAGCCCAAACCGTTAGCTAAAGATACTAACGCCTGAACTCTGGGAATTTGCTGTTGTGGTTTAAAAGTGCCATCGGGATAACCAGAAACAAATTGACTCTGGTAAGCAGATTGAATTGCAGCGTAAGCCCAAAAATTGGTTGCTACATCCTTAAACTTAATCCCTGCGCGTTTGGCTGGTGGTGTTAAAGCTTTAGTGACAATAGTAGCGAATTGAGCGCGGGTTACAGGTTCATTGGGTTTAAAGCTGCCATCAGGAAAGCCAGCGATAATATTTTGAGAGGCTAAAGCTTCGATGTAGGCTTTTGCCCAGAAATTTGCAGCCACATCTTTAAAAGCGACAGGCCCTCCAGGGGGTACGTTAACAGATGCAGCAACAAAATCTACTGAGCCGAAAATCTTTTTCTGATTAATATCATTGCCAACAGCGACAATTTTACTGGTTTTGGTAGCATTGTTCACATCGTAACGAGTGTTATTGCGAATCAGATTACCACCAGGATCTTGGTTGGTGCCGAGGTCGGGTAGAGCATTGACAGTTGCTACTACACCATCCCGCTTATTATTCTGAATGACATTCTTACGCAATATCGGTTTTGCTGACTCTGAGATAAAAAGACCATCTTGGTTTTCGATGATTTGGTTTTCCACAACTAGGGGTGTGGAAGTACCACCAATGGCCAGACCAAAACCAGTATCCTGAAATACGTTATTCCGAATTTCTCCTTGGGCAGCTTTAGCAATTGAAATCCCATTGCCTTTGTTTTGCACAAAGAGGTTACTTTCAATTTTAGGATTGCCTGTACCCGTCACAAAAACACCCTCTCTAACACTGTTAGTAAAAGTATTGTTTTTGATAAGGGGATTAGTTGACTCCACCCACACAGCCGTACCTCGGCTATTTGGGTTGGTGACGGTGACACCAGTAATTGTGGTATCTTGTTCGGCAAGAATGGTAACGTCCTGTCTGGCAAAGGTGCGGCTAGTGTAAAAACCTCCACCTGTAATTAATATTGCCTGACCTTTACTAGCTTCATCACCTCGCAGTGTCACTCCTGGTTTAAGCAACAAGGGGAAGGTTTCGCCACTTTCTTGGTTATAGTTACCAGGTGCTAATTGAATAACTGCACCTGGTTGGGCTTGACTGAGAGCGAAACTGATACTTTTGTAAGGTGCTGTTGAAGTTGCACCAGCACCAGCACTATCTGCACCAGTTGCGGGATTAACGTAAATCGCGGCAGAGGTTGTCGGAACTTGGGCTGTGAGAGTTGGGGCGATACCTTTTGAGTTAGTCGCGCCAGCATTAACCTGACTTGGTAGTAGTATTGAACCACCAGAAACGACAAGCATTGCCGTGAGTCCGGCTCCCACGCGTAAAGTATATCTGAGATGAGTGTTAGAAAGAAGGCGAAAATTTTTCGCTAGAGAAACGTGAAAACCCCGATATTTCATTTTTTGAGTCTGTGATGTGCTGAAGTATGTCGAACAAGGTTAAAAATAGCAGCCTGATAGCTGCTGTCAAACCCATGCAAAACTATACTGGATGATTAGCACAGATTCAGCTAAATTCAGTAAATCGCAAAGTTTTCCTCGATCGCGATCGCTAACCATTATCTAAGCACTGATAAGTTGTATAAACTTACACTTAATTATAAAAATTTTATTGATCCGTTCCTTCTAAGCACTAATCACAGCGATCGCATCAATTTCTACTAATACGTCTTTAGGTAAGCGCGATACCTGGACACAAGCCCGTGCTGGGGCTGTGTCTTCCGGGAAATATTTCGCATAAATGGCATTTACAGCCGCAAAATCATTCATATCAGCTAAAAATACAGTGGTCTTTACCACATCTTGAAAAGTTGCCCCGGCTGCGGTGAGGATGGCTTCAAGATTAGCTAATACTTGCTCGGTTTGCTTTTTGACATCATCAGTGTAGACGACATCACCAAGGCGGGGATCGATGGCAATTTGTCCAGCTACGAATAGAAATTGACCGGAAGCTGCGATCGCTTGATTATAAGGGCCCACGGGTGCGGGGGCGTTATCAGTATTAATTACTTTACGGGTCATAGATATTACTTTTTCTAACGATGTTTCCTGTTTACCGTTTTCTGCTTCAGCTGCGATCGGTTTATAGACTTCTCCATCTGGCATTATCGCACGACTAAAGTCAGCATCCTCAATTAGCCATCCATAAGTAGTGGTATCAGTCAAGTCTGCTCTTGTCAAATTTGTTTCCTTCAAATTTGCCTTTCTCAAATCTGCTCCTTGGAGAACTGCTCTCTCCAAATTTGCTCTTTGGAGACAAGATTGTTTGAGGTTTGCCTGTCCGAGATTGGCTCCAGCCAGATCAGTTCCAGTCAAATTTAAGCCTGATAGATTAAATTTCTGTAAATTTACTGCTTGCAGTTTAGCACCCTGTAGATTTGCATTTTGAAAGTTTACGCCCTCTAAGTTAGCTCGACTCAAATCTGCTGCTACCAGGGAAGCTCCACTAAAATCTACACTACTGAGTGTTGAATTACTCAAATTTGCTCCTGTCAAGGAAACTTCTCTCAGTTTTGCACTATTCAAATTTGCATGACTCAAATTTGCCTTGTCTAAGCTGGCGTGACTCAAGCTTGCACTATTCAAATTTGCATGACTCAAGTTTGCCTTGTCTAAGTTGGCGTGACTCAAGTTTGCATTAATTAGATTTGCTCCACTTAAGTTAACATTGCTTAAGTTTGCACCACTAAAGTTTGCTGCCGGCTGTAGCACACGTTGAGGGCGGCTACCAATCAAAATAAATGTACCATTCACTTTACTGAGATTTGCGGCTGTCAGACATGCCTTACTAAAATCGGTTCCGTTAATTATTGCCTCTGTCAGGTTTGCCTTACTTAAATCCGCACCTTTAAAATTTGCACCAGTTAGGTCGGCATTCGATAAGTCTATTTGAATGAGGTCTGTATTTCTGAGGTCTACATTTTTCAGTACTGCTCTCTGAAAATTCCGTTGTCCTGCGGCATATTTCTCCAACAGTTCCTTAGCATCCATAATGCACCTTTAAATACCATTGACACAGTATAATCACAAAAATTTTGTGTCAGAAATATTCCAATACTGTTCGGTTAAGGCAAGAGACGCGATGAATCGCCGTCTCTACAATAATCATTTTTTCGTCTTGACGGCGATTTATCGCGTCTTTGTGATGATTCCTCGCATCTTTACGCTCTAGAATTTCCATCAAAAAACCTGAACCGAACCGTATTGAGAGATATTCCTCTCCCCTCTTTCTTAGCGCCCTTTGCGTCCTTTGCGGTTCGTAATCAAAACCGTAGTTTTACTGATATTTATTTTGGCACACCATAAATAAGTACTTGGACAGAATTAATTACACAATGTCATTGCGAATGAAGCAAAGCGTAATGGCTGTAAATATTTTTGTCCAACTACTTATCAGTTTTTTTAGACCTGTTTAAGAGGATGTTTTAAAAGTCCTCTGGTCGGTAGCAAAAAGTTTTAGATCCCCCTAAATCCCACGATAAATTGGGGGACTTTGATTCTTCCCCCTTAAAAAGGGGGGTTAGGGGGGATCAACAAGTGCCTAAAATTATAGCCAACCACTTTTAAAACATCCTCTAAGATTATTCGTTTTTTTATTCTCGCTGAATTGGCATATCCAACCAATCGCTTAATTCATAAGCTAGCCATTCCAATTCTGCTTCCGAAATGAAGCAATAGGTAACACCCTTAACATTAGTATGACTAATACCAGTAGCACTAATCTTATATTTTTGTACTCCTACCCAAATATCTAATCCTGCTGGTATCTGAACTCGATTGCCTTCAAAGTCTCTAGTATGGTGTGTTGGCACATAAACCAGCTTGATGATATTTTCTCTAGACAATAGATAGGGACGCTGAAATTTAAATCCTAATAATTCATGGGTTAAGGAAATTTGCTGCTGATTTATATGCAGTCGAATATGCCCGTAAAGATTAAACAAAACGGTATAAACCATCGACAAACCCACACCCCAAAAGGGAAGTGAGAACATGGCAAAGGGAATATTCACAGGGAAAGGGGTTGAGAGCGCGCCAATTGTCCACACAAGAATAAATGAATTCCAAATGGTGGCAAACATACCGAGAAAAAATAGCGATGAAGGGAAACGAGGCGGAAGAATAATGTCTAGAGCATCCTGATTCTTGCTCAGTTGAATTTTGCTCCCAGATGGTTGCCTAACATCTAGAGTTGGAGCGCTTTCAATTTGCGGTTTATCCAAAGCTGCCAATGCGACATGGGCAGAACCAAAACGTTTTTCTAAACTAGGTTCAGTCATTGACTTCAACCAGCGAGTCAATCCCTGACTTAGATGAGCTACCTGCTCAAACTGAATACGAAAATCTTTTTGGGGTAAATCGGCTGGGTGAGTACCCGTCACCAAGTAAATTAATGTTGCCCCTAAGCTATAAAGATCGGAAGCTGGAACTGTGCGGCCGCCAAATTGCTCCTGTGGCATATAGCCATAACTTCCTACCACAGTCCTAGTCCCCCCTTCTGTGGCGAGGACAGTTTGCACTGAGCCAAAATCTACTAAATAAACTTGACCAACGCTATTACCAGAACGTTCTCCCAATAAAATATTGCTAGGCTTAATATCACGGTGAATAACAGGCGGATATAGCCCATGTAAATAAATGAGAATTTCTAAAAGTGCTTTGGCTATTTGTTTGACTTCTGCTTCGGTAAAAGTCCGCCCAGTTTGGAAGTATTGCTCTAAAGTTTGTGCTGGGATATAAGTTTGTACTAGGGCAAATCCTTTAATGGTGGGTGAATTTACCTCAAAATAGTCTAAATAGCGAGGTATTAAGGGATGTGACAAAGATTTTAGTGTTTCAGCTTCTCGCTCAAACAGCTTGAGATCGTCCCATTCAAAATCACTACCAAAAGAGAGTAACTTAATGACGACTAATTCCTGAGTTTTTAAGTTACGAGCTATAAGTGTCCGCCGCCCGGCTTTTTTTCCTAATAGCTGCTGAACTTGGTAGCGTAAATCCCTAGCATCTTGTCCTCGGACATCGCCTAATATTTCACCAATCATTATGGTTTCTTATAATGCTACGTTTGAAAAGTTTTTATAGCTTATGACTTTTCAATTTGGCAAATCGATATCTTTAGTATAATTGCGTAATTCTATGCCCTCCCAACTTTGGCCTTATATTACCCCTGGTATTCCTGATGAATTATTCGAGCATTTGCCAGGAATTCCCCTGAGTCAGCGAGAAGTCCGACTATTGTTAATTGCTCAACTACGCTTAACCTCAGATTCTGTTTTGTGGGATATTGGTGCAGGAACAGGTACAATTCCCGTAGAAGTGGGGTTATTATGTCCAAAGGGTCAGATTATCGCTATCGAAAGGGATGAAGAAGTAGCTAATCTGATCAAGCGTAACTGCGATCGCTTTGATGTGAAAAACGTCGAAGTAATTGAAGGTAGTGCCCCTGAGTGTTTACATGACCTTAAGCTTGCCCCTCACCGCATTTGTATTGAGGGAGGAAGACCCATTCAGGAAATATTGCAAGCAGCTTGGCATTATTTGCCACCATCCGGTCGGGTTGTAGCCACAGCTGCTAATCTAGAGAGTCTATATGCTATTTCTCAGAGCTTTTCTCTATTAAGGGCTAGAAATATCGAAGTAGTACAGTCTGCGGTTAACCGCTTGGAGACGCGCGGCTTTTCTCAAACCTTTACTGCTGTTGATCCCATTTTTATCCTTAGTGGTGAGAAACTGGATTAAATCCAAAATACTTCTATGCCTTGGTCTCGGATTATTAGTGGAATTGTTGCGATCGCTCTTGCTCTTTCTGTTACCCTTTTGGGGGGTTGGTACTTTACCATCATGTTTGCGGTTGTCGTCTTTTTGGGTCAACAGGAATATTTTAATTTGGTGCGAGCCAGAGGCATCGCTCCCGCAGCTAAAACCACTATGGCTGTCAGCCTAATTTTGCTAGTAATTTGTACTATTGATGGCAGTTTAGCTGACGCTGTAATGCCCTTAGCTGGCACACTTATCTGTTTTTATCTGTTATTTCAGCCCAAATTTGCCACGATCGCTGACGTTTCCGCTTCTATTATGGGACTATTTTACGTTGGTTATTTGCCAAGTTACTGGGTGCGGTTACGAGCAATTGATAGTGCTGCTTTTAGTAATCTCCCATTAGGAGCTTACTGGCCTACAACTTGGACAGATTTCTGGGAAAAGGCAAATTCTGCTTCTTTACCAGAAGGTTTTACAGCAACACTGCTGACTTTTTTGTGTATTTGGGCAGCCGATATTGGTGCTTATACTATTGGCAAATTCTTTGGGAAAACCCGTTTGTCTGAGATTAGCCCGAAAAAAACTGTAGAAGGTGCTGTCTTTGGCATTACTTCAAGTGTTGCTGTAGCCATAGCAGGAGCCTATTATCTCCATTTGCCCAGATCCCCGTTTACTGGTTTAGCTCTAGGTTTGCTGATTGGCATTGCTAGTCTTTTAGGGGATCTTACAGAGTCTATGCTTAAACGAGATGCTGGAGTCAAAGATTCTGGACAATTGA
The DNA here is from genome assembly GCF_026127265.1 of Nostoc sp. KVJ3. Lineage (GTDB taxonomy): Bacteria > Cyanobacteriota > Cyanobacteriia > Cyanobacteriales > Nostocaceae > Nostoc. The sequence goes on from NZ_WWFG01000002.1 coordinate 1,404,791, forward strand.
TCCCCGGTCATGGTGGTATTTTAGACCGTACTGATAGTTATATTTTCACGGCTCCTTTGGTTTATTATTTTGTGACATTACTATTACCGCTAATAGCACATAGGTGAGTTGGGTATTGGGCATTGGGCACTTGTACTGAGCGTAGCTGAAGTATTGCTCCTTGTTAATTACAGCGTTTTCAGGTAAATGAAGTACACAGGTAGGGGCACAGCAGTTCTAGGCTGTTGACTCTGTGCCTTTTAGGAGTTAAAAGCCCAATTCTTTAATTTTTCATCATCAAGGATTAATTTTAATCCCTCCACGACACACCAACTTGCCTGGGATCAGTGTTAGTTCTTGGATATCGACATCTGAACCAAGATCCACGTTGTATTCATGATTGTCGTCTAATACATCTTGCTGGTGAGACTTTATTTTTATATGTGCTAGTTGCAACTCATGTCCATTGATTAACCGTAAGCCCAGACAAATCTCTAGAGGCGTTGTTTCACTATTGGTTACTCTCAAGCCTCGCAGTATAATTTGATTGTTATCAAGAATAATTTCTTGCCAGTTAATTGGTTGTGACTCTGAGAAATGTGTCGGTAAAACCTTAACCAGTAAATCGCTCAAAGCAGTCGATAATAAATGAGATGAGAGAGAAGCATTCAGATCCTTCTCGTCTACGATCAAATCGCCAACTACTGGTACTGTTTCTAACAGTCTTAGAGGTTTTCCCTTGAGTACGGAACCAATGTTTATCTGAATATTTTCTGCTGTTAATTGAATTTTTGTAATCAGGAGACCTTGATAAACTGCATGAGTAGCAAAAATAGATACCAAGGGGATGCGTCCAGAGAGAAGTTCGCGATCGCTTGTTTTAATCTCCACTTCTAATTCCGATATTTGGCTCACTTGCGCTCTCAACCAGAGCTTTAGGGCTTTTGTGACTACCTGCGTAATTATACGTATCTTATTTGCAGGTGTTGTTTGAGAATTTTGCTCTGGCATCTAACCAATTTGTTTATGAGTATTTACTTAACAACCGAACAGAAATTAAACAAGTCTTAAATGTAACATTTATGCCTACTCGCTACAAAATGCAAATATCATTTAATTGTTAACAGTAAATAAGCAATTACACATGGAGGTACGGTTACAAAAAATTCTTGCTCAATGGGGCATCGCCTCGCGTCGTGAAGCCGAAGAAATGATTAGGCAGTCACGGGTGCAGATCAATGGGGTATTGGCGCATTTGGGTCAAAAAATTGATCCCCAAAAAGATGCGATCGCTATTGATGGTAAACCTGTATCCGAAAAGCAGCGTCCGGCTTTAATATATCTATTGCTGCATAAACCTGCGGGAGTAGTTTCGACTTGCTACGACCCTCACCGAAGAACAACAGTCCTGGATTTACTACCGAAAGAATTACGGGAGGGTTCAGGTATTCACCCAGTTGGGCGTTTAGATGCAGACTCTACAGGAGCATTAATCCTGACTAACGACGGAAATCTGACATTTGGACTAACCCATCCCCGCCACAGTATTTCCAAGACATATCATGTTTTGGTCAAAGGACACCCCCCAGAAGCAATACTCCAAAAGTGGCGACAGGGTGTGATGTTGGAGGGAAGAAAAACCAGGGCGGCTAAGGTAAATCTAATAGAACGTCGTGCCGAGCAAAGCTTTTTAGAAATAGTATTGCAGGAGGGAAGAAATCGCCAAATTCGCCGGATAGCCCAACAGTTAGGATACCCAGTAATTCAGCTGCATCGGACTGCAATCGGCCCAATTCAATTACAAACTCCCAAAGAACCCTTATTGTCAGAGGGTAAATATCGTTCCCTAAACGAGCATGAAATTCACTTTTTGCAAGATCAGATAACGCAACCTAATTATTGATTCAGTGGAGTTAAGGAGTGTCAGTAGAGATGAAATGGCTAAGAAAGAAGAATAATCACCAGCCATCACTTTCATTAGAGCAACAACGGGCTGAAAAGTTGGCAGAATTGGGCGCTCAACTTTGGGCATTGCGTCAAGAACAGGGACTATCTCTAGAGCAAATGGTTGCATTAACCAGAGTTCCCCGACGATTATTACAGGCGATCGAAGAAGGCAATTTAAACGATCTGCCAGAACCAGTCTATATTCAGGGTTTGATCAGGCAATTCGCCGATGCATTAGGCTTGAATGGAGTAGAATTTTCTGCCAATTTTCCCATCAGTTCTGCACAATTAAATCCCCAAGGGATGGGGAATACTTCACCCCTGAGTCAACTTCGTCCGATTCATCTTTACTTCCTTTACATATTGCTAATAGTATGCTCAGTAAATGGCTTATCTCTGTTATTAAATAACGCCATATTGCAAGCAAGTAATAGCTCCCAGCCATATCCAAAACAAAAATCCATTGTTAAACCAGAGCCAACTCAACCACAAGAGTCACCAGAGGTTCTACCTGTCAGCGATCCCCTCAACACCGCACAACAGAAACAGCCTGTACAGATAGGCGTTACCTTGAAAGCATCATCTTGGATTCGCGTCATAGCCGATGGCAAAACTCAGTTTGAGGGTGTTCTCCCAGAGGGAACTCACCGCACTTGGAAAGCTCAAGAGCAACTGACAGTTAAAACTGATAATGCTGGTGGTGTTTTGATGAGCGTTAATCAAGAGAAAGCCAAGGAAATGGGAGAGCCAGGGAAAGAGGAAGAAGTTAGGATTGCGGCAAAACCTAAGTTTTGAAATATGGGGCATTGGGCATTGGGCATGGGGCACGGTGATTATCCTTGTCCCATGCCTCATGCCCCACTCCCTTAAGTAGTTATAGCGTTTCCAACTCTGGTGAGGTACAAAATCACCCCTCCCCAACCCTCCCCTTTGCAAGGGGAGGGTGCGCGACAGCGCGGGTGGGGTGTATTTTATGTCATTGGGAAACGCTATAAACAAAATTAATTACACAATTTCATTGCGACTGGAGCGTTCGCGGTAGCGTCTCGTAGAGATAGCGAAATGAAGCCTAAGTCCTTCGGACACGCTTCGCGAACGTGGGGGCTAGGATTGCTTCGCTCGCAATAACTGTAATTAATTCTGCATGGTTACTTATTACTGGGCTTCTGGGGCGCGTCCATTGAGCTTGGTCAGAACTTTTAAGCGATCGCCTAATTCTTCTCTCAATGCTCCTGATTGATAGCGCCACTCCCAGTTACCTACCGCAATACTGGGAAAATTCATCCGTGCTTCGTTTCCTAATCCTAAAATATCTTGTAAGGGAATAATCGCTTGGTTAGCTATAGAACTTAAAGCCAGGCGAATTAAATCCCAGTGGATACCTTCAGGACTAATACAACCTAAATAAAGCCGTAAGTTTTCCTTTTCGTAGTCATTAGCCGAATTAAACCAGCCTAAAGTTGTGTCATTATCGTGAGTACCCGTATAAACTACAGCATTTCGCGGGTAATTGAATGGTAAAAATGGATTACCGGGATCAGAACCAAAGGCAAACTGCAAAACCTTCATGCCAGGAAATTCATATTTGTCTCGCAGTGCTTCTACTTCTGGTGTAATCACTCCCAAATCTTCCGCCAAGACGGGTAGCTTGCCTAACTTTTGTCTAATCGCTTCAAAAAAAGCGTCTCCAGGCGCTTCCACCCATTCGCCATTCATAGCAGTTTCTTCACCTTTGGGTACTGACCAATAAGCCTCGAAGCCCCGGAAGTGGTCAATGCGAATTATATCTACATAATCCAGCATGGCTTCAAAGCGCTGTACCCACCACTTAAAGTCTTGTTTTTGCAGTTCTTCCCAGTTATAAACCGGATTGCCCCACAATTGACCTGTAGCGCTGAAGTAATCAGGTGGAACTCCTGCCATTTGAGCAGCAACTCCTGTTTCTTCGTCTAAACAAAAAATGTCGGGATGTGCCCACACATCAGCACTATCATGAGATACGTAAATAGGGATATCGCCAATAATGTCAATACCGCGCATATTGGCGTAGCTTTTCAAGTCTGACCACTGCCGGAAAAACTCAAATTGGACAAACTTGTAATAGAAAATATCTCCATTGAGCCGATCTTCTACTTCCACTAATGCTTCTGGTTCGCGCTTGACAAATCTTGCTTCCCATGTATGCCAGCTTGCACCATTGTGAGCATCTTTCAGCGCCATAAATAAGGCGTAGTTATCTAGCCAATAGGCTTTACTGTCGCAAAAACCTGCAAACTCTTTCTGCTGGATGGGCGTAGCATTAGCTCTAAAGTTTTCACAGGCTTTTTTGAGTAGTCCAATCTTAATTGGCACAACCTGGTCGAAATCTACCTTTTCTATCGGAAATCCTGGTAAATTAGCAAAGTCTTCTTCTGTTAGTAAACCCTCATCTCGCAGTTTTTCTGGGCTAATCAGCAGGGGATTTCCTGCCATTGCTGAGTAGCACATATACGGAGAATTGCCGTATCCAGTGGGGCCCAAGGGTAAAACTTGCCAATATTGTTGATGGCTCTCTTTGAGAAAATCAATAAAGCGATAGGCTTCTAAGCCTAAGTCTCCAACGCCAAATCGACTGGGGAAGGAAGTGGGATGTAGCAAAATGCCACTGGATCTAGGAAAAGGCATATTTAACCTGAATGATGAGAAGGAGCGATCGCATCGAATCTATCACGCCACGTTCAGCTTTGAAAGCTGTCGTTAGTGGGGAGTCGGAGATGAGGGGGAAAAATAGAATAACTAATGCCCAATGCCCCATGCCCAATTCCCAATCCCTAATTAATCCAAAATCTAAAATCTAAAATCCAAAATTCCATGTCTTACCGAAATCCTGCACCAACAGTTGATATCATCATTGAACTAGTAGATCGACCTCATCGGCCTATAGTGTTAATTGAAAGACATAATCTACCTTTAGGTTGGGCTATTCCTGGTGGTTTTGTGGATTATGGGGAAGCCGTGGAAGTGGCGGCGCGGCGAGAAGCTGAGGAAGAAACGGGTTTGCAAGTGGAGTTGGTTGAACAATTACTGGTATATTCCGATCGCGATCGCGATCCCCGTCAGCATACGATTAGCATTGTGTTTTTAGCAACAGCTTCGGGGGAACCAAAGGCTGGGGATGATGCTAAGGGTGTAGGAATTTTTGAGTCTTGGTGTGTGCCTGGTAATTTATGTTTTGACCACGATCGCATTTTGCGCGATTATTGGCGATATCGGCATTATGGGATACGTCCAAGGTTGGGGTAAGAGGGACGAACCGCCAAGAGCGCAAAGAGCGCAGAGAGAAGAGGGAAAACGAAAAGTAGAACAATTAGCAGTCAATAAATAATTAATGATAAATCGCCTAGAGAGACGGCGATAAATCGCCGTCTCTCTAACCGTCAAAATGAATTTGACAGACTATTTAGATGAATTACTCTAATTTTATGAGTATTGTATTATACAGAAATATTTTTACTTTTACGTAATCACTTATACCAAAAGCTTTGATAGCCAATGCTGAAGTATCTATCAGATAACAACATTAGCTCCAACAAAGATTAACTTTTGAGAGCGATCGCATATTCAGCACTTGAAATACCTATAATATTTTCTTCGGTGTTTTTCAGAAAAACTATGATGTCACGCTATATCATTACTGTTCCCAAATTCAGTACCAATTGAATTGCTAGGGCTAAGATGTGGTTCATCTACGACTCCAAAAGATGATAGCCTGAACACTCGCAGATATTACCCAGACACTGGTGATGTTCCGGCTGTTAAAATACGTAAATATAAGTAGTATGATCGAAGTACCCAGGTAAAAATCGTCTATTTGGTCACACAAGACCGTTGAAAGATTGTAGAAAAGTGTATTTCCTTGTGTTGATAGTGGTGCTAACCTCAATTTTAAAGATGTTATCAGCCTTTATCTGCTAGAGTTTCTGACTTTCAGCAAACTAGATAATTTATCAACAATATAAATCGCTAGGAGTGCGATGAGATGTCACAGTCCCCTATGACAAGACCAGAAATAGCTGCTGGAACTCTAATCGATAACCGTTATATTATCCAAAAACTTCTGGGACAGGGAGGATTGGGGCGAACTTACTTGGCGTTTGACACTCGGCGCTTTAATGAAGCCTGTGTTCTCAAGGAGTTTGCACCCATTGGCACAGGGGAAAGTGGACTAGAACAATATCGCAACTTATTTAAAAGAGAAGCAAAAATTCTTCATCAATTGCAACATCCTCAAATTCCCAAGTTTTTGGCTTGCTTTGAAGGAGATGGTCGGTTATTTCTGGTACAAGAGTATGTTGACGGTAAAACATATTCTAGGCTGTTGGGAGAACTTCAACGTCAAGGTAGAAACTTTTCTGAAGAAGAAGTTATCCAGTGGCTAAAGAATCTGCTACCTGTTTTAGAATATGTCCACCAGCACAATATCATCCATCGAGATATTTCTCCTGACAACATTATGTTACCCGATGGTAAACATTTACCAGTGTTAATTGATTTTGGTGTAGGTAAGCAAATTGCTGACATAAACGAGGCAAGAAGTTCTAACCACCAGGTTACTTTTGTTGGTAAAATGTCCCTTGTAGGGAAAGTGGGATATGCTCCCCGCGAACAGATTAGCTTGGGTTTATGTTCCCCATCTAGTGACCTTTATGCTTTGGGGGTAACAGCTATTGTCCTACTTACAGGTAGAGATCCATCCTTACTGATGGATCAGTACTCATTAGAATGGAACTGGCGTTATTATACCTACGTTAGCGATAGTTTTGCTCAAGTTCTTGATTGTATGTTGGCAGATAGACCTAACAAGCGATACCAAACAGCCAGGGAAGTTATCATAGATTTAGAGCGGATTGGACAACCAGAAGTGACAAAATCTCCTGCAATCATGCCGCCTGATGATTTGCCCGCTACGCTATTTAACCCTGAATTTCAGGAAATATCGCCAATATCGCAGTCATACAACCAAGCTGGAGAAACAATTTTTAGTTCACCTAGTTTACCTGGTAGTCCACAAAGTGGGCGAATTGAACAACAACAACCTTCGCTCCAACCTGGATTTATCAAACATTGTCAGCAAGAGTTAGCTTACCATATTGGGCCAATAGCAAATTTCATTATAGAAGAAATATTAGCTCAAAATCCTTACACTTCGCCTGAGCAATTTGTTGAACTAATCACCAGGGAAATTCCTGACTTTCAAGCAGCTTTTGAATTCAAGAAAAGCTTATTGTCATAAATATTTTGACCACCATTAATTTAGAGATAATTTTGAATTATTTATTAATTCTGGGGGTTTAAGTAAAGATAAACTAGTACAGTGCGGCGGAAATAAACCACCCATTCCAAATCAATGAAACCCTCATGCTGTGTTCGTTTTTAATTTTTAATTTTTAATTTTTAATTCCGCCCTGCGGTACTAGACGCTGCAAGTTTTACGAAAGTATCTAAAATCTGCCTGACAAACTTAATTACGAATTAAGTTACTCTAAGTGAGTTCGCGTACTCCTATATAGAAGCTACCCGCAGAGTCTCGTAGAAAGCGTAATTACGAATTACGTTAGCGTAGCGGGGTGAAGCCGATTACGAATTATTTTAATCCCCTGTACCTCCCTGAGTGCGTTTGATTCTTTTCATTGCCATTTCTAAACTTAACTGCATCCGTTTAAAGGCTTTAGCTAAATTACCGATTTCATCATTAGACATTTGCTCGAATTCAACCTCCATGTGTCCGGTACTGACTTCCTCGGCTATGCGAGTCATGCGTTTGAGAGGTATAACAACCTGTCGATTCAAAAACAAGTTGACTAACAAGATAGTTGCTATAAATATAGTTGATACAATTAGGATAATTAGTAAGGAAGACTGATTAGCTTTACTGATGACATTATTCGCCGGTACTGATATAATCTGAGCGCCGACAATATCATTAAGCTTCCAACCAAATCCATTAGCTGTACCATAAAGAGTAATCATACTTTGAGGCGCAGCTTCAGGTACACTATGACACTTCAGACAGCTTTCTTCTAAAATTGGTAGTGGACGAGCAATGTAAAAGATATCCCCACCAGGAAGTGAGCGAAATCCACTTACTTCTTTAAGGTCTGATTTATTTTTGAACCTTTCTACAATTTCCGTCTCAAAACCGTCAGCTTTATCTCGAAGATTTGTAGGATTGAGAGTTGCTTCTTTATAAAAGAAATCCCGGTAGTCTGGTGTTTTACGTAAAATCTCAAATACCTCCCGTGCTGAGTATGCAGGGACACTTTGCGGTAAAAACTCAGTAGCCAATTTATCAGCTAGTTCTGGATTAACTTGGGTACTGGTGTATTTACGAACAGAACTCATAGTTTGCATGAGCATGAGAGCTGTTGAGCTAATATCTTGTTTGGCATTCTCCCTGAGCAGAGAAGAAAGAGCAAATCCACTCAAGCTTAGACCGAATGTCAAAATTACTAATAACAGAATTGTAAACTTTTGTTTCAGATTCAGATTTTTTAGCATAATTACAGATTACCTACAAGTCAAATTATTATAAACAAATATGATTAAAGTCATTGTTTACTCTATCATGAACAATCTACTCTCATATTTGGTTGCAAAGGCATAGTTTAGCTAAAACTATTAGGGTATACCCAACTTTATACTATTAGTAATTTTAGTAATTATTGAGGTTAATGAAAATGTTATCTAAGTAACTAAGTCTCAAAAAGCTACAACAATAGTTCAAATAGAATTCCCAAAAATTCCTATTGTCTGTCTTGATACCGTGCCAAAATAAATACCAGCAATTGTCAAATATTACTAATGGTGTGGAATGCAGGAAAGTCTTTATTCGGGGGACGCTACATTATTGAAAGCCAACTAGGTGAAGGTGGAATTGGCATTACTTACCTTGCCAGAAATCAACGGAATGAACTGCGAGTAATTAAAACCCTCAAAGAAGAAATCCTGAACCACCCCGCCTGGATACTCCACCGAAACAAGTTACGGCAAGACTTCCGTGATGAAGCAGTTAGGCTTGCTGTATGTCACCATCCTCACATAGTACAGATAGAAACCATCTTTGATGATGGAAATTCGCCTTGCATGGTGATGGAGTACATCGAAGGCGAAGACTTAGGACAGCACCTGAGACGAGTTGGAGTGCTATCAGAATCAGAAGCGCTGCTGTACATCCGGCAAATTGGCGATGCTTTAACACTAATCCATTCTAAAGGACTGCTGCATCGGGATCTCAAACCACGGAACATTATGATCCGCATTGATAAATCAGAAGCAGTGCTGATAGATTTTGGTATTGCTAGAGAATTTATTCCTAATGTAATCCAAAGACATACAGTTTATCGTACTCCTGGTTTTGCGCCACCTGAGCAGTATGAATCAGAAGCGCTACGGGGAGAATATATTGATATCTATGCCTTAGCTGCTACTTTGTATAATTTGCTTACCGCAGTTATACCAACAAGTGCGGATGATAGACGACACAATATTAATTTAGAACCACCACAGTATTTTAATCCCAACATCAGCGATAGGGTAAATCAAGCTATTATGTGTGGCATGGATTTGGAGTCAACCTATCGTCCCCAGTCTGTGCAAGAGTGGCTGGATTTATTAGGCACTGATCCTGAGAGGACAGTAGCGCCAATAACATCTACCTTGGTGATAACGCCTAGACTAAAATTACCTCTACCTGTTGTATTAGATCGGGAGAACTGGCAATGCGTACAGACCCTTAGAGGTCATTCTAGTATGGTTCATGCGATCGCCATTAGCCCTGATGGACAATTGATTGCTAGTGGTAGCAATGACAAGACTATCAAACTTTGGCAAGTGGGTACTGGCAAGCTAGTGCGTCAACTGGGTCGTTGGTCTTATGGTCATTCTAGTATGGTTCATTCTGTCGCCTTTAGCCCAATCTCACCAAGGTTTTCTTATCAAGGAGAATCAGGCAAATCTGCGGGAATCACAGATATGAACTGGGGGGTGTTGGCTAGTGGTAGTTGGGATAATACAATCAAATTGTGGGATGTAAACACAGGGAAAGAAATTCGCACTCTCATCGGTCATACCAACTGGGTGAATTCCGTTGCTTTTAGTCCCGATGGCAAACTTCTGGTTAGTGGTAGTGCTGACTGCACAATTAAACTGTGGCAAGTAAACACTGGTATAGAAATCCAAACTCTCACAGGTCATTCTGACTCAGTTTCGTCAATAGCTTACTCTCCGAGAACAGTTACAACAACCAATAGCCAAGATAGACAGTTTGTGGCTAGTGGCAGTAATGACTACACAATTAAACTGTGGCAAGTATACACTGGCAGAAATATCTACACACTCGCAGGTCATTCTTTCTTCGTCAACTGTATCGCCTTCAGCCACGATGGAGAAATTATTGCTAGTGGCAGCGGCGACAACACTATTAAATTGTGGCAAGTATACACAGGTAGAGAAATTCGTACTCTCATTGGTCATTCTGATTCAGTTTGGTCAGTTGCCTTTAGCCAAGATAGACAATTTCTCGCTAGTGGCAGTTGGGACAAGACTATCAAACTATGGCATTTACACAGTGGGAGAGAAATCAGCACCCTTACAGGGCATTCCAACTATGTTCGATGCGTTGCTTTTAGCCCTGATGGCCAAACCCTAGTTAGCGGTAGTGATGACGACACTATTAAGATTTGGCGACGGGGGTAATTTGTAATTGGAATATTATTGCTGAGTTTGATTTGATACTTTTTACTTCAAACTAGAACTGCGATCGCCCCAATTTTGTGACAATACAGCAGATTGCGAGTTGGTGAGGTACAAAAATACCCCACCCTAACCCTCCCCTTATAAAGGGGAGGGAACTAGATTTCTTTTTCCCCCCAATACATCGGGGGGATTAAGGGGGGTAATTCACCGTAGCCCCAAGCAGTACTTCATTTACTTGCAAAGTGCTGTAAGTAGTCAGATAGAATTAACTACACAATGACTGTAAATATTTTTGTCCGACTACTTAAGAATGGCAAACGTAATTTTTGAATTAAGTAACAAAAATGGTGCTGTTTGACGGTTACAGACAGCCCCATTATATTTATGATCTCACGAATTTGTAGCAATAAGCACAAGAAAGGCGACGCAGCGCGCCGTCTTCCTTGTGCCTTACAATTACCTACGTTCAATTTTACCTACACCCAAAGGCAGACCCTTAGAAGAACCAAATCAAATGACTTGAAGGACTTCGGGGCAGGAGTTGTTTGTGGTAACTAGGGTGTGGTTGTTGGTGTCGCCGTTGGTGTCGCCGTTGGTGTCGCCGTTGGTGTCGCCGTTGGTGTCGCTGTTGGTGTCGCCATTGGTTTAGCTGTCGGTTTAGCCGTCGGTTTAGCTGTCGGTTTAGCTGTCGGTTTAGCTGTCGGTTTAGCTGTCGGTTTAGCCGTTGGTTTAGCCGTTGGTGTCGCCGTCGGTGTCGCTGCTGGCTGAGTTAATACTGTCTTTGCTTCTTCATTCAGCTTCTGGCGGAGTGCTAAATTAGCAATTCCAGTTTCTTGCAACTGATATTTCTTCTGATACTCCTTCACCACTTCTTCTGTGCGGGAACCATAAAAGTGATCGCGCGCTAGGGGAGGATTGGGCTTAACCACTGCGTTCAAATTTCTGTGCAGAATTTGAACGATGTTGGCAGCAAAATCTTGGGTTTTTGTCCCTGCTATCCCGTCAACTGGTTTGAGCTTATAACCTGTCTGAAATTCACGAATTGCCTTTTTAGTTTCCTCATCCGTCAAAGCACCACTTGTTACCTTGACGTTATAGCCTAACCCTCGCAACACAGAACGGAATTGCTGGGGCGTATAGCTACGTTGAGGGGCTGCAAAACCTGTGTCTGCAATTACCACACTAGCGCTTATCAGGCAAGTAACAGCAAAAGTTGCGCTTGATTTTCCAAATCCACACCACATATTTAAAACTCCTTTGGATTAAATCAGCAGGATTATAAATGTTAACAGCTGCATTTTAAGTTTGTTTAATAACTTTTTTCGCAATTTTTTAATGATTTTTGAATAATTTGTGATTTATTTTGGTAAAGCCTTACCAAAATCATAAAAATTGATTCATATCATCTATCAAAAGAAGTATCTTGCTCTAGCGCATACAGCAGTTATGATGTGAATCGAGTACACCCTTGGAATATTGAGTTACGTTATGAGTGCATATATATGTATCTATGTCAAGTTAAGCTTCGGTGATGGTTATTCGTGCGTACGTAAAGCTTATATTCCAAATCTCTAAAAAATGAAAGACATAAAATCTTCTCAGCAGCGGAATCTTTGGTTTGAAAGATTTATGGCAATTGCTGCCACTGTAAATTTAGGTTTAGTTTTATTTAATTTAAGTTACGTACCTTGGCGAGATTTCTACTTGCGAAAACTGCCCCAAGTTATTCAGATTTATGATCCAATAAAAGGTATTGAACCCCATCGAGACACGAAAAATTATCTAGATACGGTCAAGGTATTAGAAGAAGAAGTCAGTCAAACAGGTTTACAGTCGCCTCAAGTAAATAGCCGACTAGAGGAAATCAGGCATCTTAGTAACGAGATGATTGACAGTAACCCGTTTGCGGGAGTCAATAAGAGTGGGACTTTGGAAAAAGTCAAAAAGCGGATGCGCGATCGCATCGGCAACCAATCGGCAAAACAGTCCTTTGCCACTTTTTGGAGTCAACCCTACTTAACCCAAAAAAGCTGGGTTCAAGAAATTAATTTTTTTAACGACAGCATCCGCCCTTTGATTGCCACTAACTACTACCGCAAAATCGGCGAAAATGGTGAATTTGTCGATATTTTCTGGGAAATTGACTTCCCTTTTGGGATTTTATTTGGCTTAGAACTGCTGGGGCGTACCTTCTTCATCAAACGCCGACATCTTGGTTTAAGCTGGTTTGAAGCACTATTGTGGCGTTGGTACGACCTATTTTTACTTCTACCATTTTGGCGGTGGCTGCGAATCTTACCTGTATTAGTCCGCCTCGATCAAGCGCGATTATTGGATCTCCATCCAGTGCGAAAGCAAATTCATCAGGGCGTTGTCGCCAACTTTGCTGAAGAACTCACAGAAGTAGTAGTGGTGAGAGTCATTAATCAGATTCAGGGTTCAATTCAGCGAGGTGAGTTAACGCGCTGGTTTTCACAACAAGAAAATTTACGTCCCTACATAGATATTAATAATGTAAATGAAGTAGAAGCGATCGCCAGTCTTTTGGTAAAAACAATTGTTTACCAAGTGTTACCTGATATTCAACCTGCGATCGTGGCTATTTTGCGCCACAACATCGAAACCGTCTTCCATCAGGTTCCCGTCTACCGCAACCTCCAGAATCTCCCCGGCGTGGGACAGGCGCAAACCCAGTTAAGCGAACAACTCGCAACCCAAATCACAACTAATATTTACAAAACTTTAGTTAATGCTGTTGAAGACCCTGTTGGCGCAAAACTCACCAGTCAACTCGTAGAAAAGTTTAGCGAAGCCTTGGGCTCTGAAATGAAGGAAAAACACGTACTTTCCGAAATTCAGAGTTTACTTTTTGACTTCTTAGAGGAAATCAAAATCAACTACGTCCAGCGTTTGTCCCAAGAAGATATAGACCAAATTATCGAGCAAACCAGGCAGCTACGCACACAAGCATCAGTTTCACCAGTCGTCAAGAAAAGTACCGCTCTCCCAGAAATACGGGAAGGGTAGAGGGGGTAGAGGGCAGGGGGAGCAGGGGAAGCAGGGGAAGCAGGGGAAGAAAGAATAACGAATTAATCCCCAATGCCCAATGCCCAATCCCCAATACTCGACTATCCATTAAATGCGCTAAACTCGTATGAGGGCGAACCATAATTGATTCGTCACAAGACTTCTTGGAAGATATACCTATCGCAGGAAGTGGGTCAGTGCCCACTTTTTTTATTGAATTCTCACATGGCTCATCCTTTAATTCCACAAATTATTGATTTGGCGACACCAGTAGCAGAAGAACTGGGATTGGAAGTGGTTGGCGTGATTTTTCACACTCACCAAAGTCCACCAGTGTTGCGGGTAGATATTCGCAATCCTCAGCAAGACACCGGATTGAATGATTGTGAGAGGATGAGTCGTGCTTTAGAAGCCTCCTTAGATGCTGCGGAAATCGTTCCAGATACATACGTCTTGGAAGTCTCTAGTCCTGGTATTTCGCGGCAACTGGTAACAGACAGGGAGTTTATTTCCTTTAAAGGATTTCCTGTCATTATCTCCACAACGCCCCCCTACGACGGACAACAAGAGTGGATTGGTCAGTTGATTCGCCGGGATGAGACAACACTTTACTTAAACCAAAAAGGTCGTGTAGTTGAAATTCCCCGCTCCCTAATTACGAAGGTGCAGCTAGACGAGCGCCGATAAACAAAGGGCTAGGGCTTAGGAGTTAGAGACTAGAGCAGCTTGGCTAGAAAGGTTAGAAGCTAAGGGCTAGAGGTTATGGACTAAGGGCTAGAGGTTAGGGATTAGTGGAAAGCTGCTATTCTCTAATCCCTGGCTCTTATGCGTAATTTTCAGTCCCCAGTCCCCAGTCACCAGTCCCCACTCCCCACTCCCCACTCCCTAATTTTTAAAGGAGATTGCTTATGTCAATGGTTACTTTACCTGGATTAAAAGAATTAATTGAAAGTATAAGTCGCGAGCGGAATTTACCCCGTCTTGCGGTTCAATCAGCTATTAGAGAAGCACTACTCAAAGGCTACGAACGCTATCGTCGCGCCCAAAATTTAGAGCGCAAACAGTTTGATGAAGATTATTTTGAAAATTTTGAAGTAGAACTAGATATTGACGGAGAAGGATTTCGCGTTCTTTCCACCAAAACCATTGTTGAAGAAGTCAACAACACAGACCATCAAATATCCCTAGATGAAGTTCAACAAGTAGCTCCCGAAGCGCAGTTAGGAGACTCTGTAGTGCTGGATGTTACCCCCGACCAAGGAGAATTTGGCCGGATGGCGGCAATGCAAACTAAGCAAGTATTGGCGCAAAAATTACGGGATCAACAGCGCCAAATGGTGCAAGAAGAGTTCCAAGATTTAGAAGGAACTGTTTTGCAAGCAAGAGTCTTGCGGTTTGAGCGGCAATCAGTGGTTTTGGCAGTTAGCAGTGGCTTTGGTCAGCCAGAAGTAGAAGCCGAATTACCGAAGCGAGAACAGCTACCCAACGATAATTATCGGGCAAATGCCACCTTCAAGGTATATCTCAAAAAAGTTTCCCAAGGTCAACAACGAGGGCCACAATTGCTTGTGTCTCGTGCAGATGCTGGTTTGGTGGTTTATCTGTTTGCCAACGAAGTCCCAGAAATTGAAGACGAAGTGGTACGGATTGTTGCCGTAGCTAGGGAGGCAAACCCCCCTTCTCGTTATGTCGGCCCCCGGACTAAAATAGCAGTAGATACCCTCGATCGCGATGTAGACCCAGTTGGCGCTTGTATTGGAGCTAGGGGATCGCGAATTCAAGTGGTAGTCAACGAATTACGCGGTGAAAAAATAGATGTAATTCGCTGGTCGCCAGACCCAGCAACATATATTGCCAATGCCTTAAGTCCAGCACGGGTGGATGAAGTGCGCCTCATGGATCCAGAATCCCGACAAACTCACGTCCTCGTGGCTGAAGATCAACTTAGTTTAGCCATTGGGAAAGAAGGACAAAACGTCCGTTTGGCAGCCCGCCTAACTGGTTGGAAAATAGACATCAAAGACAAAGCCAAATATGACTATGCTGGAGAGGATGAGAAATTTACCGCAGTCAGAGCAAAATATCAGGCAGAGGAAGACGATCTTGAATTCGAGGAAGAATTAGAGGATGAAAATCAGGACGAATTAGAAGAAGAGGATACTTTTGATCGTCACGATGACGAGTAATTGATTAACCTCGTAAAGTTTTGATAATGTTGATTGTAGTCCGAGTCTCAAAGATTCTTTTCTGAAAGATGCCTTGGTATAAGTAAAAAATAGTAATAAAAAACTTATTTTTACATCCAGAATCCTGGACTAAGATCGCAGACAACTGATGAAACCAAATTATCGGCGGTGTATTAGTTGCCGGAAAGTAGGCTCAAAAGATGAGTTTTGGCGGATTGTCCGCGTCTTTCCATCGGGAAAGGTACAATTAGATCGGGGCATGGGGCGTTCTGCCTACATTTGTCCCCAAACGAGTTGCTTACAAGCCGCTCAAAAAAAAAATCGACTAGGGCGATCGCTACATGCATCAGTGCCAGAAACACTGTACCAAAGCTTGTCGCAACGTCTAGCCATCAGCAATACCCAAAACCAAATTTAATTGGAACAAATTTGTGACATCATCACCAGAGGAATTGTGCGAAAGCCGAAGTCGTGCTTTCATCACACCCTCTGTTGATCGTTAAGGTTAGTGCCAAAATAGAAAATGGGTGTAAAAGGCATTCGGCTCTCCAGTAATTAAGAGAGGCGAGGCATATATTCCCAGAATCAAGATGTAATCGATTGTGTTGTGGAAGATTCAGAATCAACAAAACAAGAAACTACAAAATGGCAACCTGGTAGCGCTCAGGCGCAGTTCGGCGTCCAGGGTTCCTATAAAAATCTTTTTTTATTTAAAAAATTTTTATGGGTATCCCTCAACCATCATTCCTGGTGGGGATGCCACTATTAAACCGAAACATCTCTCTTTCCTGATTGGAGGCACCGGCAAAAACTAAACGGCGGTCTAAAAACAGTAATCCAAGGATGGAGATGTCGCAAACCAGGCAGCCATCCGCTAAAACTGTAAATTAAAGGGGAAGAGTGGATGACCAACGGCAAAGTTAGAATCTATGAATTATCAAAGGAATTGAATTTGGATAACAAAGAGCTATTAGCAATTTGCGAGCAGCTCAGCATCTCGGTCAAAAGCCATAGCAGCACGATTTCAGAATCCGAGGCAGAAAACATCCGGGCGGCAGCAGAAAAGCTTGCAACTACGAATGTATCGGCCAAAAAGGAACTAGGTACAACCAGCCATAAACCAAATTCACCACCAAACGGCGGACGTAACCGACCTGCTGCACCCCACAAACAGCAAATTTTGGAAATACGCAAACCCAAAATATTGAGAAATACTACCTCCAACGCCCCAGAGGCGTCAGTTGCCAACAATACCCAAGCTGCCTTGTCTGAAGCTAATCCTCCCTCACCTCCACGGCCTTTTGCTACACCAGCCTCACCCATGAAGCCGACGGTACCAACTCGACCTGTACCCCGGACTCAATCTGAGACTCAAGAGCAACCTCCTGTAACCGAATTGGAACAAACGCCTAATCAAAATCAGGCACCGGAAAAAGCAGTATCCCAAAAACCGGAAAAAATAGTTCCACCAAGACCGAAATCAGAAAAACCTCAAAAACCGCAATTAGTTGCCCCTCCATCAAGACCGGCGGCAGAAGTTGCTCAAACAGAACTTGTCCAAGTGCCAGATGAGCCGGTATCTCAGGCAGATAAACCAATTCTCAAACGCGACCAACGCCTCAGACCCGTTGAAGGCGATCGCGAGCAAATTAAGCCCAGAGCTGCCAAACTCCCAACTGACCAGTCTGCACCAGGCGCACCACAAAGACAAGCTCGACCCACCCCTGCACCCACCAGACCAGAGCAGAGGGTCAATAGACCATCTGCACCATCAATAGGAGACGGGCCAAGACCAAGGCCAGCACGTCCTGGTGAATCGATAGCAGCCGCAATGCCGATCGCTACTCCACCCAGACAAATGTCAGGATTAGCCGGCAAATCTCAAGGATTAGGTGATGAGCCAGTAACACCACCCGATCTCCTCGACTTAAAACGCCCAAGTCCGCCTCGCCCAACCAAAGGCGGCAAAAAGTGGGTAGAAGAGGAAATAATCGACGAAGTTAAAGAAAAGGCTAAAGCTGGCGTTAAAGGCAAGCGGATCAAGCCGATATTGGATGATGAATTTGAAGAAGATTTGTTGGATGATGACGATATCGACTCACCAGCAACCGTGCAAGTCAGCCTATCAATCGCTCGTCCTCCCAAACCAAAAGCAACTCGACCTGTACAGATGCCAAGTGCTGCCCTTGCTAGTGCCCCAACTGCTAGAGGAAGTAGGAAACCTGGTTCTAAATCTGGTTCTGGCCGCGACCATCACAATAACCGTCGCCAACAAGAAGCCGACACAAAGCGCGATCGCCCCGAAAAGGTGACGATCACAGGGCCCTTGACTGTGCAAGAGTTGTCTGACGTTTTAGCCGTTGCCGATACAGAGATTGTAAAAATCCTGTTCCTCAAAGGCATGGCGGTGAGTATCACCCAAAATCTAGATATTCCCACAATTACCCTAGTAGGAAAAGAACTAGAAATAGAAGTTGAAACCGTCGAGCGAGAAGCAGAAGCTCGGAAAATTACCGAAATGGTCGGCGCAGAAGACCTAGAATATCTCCACCGCCGTCCGCCAGTCGTGACAATTATGGGTCACGTAGACCACGGTAAGACAACCCTGCTTGACTCAATTCGCAAAACAAAAGTGGCTGCTGGCGAAGCTGGTGGTATTACTCAACACATTGGTGCATACCATGTGGACGTAGAACATGAGGGTAAACCACAGCAGATTGTCTTCCTAGATACTCCTGGTCACGAAGCCTTTACAGCGATGAGGGCACGAGGAGCCAGAGTAACAGATATTGCAGTGTTGGTAGTAGCTGCTGATGATGGTGTCCGTCCCCAAACCATTGAAGCCATTAGCCACGCCCAAGCTGCGGGAGTGCCAATTGTTGTAGCAATCAACAAAATTGACAAAGAAGGGGCACAGCCAGAGCGGGTCAAACAAGAGCTTACCCAGTATGGTTTGACCGCAGAAGATTGGGGTGGTGAGACAATCATGGTTCCTGTGAGCGCCATTAGAGGTGAAAACCTAGATACGCTCTTAGAGATGATTCTGCTGGTAGCAGAAGTTGGTGAACTATCTGCAAACCCAGATCGGGCTGCCAAAGGAACTGTCATTGAAGCCCATCTGGATAAAGCCAAGGGAGCAGTTGCTACCCTGCTAATTCAGAATGGTACCTTGCACGTGGGAGATATCTTAGTAGCCGGCTCGGCCTTCGGTAAAGTCCGGGCGATGGTAGATGATAGAGGCAAGAGAGTAGACATTGCTTCTCCTTCCTTTGCTGTCGAGGTATTGGGTTTAAGTGATGTCCCAGCAGCCGGCGACGAGTTCGAGGTCTTCCATAACGAAAAAGAAGCCAGATCCCTCGCTAGCGATCGCGCCGACAGACAACGCCTATCTCGCCTGTTACAAGGTCGTGTTACCCTTACTACCCTGTCTGCTCAAGCCCAAGAAGGCGAGTTGAAAGAACTCAACTTGATCTTGAAAGGAGACGTACAAGGTTCCGTGGAAGCCATTGTGGGAGCGCTCAAGCAAATCCCCCAAAACGAAGTCCAAATTCGGATGCTCTTGGCTACTGCTGGGGAAATCACCGAGACAGATATCGACTTGGCTGCTGCCAGTAACGCTGTAATTATTGGCTTCAACACCACCTTTGCCAGTGGTGCTAGACAAGCCGCCGATGAAGCGGGTGTCGATGTCCGAGAATACAACGTGATTTACAAACTCCTAGAAGATATCCAAGATGCCTTGGAAGGTCTTTTGGAACCAGAGTTGGTGGAAGAACCCTTGGGTCAAACCGAAGTCCGGGCTGTCTTCCCAGTCGGTCGCGGTGCTGTTGCCGGTTGCTACGTTCAATCTGGCAAGTTAGTTCGCAACTGCAAAGTCAGGGTACGACGCGGCGGTAAGGTGATCTTTGAAGGCGTTCTTGATTCCCTAAAACGGATGAAAGAAGATGCGCGTGAAGTCAACGCCGGTTACGAATGCGGTGTCGGCATAGATAAATTCAATGATTGGGTTGAAGGTGACATCATCGAATCCTATCAGATGGTTACGAAGCGCCGCACTCTCATCTTAACAAGATAGTGTTGAGGGTAAAATGGTTAGAAGTTAGGAGTAATAAATTAGGAGTTAGGAGTTAAAGGCTGCTAATTCTTAAACTCCTAATTCTTAACTCATAACTTTTTATTATGCATTCATTTCGCTCTGAACCTATTTTGTGGATTCACGTCGCTGGATTAGCGACATTGCCTATTTTTCTAGTCCTCTGCTTATTGTTTCTGTCTGTAGGCGAGCCTTTTTTACCAGTCTGGATGGAACTATTTTTAGTTGCCACCATTGGCATTCTCCCTTTGCTATGGATGCAGTTACGTCGTCCTTTTTATATATTTGCTCTTTTAGGAATAGCCCTAAAGCCAGAAAATCTGACTGAACGACAACGAAAAATTCTCTGTTTAATTAATACAAAGTTAAATCGCATCCTGGCATTAGTAGCAGCAGTATTATCGGTTTGGGTGCTATGGCATCTTTACCAATTTGCCCCATTAGTAGCAAATTCAGCGAAATTTCTTCCGCAATGGCGCAGCGTTGCCCTAGTGCTGGCTGGGTTAGCTTTTTTGGGCAGTAATTTATTTTTACAAATACCTGTGAGTGTAATGCGAGTTTTAGTGACTAATGACACAGAATTCGCTGGTATAGAACCATTATCTTTAGAAAAGATTAAGCAGGATTTCACAATTTTAGGAGTGCGGGTTAATCAAATCGTCCCCCAATTGTTGCAATCCTTGTTTAGGATTAATACAGATTCGTAGTAGCCCTGAAAGTAATATTACTTACTTTAAAAGGCTAGAAATCAGCATCAGGGGAAGCAAAAAAGAGTAGAGGGAGATGAGGGACATGAGGGAGCAGTGGAAGAAGAACTATCGATTATTGCCCAATGCCCAATGTCCCATCCCCAATGCCCAATGCCCCATCCCCAATGCCCTATTCCCCTTGAAGTTAAAATAAAGGAATGAGAAACTATGACTCAAATTCCAGCTTCTAGCGATCGCCAATTTTCTACTGATACTGAAATTTGGTATAGTCTCAAATGTGCAATCTCTACTAGTTCCGGTTTTCAACGCTGGCAACTAGAACGCGATACTCAATTACAAGGAATTCGTTTGGAACAGCAGGTACAACGGTATTTAAGGGAAACTTTAGAAACTTTAGCTTACTAGACACCAAATAGATTTTATAGGCTTGTGTGTAAGCAGTGGAGTTGACGGTATGAACTCTGAAGCGATCGCCATCAACTTCTACTTAATTCATAAGATTATTTTCAAATCCCGCAAATGTGCAACGCTGAAAATCGAAGTCACACCTAGCTAAAGCCTAAGATAAGCGATCGTAGCGGTTATTATACACGTTATTAATGGGGGGCATAACAATGTTGTGCCCCCACCGCGTTTTAAATATCAAGATTTTTGTAACCCGCGTTCGTGTAGCGTTCCGAAAGGAAAAGTCAGAAGAATTTGAACGCCGGGTGAGAGAAGATAAAAGCTACTACTACTTTGCCTTTATCATGACAAATCGTAGGCGATCGCTCAATGTAATTTTATATAGTGTTAGCTCTAAATGAAACACTACACGTAGCTTGCTTCACCGTAAGAAGACACAATCCAAAATCTAAAATTTAAAATGGTAAGCTGTCGGATAAAAACGGCATTTACCTAAATCCACTCAAATCCCTGTGTGGCTAAAAATTCTTTACCTGGTTCCAAAATATCTTTGCTTAAAATCAGTTTGACTTTTGGTGAACTAAGATACAAACGAAAACGCTGAATAAATAGTTGGTTAGCAGGTTCAATTTTCCTAATGGCACTCCAGGGAATCAATAACGGCGTAAGTCCCAAGCCAAGCAAGGGGAAAATACTCAGATAAATCCCTTGAGGAGTTATACCAACATTTAAAGTTCCTTTGTAGTGAACCAAACCCACAGAACCACTTTGCATTCGGAAAAAATTTTGTGGTGGCGGTTCTTTGGTGCGGTAGAGTTTAGCGAGGCGATTCCAGTCATGACGGAATAGAAAAATCATGACTATCGTGGAAAATGTCAAAAAAACGATGTATATCCACTGAGGGGTATGTGACATTGGTTTTTAAGTCACTGATGACTGACGCTTTAACTGTAAGCGATGTCTAACAACAAGTCTCTCTGCGTCTACATACTCACCAATCAACCACATTCCCTTGAATTTTTTCAAATTATAGAAGTATACCGATTAAAAACTGCTTCATAAAAATCCTATTCACTCAAAAAACTGGCCTTAATTAAAGCCAGTTTTTTGATTTTATTGAAAACTTCTATTCAGACCTTGGGGCCGAGCATTAACGGAACACACTTGAGAAGATATTATTAAGCTTTATCATCGAAATGTCAAGATTTTGTGAATTAGTTCTTCAAAGCTTGCCATTAGATATCGCCACTTCCCTTAAATTCTCAGGCTGTGCTTCTAAACTGTTGTCACCAAAATGCTGATTCATCAGCGTGGGGACAAGTGATGCTTGAATTCGGCTATAGCGCGTTTTATCGGGCATAACTAGGTTTGGCCCAGCTTTACAATTTTTCATACAACCAGTGCCCTTGATTGTAACTTGGTCTTCTAAACCGCGATCGCTTAAAGCTGCCTCCAAAGCCTGACAAACTGCTTTACCACCGCGTTTCATACAATCAGACTTTTGACACACCAAAATCGTGGCTTTAGCCTTAGCTGGCTTTACCTTGACATTATCAATCGATGGGGGTTCTTGGACTGGTGCGATCGTTTCAACTTTCCCCATCTCAGAACGCGCCGCCATCACCCGTTCAGCTTTCAGAGTGACTGTGTCATCCTTTAAATCATGTTTTTTGTAACCAACAACTTGCAACCAAGTCCCTGGTGGTAAGCGCAAATCAAAAGCAGCCCGTAAATGTTTAGCAAGTTTAATATAAGTCTCACCCTCATGAGTCCCCAGGATTAAGCCTTTAAGCTTATAGCCATCTTTAATAACAAAATTTATAAATCTACCCTCAAGGCAAAATTCTGATATTTGTGTAGTGTAAGATGCACTCATTTTTCTTTGACCTATTTTGAACTAGTACAAGCTATCAAGCGAGATATTCTCAGTAGTAGCTAAAGATTGTAACTGTTAGTAGTGACTTTGCCAGCAGCATTCAAGAGTCAAAATCTGGTCTTGACGAGAGGCTGTAAATCGCCGGATCACACCCCAAAGTTGAACAGCCGCAGTAGGATTGCTAATTTCAACTTTTAAGGGCTGGTTAGCCTCGCAACTACAGGGAATATCCAATTCCTTTAGGCGTTGATAGACTTGCCAGCGATCTGCCCAATTCACCCCTACAAGGTGCTTTATTTCTATTTCTGAACTAAACGATTTCAAGAGAATTGCCCTCAAAGTGCAACAAACTTGCAGTAAATACCGCCATTTCACTCCCTGCTTTTAAAAAATTAGGAGTTTAACCTGTTAAAACCAGTATACATTAAGTGCAAATAATTCTCATTAGTTTTGAAAAAATAAAATTCTTGCAGTCATCCATGATGAGATGAGGGAGAAAACTTTGCCCTGTCTTCCCCATCTCCTCAGTCGTTGAGAATTTTTTATATTCAAGCCCGTATGTCAATACCAATAATGATAGATATATGCAATTTGAGCGGAATACCATCATTCAGCAGACAAGAAACTTGAGAATTTTAGTAGGTAAAAATACAAAATATTGTTATGGCAAATTGGCTTGCTATTATTATTAAAATGTTAATATGTAAAGAATAAGCAGTTAAAAACTGTAACTACTAAAAAAAAGAGAAACACAATGTCTGAAACACAAACTTTGTTACGAAACTTTGGTCATGTATATGACAATCCAGTGTTGCTCGATCATAGCGTAACTGCTCCAGTTACAGAAGGATTCAACGTTGTATTAGCTAGTTTTCAGGCACTGTACTTGCAGTACCAAAAGCATCATTTTGTAGTTGAAGGTTCAGAATTTTATTCTCTGCATGAGTTTTTTAACGAAAGCTACGACCAAGTACAAGACCACGTCCATGAAATTGGAGAACGCTTAGATGGTCTAGGTGGCGTGCCAGTAGCGACTTTCAGCAAACTCGCAGAATTAACCTGTTTTGAGCAAGAATCTGAAGGTGTATATTCTTCTCGCCAAATGGTGGAAAATGACCTAGCTGCCGAACAAGCCATTATTGGTGTGATTCGCCGTCAAGCTGCTCAGGCAGAGAGTTTAGGAGATCGGGGCACACGCTATCTATACGAAAAGATTTTGTTGAAAACTGAGGAACGTGCTTATCATTTATCCCACTTCCTCGCCAAAGATAGCTTAACTTTAGGATTTGTCCAAGCGGCTCAAAGCTAAAACTCCCATAATCTAGATTTGTCTACCTAGACTGCAAAAAAAGTTGGCAGCACGAACTCTTAAAATATTATAAAGAATGGCAGAGAATGGTATCCTTATTTCTCTGCCATTTTTAATTTAAGTAAACATATCATCATAATATTTAACCTAGAAAATCTTTAGCAATTAGCTAGTTTAATAAATATTTTTATCTAAGAAATTTATTTGGGCTGCATAAGTAGACAGTATGCACCAATAAATCACAATTTGTTGCAAAGTCTCATCAAATTAAATAACAAAAATTTGCAAAAGCTTTAAAAATTTGAACATCACAATTAAATAAAATTAAAAATACAAAATAATCATTGGGCATTGGGGAATTGGTTATTTATTCTTTCTCCCCCTCCTCCCTCATCTCCCTTGTCCCGCTTATCCCCCAGTCCCCTCTCTGTCATCAAACCTAGAAAACTTAATAATAAAAAGCACGAGAGGGTGTAAAGACCCTTAAAATAATCAGGATTTGTATTCTCATACTCCAAGGCAACGACTATGCCCCGCCGTGATGATCTCAGGAAGATTCTACTGTTAGGCTCTGGCCCAATTGTGATCGGACAAGCCTGTGAGTTTGACTACTCTGGCACTCAAGCCTGTAAAGCGCTGCGAGAAGAAGGCTATGAAGTGGTTTTGGTCAACTCCAATCCTGCAACGATTATGACTGACCCAGAAACGGCCGATCGCACTTACATTGAGCCGTTAACACCGGAATTGGTCGAAAAAGTCATTGAGAAAGAACGCCCCGATGCTTTATTACCAACGATGGGAGGACAAACCGCCCTCAACCTCGCCGTTGCTTTAGCCAAAAATGGCGTGTTGGAAAAGTACAGCGTTGAGTTAATCGGCGCTAAACTACCAGCGATCGAAAAAGCCGAAGATCGAAAACTTTTTGGTCAAGCAATGGCCAGGATTGGGATAGCTGTATGCCCTAGTGATACAGCCGAATCTTTGGAAGAAGCCAAAGCTGTTGCTCGACAAATTGGTACTTATCCCCTAATTATTCGTCCGGCTTTCACAATGGGTGGAAGTGGTGGCGGTATTGCTTACAACCAAGAAGAATTTGAAGAAATGGCACAGGTAGGTATTGATGCCAGCCCTGTTTCACAAATTCTCATTGACCAGTCTTTACTCGGCTGGAAAGAATACGAACTCGAAGTTATGCGCGATCTGGCAGATAACGTAGTGATTATCTGCTCCATCGAAAACCTTGACCCTATGGGCATTCACACTGGGGACTCCATTACCGTCGCTCCCGCGCAAACCCTTACTGATAAAGAATATCAAAGGCTGCGGGATATGGCAATTAAAATCATCCGCGAGATCGGTGTGGAAACTGGCGGTTCTAATATTCAATTTGCCGTTAATCCGCTTAATGGGGATGTGGTTGTAATTGAGATGAACCCCCGCGTTTCCCGCAGTTCGGCTTTATCTTCTAAAGCTACAGGTTTTCCCATCGCTAAAATTGCCGCAAAATTGGCTGTGGGCTATACCTTGGATGAAATTCAAAATGATATCACCAAGAAAACTCCCGCGTCCTTTGAGCCGACAATTGACTATGTGGTGACAAAAATCCCCCGCTTTGCCTTTGAAAAGTTCCCCGGTTCTGACCCAGTGCTGACAACTCAAATGAAGTCTGTCGGGGAAGCGATGGCAATTGGGCGGACATTCAACGAATCCTTTCAAAAGGCGCTGCGATCGCTCGAAACCGGACGCGCTGGTTGGGGTTGCGACAAAGCCGAGAAATTACCCAGTGGTGAACAAATCCGCGCCCAACTGCGGACACCTAATCCCGATCGCATTTTCGCCGTGCGTCATG
This sequence comes from Nostoc sp. KVJ3, assembly GCF_026127265.1. Taxonomy (GTDB): domain Bacteria; phylum Cyanobacteriota; class Cyanobacteriia; order Cyanobacteriales; family Nostocaceae; genus Nostoc. The sequence goes on from NZ_WWFG01000002.1 coordinate 1,430,905, forward strand.
CTTTGCAGCAAGGCATAACTATTGAGGAAATCTACGAACTGACTGGTATTGACCGATGGTTCTTAGATAAATTACAGCAACTCCTAGATGTCGAGAAATTCCTGAAGCGGACACCCTTGCAGCAATTGACAAAAGAGCAACTGTATGAAGTGAAGCGGGACGGATATAGCGATCGCCAAATTGCTTATGCCACCAAAACTACCGAAGACGAAGTTCGCGCTTACCGCAAGTCATTAGGAATTATCCCAGTTTACAAAACTGTAGATACTTGCGCTGCTGAGTTTGAAGCGTTTACCCCCTACTACTATTCTACCTACGAAGAAGAAACGGAGGTAATGCCCGCAACTAAGCCCAAAGTGTTGATTTTGGGTGGTGGCCCCAACCGCATTGGGCAGGGAATAGAGTTTGACTATTGTTGTTGTCACGCCGCCTATGCCTTGAAGGATGCGGGGTATGAGACAATTATGGTCAACTCTAACCCAGAGACAGTTTCGACAGATTACGATACTAGCGATCGCCTTTACTTTGAGCCTTTAACAAAAGAAGATGTCCTTAACATCATCGAAACGGAAAATCCAGTCGGGGTAATAATCCAGTTTGGCGGACAAACACCGCTAAAGTTGGCTATTCCATTACAAGAGTTTCTTAACAATGACACTTCAGGACTGATCACTAAAATTTGGGGGACATCGCCAGATTCCATCGATATGGCAGAAAACCGGGAGCGGTTTGAAAAGATTCTCCAAGAGTTGAATATTGCCCAACCACCGAATGGTATTGCGCGGAGTTACGAAGATGCTCTGATTGTTGCCAAACGCATTGGTTATCCGGTAGTGGTGCGTCCTAGCTATGTGTTAGGCGGACGAGCTATGGAAATCGTTTATTCCGATGCTGAGTTGGAACGCTACATGAGCTTTGCAGTACTCATAGAACCAGAACATCCAATTTTGATTGATAAGTTTTTGGAAAACGCGATTGAAGTTGATGTCGATGCGATCGCCGATCGCACTGGACGGGTAGTAATTGGTGGTATTATGGAACACATCGAACAAGCGGGTATTCACTCAGGAGATTCTGCTTGTTCCTTACCTTCTATTTCCCTATCACCAGCAGTTCTCAATCAAATTCGTACTTGGACGGTACAGCTAGCACAAGCGCTGTCAGTTGTGGGATTAATGAATATCCAATTTGCCGTTGTGGGTGCAAGCAGTTATTCTCCCCAAGTTTACATTTTGGAAGCAAACCCCCGCGCCTCCCGTACCGTACCCTTTGTATCTAAAGCAACGGGCGTGCAGTTGGCGAAATTAGCATCTTTAATTATGTCGGGCAAAACCCTAGAGGAGCTAAATTTTACCGAAGAAGTCATTCCCACACATATTGCTGTAAAAGAAGCAGTATTACCCTTTAATAAATTCCCAGGAACTGATACAATATTGGGCCCAGAAATGAGATCCACTGGTGAGGTGATGGGGATTGACAGCGACTTTGGCAGAGCATTTGCCAAAGCAGAACTAGGTGCTGGGGAGCGTTTACCGCTAACGGGAACTGTATTTGTATCAATGAGCGATCGCGATAAAGCTGCCGCAGGTGCTGTGGTAAAGGAGTTTATCGATTTGGGCTTTACAGTGATGGCTACCCTTGGTACACGCCGAGTACTTCTTGAACAGGGGTTAAATATTGAATTAGTGTTAAAACTCCATGAAGGCCGTCCCCACGTCTTGGATGCAATCAAAAATCAAAAAATCCAACTTATCATCAACACACCTTCCGGGGAAGAAGCTCAGACTGATGCTAGGTTAATCCGCCGCACAGCCTTAGCTTACAAAATTCCCATCATTACTACCATCGCTGGCGCAAAAGCTACCGTCGCCGCCATCCGTTCTTTACAAAATACAACTTTGGACGTAAAAACCATTCAAGAGTATTGTCCGATTACGAGGGAGTAGGGAGTAGGGAGTAGAGAGTAGGGGGAGACAAGGGAGACAAGGGAGATAAGGGAGCAGGGGGAGAAAGAATAAATAACCAATGCCCCATGCCCCATTCCCAATTCCCAAGAAAATTAAGCAATTGTTATAAGAGAATGACTATAGTTCTCATTAGATATATCTTAACAAATATGAGGAAGCTTATGTTGACCAGATAATTTCTGAAATTGACTTTTAATCAGCCTTGAGAGAGAGGGCGATATTGCATGAACTGGAACAACCAGGAAATTTAATGTCGCCATATAGCCAAAACATTCTCATAAATGTTACAATTGTTAATAAGACTCCAATAAAAAAATGTTTAAGAAGCTACCTTTTATCTAACTGTAGATACTTGTGAAAAGTAGGAAATAACTGTAACTTTTAGCAGTTAAGCAGCCTAAATTTGATTATTATGAGCAGCCGAATTTATCGGGCGCGTAAGTTGCAAACCATACATGGGTTCCCAGTCTGACTGGGTATCACCCTAACAAAGCATCTATCCCTTAATGACCCTACCGCCAAACCCATCATTACCAAAGAGTAGCGCCATGAAGACCGCTCAGACAGCCACAGACCTCGTGCGGACTTACCTGCGTGAGATTGGCCGTGTGCCACTCTTAACCCACGAGGAAGAGATTTTCTATGGTAAACAGGTGCAACGTTCCTGTACTTTGCACGAATCAAGAGAATCTCTTGCCACCCAGTTAGGTCGTCAACCGACTTTAGAAGAGTGGGCCAAAGCGACAAACTTAGAACCAGGAGAATTAAACGAAGCGATCGCTGATGGTGAGATTGCTAAACGTAAAATGGTAGAAGCTAATTTACGGTTGGTGGTCTCCGTTGCCAAAAAGTACATCAAGCGCAACGTCGATTTACTGGACTTGATCCAAGAAGGTAGTATTGGTATGCAACGCGGCGTAGAAAAGTTTGACCCTACCAAAGGGTATAGATTTTCTACCTACGCCTATTGGTGGATTCGGCAAGCCATCACCCGTGCTATAGCCGAAAAAGCCCGCACCATTCGGCTGCCCATCCATATTACTGAAAAATTAAATAAAATTAAAAAGGCACAGCGCCAATTGTCTCAAAAATTGGGACGCGCTCCGACAGCTGGTGAGCTAGCTGAAGAATTAGAATTGACTCCCAAACAAGTAAGAGAATATCTAGAAAAGGCGCGTTTGCCCCTATCTTTAGATTTGCGATTGGGTGATAATTATGATACCGAACTCGGAGAAATGCTGGAAGATCCAGGAGCATCTCCAGAAGAGTTCGTCATGCAATCTTCCCTATCTTATGACTTAGATCGGCTGATGGGCGATCTAACGCCACAACAAAGGGAAGTAATCACGCTACGTTTTGGCTTAACTGATGGGCAAGCGCTGACGCTGGCTAAAATCGGTGAAATACTGAACATCAGCCGCGAACGAGTCCGGCAAATTGAGCGGGAAGCTTTAACTAAACTCCGTAAGTCTAAAGCCAATATGGATGAATATTTGGCAAGTTAGGAGTACAGACGCGATTAATCGCGTCTGTGCAGGAATTAGGAGTGATACCAGTTCTTTATAAAGATGCACATAATAAGTCTCCCCAACACATCGGGGGGTAAATATATCCAGCTTCACAAAGAAACGGTATGAGGAGTTTTTAATTAACTTCTCACTCTTTACTTTATTTGTTAGGGTGAGAAAATACGCTGACTTTAGTACGGTTACACCTACTTCCACCAGAAAGCAAGACTGTTACATTAGTTGACAGGAAGACGAAATAGCTAGCTAAGTCAAGTCCAAAACAGGCATTTAATATTCAAATCACAAGCACCGCAGCCAAGAGTGGTAGTTAAGGAGCTAAATAATGAGTAACCCATCCAATCGTGTCTCAGAATTTTTCAATAGCGAATCAGAAACTAACGATTTACTATGGCAGTACGTTAAATCTTTGAGTCCAGAGACAGTTACCCAGCTATCTAAACCTACATCTGCCGAAGTCTTTCAGGTGATGGAACGAAATATTACAGGACTATTGGGTAATCTACCTTCAGAACACTTTGGCATTACCGTAAGCACCAGTCGGGAAAGTCTAGGTCGGCTTCTGGCTTCTGCTATGATCAGTGGTTATTTCTTGCGTAATGCTGAACAGAGAATGAATTTTGAACTCGCCCTACAAGGCACTGAAACCAACAATACCGAAGTTGACTAGAAGAAGTTGACTAGAAATATAAAATTTAGCAAATTCTATATTGTTGTTGGACTAATTGCTAGCCACAGTCATGGCTAGAGGAATTAAAAATAAGCCTCTGCGAAATCTTTGCCTCTAATTCCCAAACGTATATCAGCTAAACTTTTTTAAGATATCCAAAATAGTGACGCATTAAGGTTGGAATTTCAAGAATCAAAACTCGGCAGAGTTAAAACTATTCTGCCGAGTTTTGTTGTTAATCATCTCCCCCTCTTATCAATCAATTATGAGTGAAACCAGTTCTTTCTCGCCTCATAAAATCATTGGTGTTGCAGTAATTTGGAATGACCAAAAGCAAATTTTAATCGATCGCCGTCGTCCAGAAGGAGCAATGGGTGGTTTATGGGAATTTCCTGGCGGTAAAATTGAACCTGGTGAAACTATCAGCGAGTGTATTCAACGAGAAATTTCCGAAGAACTGGCAATAGAAATTGAAGTGGGAGAGCATCTAATTACTATTGACCACACCTATACAAATTTGCGCGTTACCCTCACAGTACATCACTGCCGCCATATTAGAGGTGTTCCCCAACCTTTGGAATCTGATGAAATTCGCTGGGTAACTTTGGAAGAACTAGAGCAGTTTACTTTTCCTAAAGCAAATACTCAAATTATTGCTGCTTTAAAAGCGAATAGGGAATAGGGCATGGGACATTGGGAATAGGAAAGAGTTTTTAATAGTGAATTGCCCAATGAATGCCTAAGACTTCGGCTTCTCTACATCTACAAGACGCTGTTCGCATTCGCTTAGTATAAGTGCCCAATTCCCAATTCCCAATTCCCACTACCGTAACAATCTATTAATTGCATCAGGTAGAGTCCCGCAATTTTCTACAATAGGCGCAGAGACTTTGATTAAGGGTGTCAAGCAAATAAATGCCTAAAATTGTTGCCGATGTGATGAGCCGCGATCCTATTGTCGTTCACGCGGAAACTCCACTGAAGGAAGCTATCCAAATTCTTGCAGAACGCCACATCAGCGGACTACCTGTTGTGGATAATGTTGGGAAATTGGTGGGCATTATCTCAGAAACTGATTTGATGTGGCAAGAAACTGGTGTTACTCCACCTGCGTACATTATGTTTCTTGATAGCGTTATCTATTTAAAAAATCCTGCTACTTATGACCGAGACTTGCACAAAGCACTTGGGCAAACCGTTGGGGAGGTGATGAGTAAAAACCCGATCGCTATTTCCCCTGATAAAACTCTAAAAGAAGCCGCTACAATCATGCACGATCGCAGCGTTCATCGCTTGCCAGTACTTGATGGCACAGATCAAGTAATTGGTATCCTGACTCGTGGTGATATTATTCGGGCAATGGCAGCAAGTCAAGATTAATCGCGTCTGTCTTTTTTAAACCTTTGAAAATCAAGGATAACTAAATGAGTATTACTTCGGAGTCTGTTAAGCAATTGCTAAGTTCTGAGGATTTAGGCGATCGCTTACGTGCAGTAAATCAAATCCGCCAACTGGAACCTGCGGTTGGCTTTAAATTGATTCAAACTGCCATTAGCGATCGCAATTCCCGTGTCCGTTACTCAGCTGTGAGTCAAATGGATACACTGGGAACCCAAGATTTACAATTATCCTTAGATATCTTGCGCGATCGCTTGCTTCATGACTCTGAAGTAGATGTCCAAGCAGCAGCAGCAGACTGTTTGGGTGCGCTAAAGCTACGTGAAGCTTTTGAAGATTTGCAGCAGCTTTATTATACAACCAGTGAATGGCTAATACAATTTAGTATCATTGCCACATTAGGAGAGTTAGGCGATCCACGAGCCTTTGAATTGCTCAAAGAGGCACTCTCATCAGAAACCGAATTAGTACAAACTGCTGCTATTAGTTCTTTGGGTGAATTGGGAGATTTACAAGCAGTTCCCCTGTTAGCTCCCTATGCTACTAATCCAGATTGGCAAATTCGTTACAGACTTGTACAAGCCTTAGCTCGTTTGGGTAATGCAGAAGCCAAATCTATATTAGAAACTCTGGCTGATGATGAAGTAGAAGCGATCGCAACTGAAGCTAAAAATTCTTTGCAATCAGTATAACAGGATAAAAAAATCGATCTGGTTGGTAAAATTTTGCATTCCAGCCAGATCGAATAGATAAATTCGAGTGACTTTCAGTTTCTAAAAGTCACTTGTTCCATACTAAACAACACTTTTACGGCGGCGAGACATCGCCATTACAGCACCTACTGCACCCAAGCCTAGTAATGCAGCTGGTTCAGGAACAGAAGTGGTGAAGGTAGAACCAGAAAAGGTCAAATTAGCCAGTGAACCACCAGTAGTATTGAGAATTGCATCTGCATCAGCAACAGTAGTATTATTTCTTTGGAAAGATAAGCTTCCTGCTCCTTGAGTTATCTCACCAGTCGCGCTGGTAAAGTATCCCCACAAATCAACTGCTATAGTAATGTTTGCGCCAGTCTGAGTTATTTTGTAATCAGAAGATGTCAACGTAAAGATATTACTGCCATCCGCTAGAGAAGTTGTATTTTCGCCATTCAGAACTATACCGGGAAGAGTAAGATTACCAAGGTCTAGAAATGGGTTTTGCACAGTATCGCTTGCGAATGAGATGATATCACGTATACTTGCTGAATTGAAATCTAAGAAACTTCCTGTCTGAGCGGCAATAGCAACTGGGGTACTCTTTACTCCATTGGAATCTGCGATAACGCTATCTGGAGTAAAGGTTAGTGAATCTTTTTTCAATGTTACTAAACTGCTAGCAAATGGATTCTGAGTTAGACCACCGTTAAAACTGAACTCACCTGTAAGTGCAGCAGCTTGAGCAGAACCAGCAGATGTAAATAACCCAGCAGCAACTAAGGGAAGTGCAGCAGTAGCAGCTAGAGTAGCGTTTAGTAATTTAGATTTTAAACTAATCACGATCATTTGAGAATCCTAATAATAACTTTGACGGTAACAATTATTTGTTTGACTTGTACTATCAGTAATTTATTTAAAATACTGTCAGTGAAAGCGGCACTTACGTGACGTATTTCTTATTTCCATAAAATCACATAGATTCTGAGTATGCAATATTTACTTAGTGGTCTTCATTACATCTTTAATTACTGAGTAGTATTCATAAAATTTTAATTTCTTGTATATATAGTCTTCGTATATTTGTCATTTAATAAGGTTGAAATTGTGGGCAATAGTTTTGGATTTAATCAGGTTAATTTCAGTAGATAAAACACAATTATTACTTTTTATTTGTAAGGATTACTCAACCATTTTTTAGATAAATATAGTAAGCAATCTATTTATAGCAATCCTGAATCATTTCTGATCAACAATATCCCCAACAACTTTTATGGAGTTGGGGATCTGGGCGTTACAATTCTCACAAATCAAGTATTCCTGGCGTTGCTAAATCGAGGTATGAACTTGAATGTAGAGACGTAAAATTTTTACGTCTCTACAAGGATTTTTCACTGCAATACACAATCGTTTTCATACCGCAATTAGCAACGCCGTATTCCTATAGCTATTATTGTGATTCTCAAAGGTGTTATACCAATTCTGTATGAAGATGCACAAATAATACCCCCCTGTAGTCCCCCCAAGGCATCCTACGGTGTACACACATCTTTGTGCTAAGTGCAAAATGTGGCTTGATCCCCCTAAATCCCCCGATAAATTGGGGGACTTTGATTCTTTTCCCCCTTTTTTAAGGGGGGTTAGGGGGGATCAAAACGTTGTGGGGCTAGGGTTATAAGACTTGTGTGTACACCGTAGCCAAGGCATCGGGGGGTGAATTATATGCAGCTTCACAATTGAAGAAGGCAGAAGGCAGAAGGCAGAGGGCAGAAGGAACTTTTTCGTTGGGGATTCAGACCCCAACCAATTGTAAGCACCGTATAGACGGTGGGGTTTTATACCCAAGTTCGGTTCGGTCACAGGCAGAGGGAGGAGGCAGTATTCCCTTCTGCCTTCTTCCTCCTGCCCTCTGCCTTTCTTGATAAATGGTGTTAAACCTTTCAAATGTTAAGAGGCAAATACCTGTGGCCAAGTTGTTACAACGAAAACTACAACTGCGGCGATCGCTAACAACCCTTGAATCAAATTTCCCACCAAAGAGCCGACTACAATTCCTATACCTGCTTTAACCGCCAACCCTAATTCACGTCGATAAATATACTCACCAATAATTGCCCCTAAAAGCGGGCCTAGTAAAATTCCTAACAGTGGCCCCCCAAAAGGCAATGTTGGCAATAATCCCAAAAATCCCAGCACCAAACCGACAATTGCACCAATTTGCCCCCACTTACTTGCTCCAGCTTGCCTTGCTCCCACATAGCTAGCTAAAAAATCTACTCCGACACTGAGCAGTAAAACTATAATTGTCACAATTAGAGGAATCTTGATAGCTGCGAAGGAACTACTAACGATTCCCCAGACGATAATTGCAATTAAAATTAAGCTGCTACCAGGAATGGCTGGAACTACAGCACCAATGATACCCACAACCATTACGGCAATTAATAGCCAATAAATAATTTGCATAGATAAATTTCTAAATTTCCGAGTAGGTACACACATTTGTGCGCCCCTACTTTATATTTTATCTGGGCAAAATGCTAAAATTTCTCTGCGATCGCTCTTGGCTCATCTTGGTAATTGTGGGTTGTAGGAACATACCCTTAGCCATAGGCGCACTGAAAGCACAAGCCTTTCGTACTAACTGAACTTGCCAAACACTCCAAAATAAAGCTCAAAACCCATGACGAGAAAAATTTTAACTGGACTGAGTTCAGAAGCCTACGAACACCCTTTCGATCGCAAAGCCTTGGCTTCTGTGCAAAATATGCCTGGTGTTTCCTTGCTACTGAAGAAAGTTAACGAATACGGTATCGATCGCTTACTCAGGCTGCAAAGCCTTGGTAGTGAAATCAGAATTTCGTCCCGTAATTTTCCTCAATTGCATGAAGCATTTGTAGAAACCTGCCAAATTCTTGATGTTACTCCACTTCCTGAACTATATCTGTTTCGAGGTACAGGCCACATTGAAACCTATATTGTTGGAGTGGAGAAGCCCCTTGTAGGTATCAATTTAGATGCAATGGAGTGGCTTGACGCGGATGAGTTGCTTTATGTTTTTGGACACGAAATTGCTCGCATCAAGAGTCAACACATGGTTTATCATCAAATGGCAATTGTGATGCCAACTTTAAAAAATTTGTTGAGCAGTACCACGTTGGGGGTAGGTGGTTTGCTAGCTGGTGGTATGGAATTGGGTTTATATAATTGGCGGATGATGGCTAGGTTCACTGCTGATCGGGCTGCAATGCTTGCTTGTCAAGATATTAACGTAGCAACGACTACACTGATGAAACTTGCCGGTTTGCCAGATGAGTATTTGACTACTGCTGTAATTGAAGATTTCCTTATCCAAGCCCGTGAGTTTGCAGCCAATAACTTTGATAGTGTGGATAAAGTCACCAAAATACTAAGCTATACAGAATCTGGGCTTTCTTGGGTAGTTATGCGCGCTGGCGAATTATTAAAATGGGTTGATTCTGGAGCTTATGATAATTTAATTCAACAGACAAATTTAAATACACCAGAAGAACCGGAAGCAAAAGAAGAAAAGACACCAGAAGAAAAAGAAGGGTGGAATTTTTTGACTTCTTGGTGAAATAATTTTAGATTTTAGATTGCCCAATAGCGTAGCGTAAAGCCTACGGTATGGCTTCGCCTTAAGCGAGTCCACGAGCGTCTTTGAGATGAAATCCAAAATGCGCTTGTGACGCTTAAGTAGCTAGGCACAAATAAATTAAAGTTCGTAGTCGGGACTTTAGTCCTGATAATCCTAGTTTGTAGTGAGCGATGAATCGCTCACTACAAACTAGGATTTTATTTTATGTTTAATTATGTCTACCTACTAAGAGTAACGGCTAATTTATCAGCAATTCCCGCAATCCAATTTTCATCTTGTTTGGTGTAACTGCGAGGAGCATTCGCTCCTAAAATTAGCGCCCCTTGGTTGCCAATAGGTTGACAAATTACACCTTGAGTATTCTCTGGTAAATAATCAAATTCAACTCTACCGGGATATATTTTTAGGGCAACTAGATAAATCGGTTTTTGTTTTTCGAGTACCTGTTTTAAGATTACTCCCGGTACAACTTCAGATTTAGTACCCAAAATCCCGCGACGCAACAAAACTTTACCTTGATAATAAACGACTAGCGATCGCGTTACTGTATTAGTCAACAATAAGTGAGATGCCCAGGCTAGTTCTGTTTTCACTACTTCCGGTAAATCTGGTGCGAGAAAAAACCCTTCTTCTCCAATTAGTTCTACAATATCAGGCGATCGCGGCTGAACTTGCTGCCAAATTAAACCCGTTAAAATTAACACCGCACTCAAAACCACGCCGACGACATCACCACGTGATTGCGACTGGGTTAGTTCCGGTGTCAATAAACGGTTAATCAATAAAAGTAAAGCGCCTAGCCCACCCACAACAATAGGTAGACGCCGCAAAACTCGATTAGGATCAGGTTTAGTCATTGGGAATTGGGCATTAGACATTAGACATTAGACAATAATTAATAGTTCTTCTCCCCCTGCCTCCCCTGCTTCCCCTGCTCCCCCTGCCCCCTGCTCCCCTGCCCCCGCTCCCCTACCTCATCTCCTCACTCCTCCCCTGGTTCAATAATTCGCTGGAAAAGATAACCAGTACCCCGTGCTGTCAAAATCAATTCTGGGTTGCTAGGATCATCTTCTAACTTTGCCCGTAAACGTGATATATGCACATCTACTACACGGGTATCTACATGACGTTCTGGTGTGTAACCCCAAACTTCTTGCAAAATTTCCGAACGGGAAAAAGCTTCACCAGAGCGACTAACTAGCAACTCTAACAAGCTGAACTCCATACCTGTCAATCTAATTCGCTCATCGCCTTTGTAGACTTGTCGCTTATTCGTATCGATTTTAATATTAGCGACATGGATTACCCCAGAACTGGGAATACCAGAAGCACCGTTTTTATCTACCCGCCGCAGCACTGAGCGAATCCGGGCTTCTAGCTCCTTGGGGGAAAATGGTTTAACTACATAGTCATCAGCACCCAATTCTAATCCGGTGATGCGATCGGCGACATCACCCAAGGCTGTTAGCATAATAATGGGTACATCTGATTCTTTTCGTAATTCTTGACATACACCATAGCCGTCTAGCTTTGGCATCATCACATCCAAAACTACCAGATCGGGATCAGTTTTGCGAAAAGTTTCTAAAGCTTCTTCCCCATCCCCAGCAGTCACTACATCGTAGCCAATCATGGAAAGGCGCGTTTCCAAAATCCGGCGAATGCTGGCTTCGTCGTCTACCACCAAGATTTTTTCTTTATGGCTTTCCAAGTTTCTCTAGGCTCCTTAACTAAAAATTTACATGATTAATTTTTAATACCATAATATTAAGATATCATTCCATGAATTGATTTGGAAAAAGCTCTAAATACTACTATTATTGGTTTTTAGTTTTTCCCAAGAATTAAGTAAATATTAAGAATATTTAATAAGAATTAATAATGGCAAAGCCAAAAACCTTTTTCACTTGTAACGAATGTGGAGCAGAATCGCCCCAGTGGTTTGGTAAGTGTCCAGCTTGCGGCACATATAATTCTCTAGAAGAACAGATTAGTATTCAGTCTTCAGTAGATGTACCCAGTCGAGGGGGAGTGAGTAGTTGGCAATCAGCTCAAAATAATGGCAAATCCCACTCTAAACCAGCTAAAGCGCGAGCCTCTTTAACATTTGACCAAATTACCGATCGCCAAATTGCTCGTTGGGAGTCTGGTTATGGAGAATTGGATCGAGTGCTTGGTGGTGGAGTTGTCCCCGGTTCTATGGTGCTGATTGGTGGCGATCCAGGGATTGGGAAATCAACTTTATTGTTACAAGTCTCAAATCAATTAGCACAGAAATATCGCATCCTGTACGTAACTGGCGAAGAATCGGGACAGCAGGTAAAATTACGAGCTTCTCGTCTGGGAGTATCAAAACCCCTAAGTGTAGTGAATGAAGAGGAGGTAAAAGTAGTAATAGATCCTACACTACCCATAGACCCTGACAGTATCGGTGCAGATTTATATGTACTGCCAGAAACAGATTTAGAAGAAATTTTACGAGAAATAGATTCTCTAAAACCAAACGTGGCGGTGATTGATAGTATCCAAACGGTATTTTTTCCGGCGCTGACTTCTGCACCAGGTTCGGTGGCTCAGGTGCGGGAATGTACAGCAGCATTAATGAAGGTGGCGAAACATGAAGATGTCACTATGCTGATTGTAGGACACGTCACCAAAGAAGGGGCGATCGCAGGGCCAAAAGTTTTAGAACATTTAGTAGATACAGTATTGTATTTTGAAGGCGATCGCTTTGCCTCCCATCGGTTATTACGGACAGTGAAAAACCGCTTCGGCGCAACTCACGAAATCGGCATCTTTGAAATGGTGGCTGAGGGACTGCGAGAAGTTTCCAATCCCTCAGAGCTATTTTTAGGCAACCGTGACGATCCCGCTCCCGGTACAGCAATTGTCGTTGCTTGCGAAGGAACTCGCCCCATAGTTGTGGAATTGCAAGCTTTGGTAAGTCCCACCAGCTACCCGTCACCCCGTCGGGCTGGGACTGGCGTAGATTATAACCGCTTAGTGCAAATTCTTGCCGTCTTAGAAAAACGGGTGGGAATTCCCATGTCAAAGTTAGATTCTTACGTTGCATCTGCGGGTGGGTTGAATGTGGAAGAACCAGCAGTAGATTTGGGAATAGCGATCGCAATTGTAGCCAGTTTCCGCGATCGCATCGTCGATCCCGGTACAGTACTAATCGGTGAAGTTGGATTAGGTGGACAAGTGCGATCGGTTTCCCAAATGGAACTGCGGTTAAAAGAAGCTGCTAAATTGGGATTTAAAAGAGCGATCGTGCCAAAAGGGACAAAATTCCCCGACTTGAATATTGAGATATTACCAGTATCTAAAGTAATAGATGCCATTATCGCCGCCATCCCCCATCAAGAATTAACAGCCGACGATTTAGAACCCGACGAAGATGAATAACTACATAGCCTCCTTTTTAAACAGGGTTGAGAGGATCTAAAACTCCATTTCTCCTCTCTCTGTGTTGCGCCAGGTGCTACAACGGGGGGAACCCCCGCAACGCACTGGCTTCTCCGCGTCTCTGTGGTTCGTAATTTATTTCTTGTAATATTTACCACCCCAAAGGACAACCCACAATGACAGCTCTCACCCAAGACTACCAAATCACTTGGGAAAAACTACCCGATGATTACAAACTCCCAGACGATCCAGTAGACAACATCAACCAACCAGCCTTAGCTGCTGCACTCACAGAAAGCCTACAATTAGCCGGAAAAATTTCAGCTAACGCCCTAACAACCACTAATTACGGCATCTGTGCTACTCTGAACAACAAAATGGTCATTAAAGCGCCTGATTGGGCTTTCATTGCCAAAATTAATGTTAGTAGAGAAGAAGTAACACGCAGTTACACACCTCAATTACAGGGTGATATTCCCGTAATTGTGATGGAATTTATTTCCGATACACAGGAGACAGAATATTCTATCAAAGCGACATATCCCCCAGGAAAATGGTTTTTCTACGAGCGCATCTTAAAAGTACCAAACTACATTATCTTTGAGCCAGATAGCGATAGTTTCGAGATGTATCGTTTACAAAATACAGAACAGTACATTTTGCAAGAGCCTGATGAAAATCAACGTTACTGGATACCGGAAATGAATCTTTACCTTGGGGTGCGGGAAGGAAATCGTGAAAACCGCATAGGAAAGTGGTTACGATGGTGGGATGAACAAGGAAACCTTTTACCTTGGGGAACAGAATTAGCCGGACAAGAACGCCAACGTGCTGAACGACTAGCAGCACAATTGCGGGCGGCGGGAATTGAACCAGAGGTGTGATTGAAAGCCACAGATCCCCGACTTCTTTAAGAAGTCGGGGATCTTGTTTCTCACAAATGATTAACCCTGTTTTGTCACTCTAGGCAGAGGAAAAGTACAAATCAGGGTGATTCATGAAAATAAAAATTGAACTGGTGAGGTTATAAATAATAGATTGAAGTTTAGAAAACCCCAAATCTAGTTGAGGAATAGGAAAAACTGTCAACCAGGGGTATATCAGGTTGAATAAAGTAAAAGGTTGAATTATTAAACGGAGATTGTTAAGAATATTCTTCCAACCTTTACCATCATCCCACCGGGGGTGATCAGCCAATTTTGATGGAGACTTTGCTGGAGAAGGCTGCATTTGTTCAGAGTGTAGACTAACCATCAAGTAGCTACTACAAACAATCTCCCACCATCGTTCAATATCTTGATAGTGAGTCAAACGGTAATCAGCCCAACCTAATTCATTTTTACTTTGCTTCAAGCCATATTCAACCCAAGTTCTTAAACCATAAAAGTTTCCCACATCTCTTGGTGTAAGGTCTGGGTATTTGCTCATCACATACCAAGTAGTGTTACCAGGTAATTTCTCTCGATCTGTAGTAATCTGCCAGTACCTATTTTCGCTACGTTTACCATAAATTATTTCTCTGATAAACCTATTTTCACTACTCAGATCAGAAAATACTCGTTTAAACTTATGCCACTTCAAATATTGAGTGTATTGTCTTGGAGGTAGCTTTACAGAATGGTTTGAGCGAATTGCTACTATATAGTTTTTCTTGAATTCATCTAATACAGCTATGAAGTTCTTACCACTTTCACCATATAAACTATCTGCCAGTACTAAGTTAAAGTTAAAACCCATTGATTCTAGCTTTCTCATCAGTATTGCCGCTATTTCAGGTTTAGTGCGATACTTATCCCCTGGCTTTAACCTTTCACGAGGCTTATATACTTCAAACAGTAGTGGAAAAGTCATCCCGCAGAACACACCATACGCTGTTACTGCCACAATTCCGTTCTCTACTTTCCCAAAATTTCCTATATACTGCCGTTTCACATAATCTGTATTATTCCCTTTTTTTTTATCTCCTGTCTCATCAATAATCAGAATGATTGGTTTACCTTTTAGAACTTGTAAAATTAGCTCTAGTCGCAAAGCTCTTAACTTCTCTATATCCCACGGTGATGTAGTTAAAAAATGATGCAAACCTTGCTGGTTATCCAATCCTACAATTTTTGCTATTTCTGGTAGGGTTTTCCGTTTTAGTTCAGAAATACACCCTACATGAAGGTACTTAAAAGCCTCGAAGCTCCTAACATCTGGAAACAGGCTTTTATACCATTGACAATATTCGTCCACGAATTTGACTGTTGGTGCGGCTGGACGAGGCTGTACCATGCTCTGTATCTTGGTTCTAGCGTTTTTACGTTATTATACTACTGCCAGAGTGACAAAACAGGGTTAAGTAGGGCTGAATACCAGTTGTTAGACAAGATGAAGGTTTAACAACTGCGATCGCTATAGGTTGATTACGATTGAATATACTGTTTATTGTAGGCTCCATCAGAATCGCCTAAAATCTCCGTTGCCAAACGCGCTAGCGATGAAACAAATCAAAATTATTGTCGAAAAACATTCTGACGGTTATGTTGCCTATCCTCTTGGTATTAAAGGGGCTATAGTTGGTCAAGGTGACACTTATGAAGAAGCCTTAGCCGATGTCAAGTCAGCTATTCGCTGCTACATTGAGATATTTGGCAAAGAAATACTCGAAGATGAATCACCAGTAATCGAAGCTTTTTTGACAGAGGCAGAGGTAGCTATTTAATGCCGAAGTTTCCTGTCAATGCTCCGAAGAAGAAAGTTATAAAAGCATTTGAGTTGCTGGGTTTTTGCATTGTTCGGGAACGTGAACATATTGTCATGGTGCGAGAAAATGAAGATGGATCGCAGACACTATTAGTAATGCCTAAGCAATCTCAAATTAAATCAGGGACATTAAGATCAATTTGTACTCAAGTAAGTATCTCGCGGGATGAATTCTTAACAGCCTATGAGCAAAGCTGAGTAAAGATGCCAAAAACTGATATTTATGGTGTGCCAAAATAAATATCAGTAAAACTACGGTTTTGACCAATGGCGTGGAATCCAGGGCAGGAATTGTTTGGTAGGCGCTACATAATCGAGAGAAAATTGGGCGAGGGTGGAGTTGGTATAACTTATCTCGCTAAAAATGAACGGGGTCAACTTCGCGTAATTAAAACCTTGCGCCAAGAAATACGAAATTTTCCTACCAGAGAAAAGTATTTTAATTGGATAAAATATTTTAATTGGAAAAAGCAACAAGCTAAACTCAAGCAAGACTTCAAGCAAGAAGCATCGCTCCTGGCGTTATGTCGCCATCCTCACATTGTAGAAATAGAAAATATCTTTGATGAGGGTGACTTACCCTGTATGGTGATGGAATACATTGAGGGTGAAAATTTAGCTCAGGGAATAGACAAAAAAGGAGCATTACCAGAAGCAGAAGCACTGCAATATATTCGGCAAATTGGCGACGCTTTGATACTAGTTCACTCTAAAGGTTTGCTGCATCGAGATATCAAGCCAGACAATATTATGATACGTGCAAGTAGGCAAGAAGCCGTACTTATTGACTTTGGCATTGCTAGACAATTTATTCCTGGTACAGTTCAACGCCATACAGAGAGTCAGACTCCTGGTTATGCGCCACCAGAGCAGTCTTTATCTAATGCAGAACGCGGAGAATATATTGATGTTTATGCCTTAGCAGCAACCCTGTATGCTTTGGTGACTGGACAAGCAGCTAGGTCAGCATTTGAAAGAAAGTACAACTATAACCTGAAACAACCCCAATATTTAAATCCTACTATTAGCGACAGGGTGAATGAGGCGATTATGAGGGGGATGGCGCTAGATTACAAGTTGCGTCCCCAGTCAGTGCAGGAGTGGTTACATTTGTTGGATGCGGCAATAGTAGCACCAACACAACCAGTAGCATCTTCATCTTACACACCCCCATCTTGGGAATGCGTCCATAATATTCCGGGGATTTCTGGAGAAATAGCCCTTAGCCCCAAGGGAGATATTTTAGCAAGTGCGGCAGGTAAAGTTATTCACTTGTTTTCATCAACTACAGGTCAACTTCTCCGCACCCTGAGTGGTCATTCCATCTCGGTTAATTCCATCGCCATCAGTAGTGATGGGCAAATGTTGGCTAGTGGTAGTTCGGACAACACTATCAAACTGTGGAATGTGGCAACAGGGAGAGAAATTCGCACCCTCACGGGTCATTCCAATTCAGTTAATTCCGTAGCCATCAGTAGTGATAGGCAAATGTTGGCTAGTGGTAGTTCGGACAACACTATCAAACTGTGGAATGTGGCAACAGGCTCAGAAATTTGCACCCTGAGTGGTCATGCCGAATCGGTTAATTCCGTCGCCATCAGTAGTGATGGGCAAATGTTGGCTAGTGGTAGTTCGGACAACACTATCAAACTGTGGAATGTGGCAACAGGGAGAGAAATTCGCACCCTGAGTGGTCATTCCAAATGGGTTACTTCCGTCGCCATCAGTAGTGATGGGCAAATGTTGGCTAGTGGTAGTTGGGACAAGACTATCAAACTGTGGAATGTGGCAACAGGCTCAGAAATTCGCACCCTGAGTGGTCATTCCAAATGGGTTACTTCCGTCGCCATCAGTAGTGATGGGCAAATGTTGGCTAGTGGTAGTTGGGGCACTATCAAACTGTGGTCAGTGACTACAGGAAGAGAAATTTGCACCCTGAGTGGTCATTCCAAATGGGTTACTTCCGTCGCCATCAGTAGTGATGGGCAAATGTTGGCTAGTGGTAGTTATGACAAGACTATCAAACTGTGGAATGTGGCAACAGGAAGAGAAATTTGCACCCTGAGTGGTCATGCCGAATCGGTTAATTCCGTCGCCATCAGTAGTGATGGGCAAATGTTGGCTAGTGGTGGTAGAGACAAGACTATCAAACTGTGGAATGTGGCAACAGGTAGAGAAATTTGCACCCTGAGTGGTCATGCCGAATCGGTTAGTTCCATAGCCATCAGTAGTGATGGGCAAATGTTGGCTAGTGGTAGTTGGGACAAGACTATCAAACTGTGGAATGTGGCAACAGGCTCAGAAATTCGCACCCTGAGTGGTCATTCCAACTCGGTTAATTCCGTCGCCATCAGTAGTGATGGGCAAATGTTGGCTAGTGGTAGTTGGGGCACTATCAAACTGTGGTCAGTGACTACAGGAAGAGAAATTTGCACCCTGAGTGGTCATTCCAAATGGGTTACTTCCGTCGCCATCAGTAGTGATGGGCAAATGTTGGCTAGTGGTAGTTGGGGCACTATCAAACTGTGGAATGTGGCAACAGGAAGAGAAAGCACCCTGAGTGGTCATTCCAACTGGGTTACTTCCGTCGCCGTCAGTAGTGATGGGCAAATGTTGGCTAGTGGTAGTTGGGACAAGACTATCAAACTGTGGAATGTGGCAACAGGCAGAGAAATTTGCACCCTGAGTGGTCATTCCGGTAGGGTTACTTCTGTAGCCATCAGTAGAGATGGGCAAATCCTGGCTAGTGGTAGTTTGGACAAGACTATCAAACTGTGGGAAGTGGCAACAGGTAAAGAAATTTGCACCCTCAGTCATTTTGACTCAGTTATTTCCGTCGCCTTTACTCCCGATAGAAGTTGTCTTGCTGCTGGAGATATTAGCGGAAATATCAAAATTTGGCGACGCAGCTAGTTGTGCAATAACAGCGTCAAAATAGTATTAGGACTTGACAAGGTATTTCGTTGTTAACATACACTGCCTAGAAATTTATTTCCGGTTTAATAACGCAAGTCCATTAAAATGGATAATTTGTGGGAGTTAGGATTAAACAATATATGAACGTCAGGTTGCATCCCCATGCACAAGCACGATTAAATGAACGTGGAGCAACAGAAGTAGAAGTTATTGCCACAGTCGAAAATGGTGTTACCTTTCTGGCTCAATTTGGTAGAACTGGATTTAGGTGTAACTTTCCCTTCAATGCTGAATGGAATGGCAAGTTTTATACTACTAAAAAAATTGAGGCAATAGCTGTTCAAGAGGAAGAAGACTGGTTAGTTATTACAGTCATCGTCAAATACTTTTAAAGAGAAAAATTCCATGAAAATTACCTACGACCCAAGATACAACATAGCTTATATCTATCTCCAAGAAAAAACTGCACAAGTAGAAACAATTCAAGTCAGCCAAGAAATGAATGTAGATATTGCTCCTGATGGCACAATTTATGGAATTGAATTGCTCAATGCTAACCAGCAATTAGGTGCTGATGAACAGGGTAAATTAATCGTAGTCAATGAAGCATTAGGAGAATCTGCCGAAATTAAGTTGTTACTATAGTAATCCTAAATCATTCGTGAACAAAAAGATCCCCGACTTCTTGAAGAAGTCGGGGATCTGAGACCGACGATTTTGCAGTAGTTCCTGGGAAGAAGCTGAAGAAAATCGTTTACAATGCCACAAAGACTTTACCTTCGGTCAAGAATGGAATGGTAAGGTTTATGCTACAAAACGAATCCGCCCGATATTCATGGAAAAAGCCACAGAAATTGTAGTTATAACCGTTTACACTTATTACTTCTAAACAGAGATATTCCTATGAAAATTAGCTATGATGCCGAAGTTGATGCTCTCAGTATCACTTTCCGCGAAACCACTGTAACAACGCAACATTTAGCTGAAGGAATCGCCGCCGATTATGATGCAGAAGGACAATTAGCTGGTATCGAGATATTAGATGCTGTCAAACGATTTGGCGGACAAGAAACTCTCCGCCAAGTAATTATTGAAAGAATAGGTTTGTCAGTTACTAGTGAAAACATGACAAATGTTGAAAAAACAACAGCCTGACAATGAAAATTACTTACGATCCAAGGTACAACATAGCTAAGAGTCGCACATCGTAAAGATATTTATAGAATTTTTCCTTGATACAATATCTTTAGAGAAACACATATCATAAATTGTATCGCGCTGACTATGACAACCGTAATTGCTAGACCTTCATCCTTGATTGGCAGTATCAGAATAGAAAAGCTGAATAAATTTAACCTATTCAAATTTAATGATGAACTGCAAGCACGGATGGAAGAACTTTTAGAACGCAAAAAAGCTGATTTACTAACTCCAGAAGAAGCGATTGAACTTGAAGAAATTGGAGAATCTTACTCCCCTTCCCTTGTAGGGAAGGGGCTGGGGGTTAGGTCTATATTCCACTCAACCGAGAAGCCCTACAAACCCTATTGCTCTTTAACCTACAACTGTTTAGTTCTAAACACAAACTTTTTAACTTCAAACGAAAACATTCTCACTTCAAACCGGAAATTTCTCGTTTAAAACCAGAACATTCTCACTTCAAACCAAAAACTTCTCGTTTAAAACCAGAACATTCTCACTTGAAGCCGGAAAGTTCTCGTTTAAAACCAAAACATTCTCACTTGAAACAAGAACGTTCTCACTGACAACAGCAAAAATTAAGCTTCCGACTAGAGAGTTTTTACTTGAAACAGAAACACCCAAGCTCAGAAGCTCAAAGCTTTAGGTTTTTAGGTAGAAGCGTTGAGTTAATTTCTCGACTTAGGGAACTCCAAATAAAAAAATACTCAATTACTTCTTGTGGGGTGGGCGACACGATAACCCATAGCCAAGGGCGGACAAGATGTCCACCCCACAAGATTGGATAATTTATTTGTTGGAAGTCCCTTATGAACTTTGTGGTTGCACTTTTTTAGCTTTCCGGGCAAATCTGCGTCCTAAATCATCAATCATTGACTCTAAACCCGCGCCTTTACCACTGACTTTCGCATAGTTATATACCATCAACCCCGCCGCATAAGCTTCGCTACCAACAGCCACAGATGTATCATCCACCAGTTCTTGCAGTTGCGTCAATGACAGCAAAATGGGATACAGGGCTTCAAATAATTCGATATCTTGGCGCATTTCATTCAAGTCAAAAGAACGAGGTAAGAAGTCAGGGTTTTGTGTACCGATTTCCAACGCCTTACTCACAAACGCCCGACTCTTATCCCCCAGCTTGGGTAAAGCTTTACGCTCCTCGGTTGTCAAATCAATCAAGAACGGTAACTTTTCGCGAATAGTAGTAATAGCTTGCATCACGGCTTCCCTGTCTGCGGAGGAAAGTTTTGCACTGACTTTATTATCTGCCATTTTTCATACACCTTTAATGGTACTAAATTTCAGTATTCCCAAAATTACAGCGTTTTTCACGTAAATGAAGTACATAGGTAGGGGCACAGCACTGCTGTATCCTTAAAATCATCTGTACCTCACGCCTGTTGCAATCTGCTGTAATTAGCAAAGATGTACAATAACAGCGTCAAAATAGTATTAGGACTTGCAAACAATCAATCAGATGTCGGAAAAATGCTAGAAATAACCAAAAATTACGACAAGAATGCCAACGTGCCGAACGACTGTGATGACTTAAATATTTAGGAAAAATTATTAAAAGCCATAGCTACTTGACTTCTCACGAATGATTTAGGATTGCTATGGAGAATAGTTAATTAAAAATTATTGAGAGGAACTGTCTATGTTTGGACTAGGATGGCCAGAAATCGCTGTAATTACCATAGTCGCTGTTCTAATTTTTGGCCCTAAAAAAATTCCCGAACTGGGCACTGCACTAGGCAAAACCCTACGTGGCTTTAAGGAGGAGATGAAAACCCCCAGTGATGAAACCAATCCAGAACAAGAAAAACAATAGTCAAGAGTCGTAATAATTCGTAATTCGTAATTCGTAATTGATAATATACAAGTTCCCACTGATTACAATTACGAATTAGTGATTATTGGGTTATTTTGATTTTTGACTCTTGACTTTTAACTAGAGTAGTGTATTGACTACAGAAGAAGGGGCGATTCCATTTTGGGAATCGATAACAGTTGTGCCAGTATTTTGTTGATGTGTCTCTTCTTTCGCTAAACCACGCAGCTTAATTAACTTAATAGCCCTAGTCACACTTTCTGGTAAAATTACCACCAGGCTGTTATCGGGAGCCATGTCTAAGCCTTTATTAATCGCTTGGGTTTCATCTAAAATTGATTCATAGCGGCTATCAGGCTTAACTTCGTTGATGCCTTGAATAATCAACTCAGCAGCTGAACCCCGTAAGCGTCCCCGTGTGTCATCGTCTTCTTTGACGATGATGTAGTCAAAAGTTTGTGCTGCTAATTTGCCCAAAGTCACAAAGTCTTCGTCGCGGCGATCGCCTGGCCCGCCAATTACGCCAATGCGTTGTCCTGTAGTCCAGTTCCGCACAAAAGCACCTACAGCTTCGTAACTGGCTGCGTTGTGGGCATAATCTACCAAAGCGTGGTAGTTGCCTAAATTAAATAAATTCATCCGTCCTGGGGTTTGACTAACTGAAGCTCGGAAGGTCTTCAAACCAGCCCGAATCTGCTCAATTGTGACATTTTGTACGAATGCTGCCAAACTTGCGGCTAAAGCATTGGCAATCATAAACGGCGCACGTCCGCCCATTGTTAAAGGTATATTTTCTGCTCTTTCTATGCGGTGTGTCCAATCACCTTTAACAATTGACAAATAGCCACTTTCATACACTGCGGCTACTCCACCCTTTTGGATGTGCTTCCGCACCAATTCCGAGTCGGGGTTCATGGTGAAGTAAGCAATATTAGCCTTGGTTTTTTCTGACATGGCAGCGACGCGGCGATCGTCGGCATTGAGTACCGCATAGCCATCAGGGAATACGGCTTCCGCTACTACGCTCTTGAGGTTAGCTAACTGCTCAATGGTATCTATATCGCCTATTCCTAAGTGGTCTGAGGCTACATTCAATACCACACCCACATTTGCGGCTTCAAAGCCCAATCCAGAGCGGAGAATGCCACCGCGAGCCGTTTCCAGCACTGCTACTTCCACTGTGGGATCTTGGAGGATGACGTGGGCGCTTTGAGGGCCTGTGTTGTCGCCAGCTTCTACCAAGTAATCACCGATATATGTTCCGTCGGTAGTTGTATAACCTACTACTTTTCCAGTCTGTTTATAAATATGTGCTAGTAGTCGGGTAGTAGTGGTTTTGCCATTAGTACCAGTAATGCTAAGGATGGGAATTTGGCTAGATTGCTCGTTGGGAAACAGCATATCCATGACTGCGCCAGCGACGTTGCGGGGAATACCCACACTAGGGGCGACGTGCATCCGAAAGCCGGGAGCAGCGTTAACTTCCACAATTACGCCATCTACTTCTCGCAGAGGACGGCTAATATCTGTGGTAACAATATCAAGTCCGGCGATATCCAAACCGATAATCTTGACTACCCGTTGTGCTAACCACAGATTTTCTGGGTGAATTTCGTCGGTACGGTCTACGGCGCTACCACCTGTACTTAAGTTGGCTGTTGCCCTGAGATAACAAAGGGTTCCTTTGGGTGGAACGCTATTTAGGGTATAGCCTTGTCTTTCTAAGAGTTGGTAGCTGGTGCGGTCTAGTTCAATCTTGGTTAGAACGTTATCATGTCCTTCGCCGCGATTTGGATCGAGGTTTGTTTCCTCAATCAATTCGGAGATGGTTGATCGACCATTGCCAATGACGTGAGCCGGAACGCGTTCGGCGACTGCGACTACTTTGCCATTTACCACCAGTACCCTGTGGTCGCGCCCAAGGTAATATCTTTCGACGATAATTGACCGAGATACCTGTCTAGCAGCTTCATATCCGGCTTCCGCTTCTTCCCAAGTTCTGATGTCAATGGTGATCCCACGTCCATGATTGCCATCAACTGGCTTAAGGACGATTGGATAGCCGCCAACATATTCAATGGCTTGTTCTAGGTCGTCTAAGAAGTTAATTACTGTACCTCTGGGGACTGGGGCACCTGCCGCAGCGAGGATGCGTTTAGTGGCTTCTTTGTCGCAAGCTAGTTCTACGCCGAGAATGCTGGTGTTGTCCGTCATTGTGGCTTGCATCCGCTTCTGATTCACGCCATAGCCTAGCTGAATCAAAAAGCGGGCTTCCAGAGACATCCAGGGAATACCTCTTTTTTCCGCTTCTTTAACGATCGCTTCCGTGGAAGGGCCCAAGGAAGCATCACGGGTGAAGTCTTTCAGGTCTTGAATATCTTGCTCTAGTTCTGCTTTGGGATAACGGCCTCGATCGACGATACTCTGGCATAGCCGCACTGCGGCTCTTCCAGCGTAGCGTCCCGCTTCCTCATTCTGATACTCGATTACTACTTGATAAATTCCGGGTGTGGCAGTTTCGCGGGTGCGACCAAAGCCAACATGCATACCAGCTAATTCCTGGAGTTCTAGGGCTACGTGTTCTACGATATGGCCGATCATAGTGCCTTCTTTGACTCGCATCAAAAAACCACCACGACAACCGGGCGAACAATAGTGACCCTCCAGACTCGGCAGCGCCTCAACTAGTCCTTCATAAAAGCCAGGGATTTCATTCGAGGGCGACTCGGCAAGGGTTTCTAAATCGAGGCGCATGACGATCAGCTTGTGGCGTCGAATGCTCCAATAGTTTGGGCCGCGTAAGGTCTGGATCTTGAGGATTCTCATGGGAATAGGTAGATGGAGATTCGGAACCAAAATTCTAGTTTCTTACTGTAATTGACCGCTAAACTGTTCGTTGCAAACAGTTTTTTCTTTTTACATAGTATTCTCATCATTTTTCTACAACAAGAAATAAATGTGCGGCCAACTGATTTGGGATTTTAGATTTATGATTTTGGATTAAAAGAGACAATTAGGGTACTTAGCTCTAGTATTTTAGATTTACGATAGCGTAGCGTAAAGCCTGGGTCATAGCTTCTCTACGAGATGCTCTTGCTAGCTTGCTTCTCTGTAGGAGTACGCTGAGAACGTGTTCTTGAGGTTTTTTAGATTGTTTTCGCCAACTTTCTGGCGGTATCTGCCGAAAAGCAAAGCTCTTTTAATCTAAAATCCGTTTTGAAAAGTTTGCTAGGTCGGGAAACCCTCCTGACAACTTTTCCCAAAATCCAAAATCTAAAATTTGTGGTCTACGTCAGTGTAACCTTAGATACTCTATCCCGTCAGCTGGAGATTCGGTGTACAGCAGGCAATACAGTGCGCTGGTACAGGTGGAAGCGATCGCCGTAGCTGAGGATATGGAGACGTAAATTATGCATTGTTAATGGTTCATTAGCACCAACATGGGGTTCGTTGGTGTGGGTGGCTTCAGTGGGATCGACAATGGTGACACTGCCTTTACCCATAACTTGTAACCAACCATCCCGTTCAAACACTGCACAAGTATCTTCGTCAATGCCAATACCTAAGCGATCGGGGTGAGCAGCGATCGCACTAATCAGCCGCCCCATCCGATTCCGGTTGTGAAAATGTTGGTCAACGATGACTTCAGGGATAAACCCCAAACCCGTTGCCATATCAACTAGGGAACGATTTGGCGACTCTCCACTCCCGCCGCCAGCAATCATGTGATGCCCCATCACTGCCGCTCCTGCACTGGTGCCTGCTAAGGTCAGTTGCCCCGCCCTCACTCTCTGTCGAATAATTTCCATTGCTGGCGTATCTGCCAATACACCACAGAGACGCAGCTGATCTCCTCCTGTCAAAAATACCCCACTACAGGCTTCTAGGGATGCTTTGATTTGGGAGGCTTCACACTGTTCTCGTTCGCGGATGTCTAAAATCTCTACTTTTTGGGCACCCATTTCTTCAAAAATGCGAATGTACCGACCACCAATGATGGCGGGTTCGCGAGAGGCAGATGGAATAATTGTAATATAAGCCTTACTAGCACCGGCACGTCCAAAAAAAGTTCGTAGGATTTCGCGCCCATGAACTTTGTCTTCTGCGCCTCCGATAACCAGAACGGCGGTTTTAGTTGCTTGGGGTGTCCTCATTTCTAGCGATTTAGCTTGTAATTGCGGCATTTTGTTTCTCCTGTCAACAACTTCAGGTGAATTTCACAAGGATCAGTTGGCTGATGATTTTTGCGCTTTGCAACTTTTGAGAGGACACTTTGTGGAAGTTTTGAAACTGGGCAGCCACTCTCCGAATTCTCGCTTAACGCTCGCGTTGCCTCAGTCTAAACGTGTTTGTTCCCATTCCTCAAAGCCAGGGCCTTGTTTTTCACCTGTCCACTTGCAGCAGGGCAAAATAGTCTTTAGGGGGCTAGATTCCCCCTCTGGGGCTGGGGACGAGCAGGTAAGACTACGCTTTTTTCTGAGGCTGGCTCGATGCATCCTGGAAGTTGTTAACTTGATATGATTATTAATTTAAATGTACTTGTGACAACATTTAAACATAAATTAAGTAATTAGAAAAACTTTTGATCCCATCTAAAATCCAGGAGTCCTGGTAGTTTTAGATACTATTGATAAAGTTTAACTGGAGTTTGACTCGACCTTGGCTTGGCGGTGTTTGCTAGACATCCAAATTTAAGATTAGTGTCCTTGAATACGAATAACTGTGCGCTTTGATATAGTTACACTTTTTCCTGACTGTTTTAACTCTGTTCTTAATTCTGGGTTACTGGGTAAAGCCTTAGCTAAACAGATTGCCGAAGTGCATCTGGTTAATCCACGGGACTTTACCACTGACAAGCACCGAAAGGTGGATGATGAACCCTACGGCGGCGGTGTTGGGATGCTAATGAAGCCAGAACCGATTTTTACGGCTGTGGAGTCGCTGCCAATTCTCCCCCGAAGAGAAATAATTTTAATGAGTCCACAGGGTGAAACAATCAATCAACCTCTTTTGAAAGAATTGGTGACAAATTATGACCAGTTAGTAGTTATTTGCGGGCATTACGAAGGAGTAGATGAAAGGGTGCTGCATTTGGTAACGAGAGAAGTATCTTTGGGCGATTTTATTCTGACTGGCGGGGAAATTCCAGCAATGGCTTTGATTAATGGTGTAGTACGACTAATACCAGGAACCGTGGCCAAAACCGAGTCCCTCACAGCAGAAAGTTTTGAGGAAGGGTTATTGGATTATCCCCAATATACTCGTCCTGCCAATTTTCGCGGTTTGAAAGTGCCTGATGTCTTGCTCAGTGGAAATCATGCCGCGATCGCTAAGTGGCGTTACGAGCAACAAATTCAAAAAACCCGCGATCGCCGCCCTGATCTTTTGGAGGAATGGGAGCAGGGGGCAGGGGGCAGGGAGCAGGGGGCAGGGAGCAGGGAGCAGGGAGCAGGGGGAGCAGGGGGAGCAGGGGAAGAATAATCATTTCTAACTCCTGAAAAATGACCAATGACAAATGACTAATGACAAATGACAAAAATTCGTATTGGTAACGGCTACGATATTCACCAACTGGTGAGCGATCGCGCTTTGATTTTAGGTGGAATTCAAATTCCCCATGAACTGGGTTTATTAGGCCACAGTGACGCTGATGTGTTAACGCACGCGATTATGGATGCCATGCTTGGGGCATTATCTTTGGGGGATATTGGTCATTATTTTCCGCCTAGCGATCCTAAATGGGCGGGGGCAGATAGTTTAGTACTATTAACTCAAGTACATCAACTGATTCGGCATCAAGGTTGGGAGATAGGAAATATTGACTCAGTGGTAGTAGCAGAACGTCCAAAATTAAAACCGCATATTAACAATATGCGCGACAAACTAGCGGCGGTTTTAGAATTACAACCAAATCAAATTGGTATCAAAGCTACCACCAACGAAAAATTAGGCCCCGTTGGACGCGAAGAAGGTATATGTGCTTATGCTGTTGTCTTGCTATTTGCTTCAGAATGACTTTTGTTTTAGCCTTTGATAAAGATATTAAAGACTGGTTAGGATGGAAATAAATTTGAAATTATGAAATTTTTTAGCACCATATTTGTGGCAATTAAACATTTTTGGTTGCCAATAATTCTGACTTCAGCAACAGCACTTATAATTACCGCATGTAACCCCACTAACTTCAAAAGTGCATCCGCTAAAGTGCCACAATTGGTAAGTGCTATTCTCAGTGACCCCAAAACTTTTAATTATCCTCTCAGCCAAGAGTTTCCTAACGTTTTTGCTCTAATCTACGAGGGGCTAATTACCCAAAACCCGATAACTGCTAAAGTCGAGCCAGCCTTAGCTGAATCTTGGCTAATTTCTGATGATAAACTAAAGATTGTTTTTACCCTTCGCGAAGGGTTGAAATGGTCTGATGGTCAGCCGCTAACAGTAGATGATGTGGTATTTACTTATAACGATATCTACCTTAACGAAGCAATTCCTACAGATGTAAGAGATAGCTTGAGAATTGGTGAAAGTCGAAAGCTACCTACTGTACGAAAAGTGGATGAACGTCGAGTTGAGTTTAGCGTACCAGAACCCTTTAGACCTTTTTTGCTGAGTACAGGTTCTCCAATTTTGCCGGCTCATATATTGGAGAAATCGGTAAAAACAAAAAACCAAGATGGGAAGCCGATTTTTCTAACACAATGGGGTGTTGATACTCCTCCCGACCAAATTATTGTCAACGGCCCTTACAAACTAGAGCGCTACGATACGAGTCAGCGTGTGTCCTTCCGGCGCAATCCCTATTACTGGCGTAAGGATGCTCAAGGCAATTCCCAGCCTTACATTGAACGAGTAATTTGGCAAATTGTGGAATCTACAGATACCTCCTTGCTGCAATTTCGTTCTGGTGGATTAGATACTGTAGCTGTATCACCAGAATACTTTTCTTTGCTAAAGGTGCAAGAAAAGCAGAGTCATTTCACCATTTATAATGGTGGGCCAACATCCAGTACCTCGTTTGTTTGGTTCAATCTCAACAAAGGTAAAAGAAATGGGAAACCACTGGTCGATCCAGTTAAGTCTCAATGGTTCAATAACGTGCAATTTCGACAGGCTATAGCTTATGCAATTGACCGCCAAACGATGATTAATAACACTTTTCGAGGCTTGGGTGTAGCACAAGATTCACCCATTTCTATGCAAAGTCCGTATTATCTTTCCCCTAAAGAAGGGTTAAAAGTTTACGATTATAATCAACAAAAAGCGAAAGAGTTACTACTAAAAGCAGGATTTAAGTACAACAACAATCAGTTAGTAGATGCTCAGGGAAATCGTGTCCGTTTCTCTTTGCTTACCAATGCTGGAAATAAAATCCGTGAGGCAATGGGATCGCAGATTAAACAAGACTTGAGTAAAATCGGTATTCAAGTTGATTTCACGCCTTTGGCATGGAATACTTTTACTGATAAAGTTTCTAACTCCTTAGATTGGGAAGCTTCTTTAATGGGTTTGACCGGCGGATTAGAACCGAATGATGGTGCTAATGTCTGGGCACCTGAAGGCGGATTACACATGTTTAATCAGAAACCCCAAGCAGGACAAAAGCCGATTGAAGGTTGGGAAGTTGCTCCTTGGGAAGCGAAACTTGGGAATCTTTACATTCAAGCTGCACGGGAATTAGATGAAGCGAAGGTGAAAGCGATTTATGCCGAAACGCAGCGCATTACCCAGGAAAATTTACCTTTTATTTACCTGGTTAATCCTTATTCAATGTCAGCAGTGCGTAATCGTTTTGAAGGCATTAAATTCTCTGCCCTTGGCGGCGCATTCTGGAATATTGAACAAATTAAAGTAACGGATTAGGTATTGGGTATGGGAAATGGGGCATTGGTTATTCACAGAGGAAGAATGACAAGTAACAAAGGACAAAGGACAAATAACCAATGACCGATGAAAAAACATTGCGATCGCTACTCGTTGCGGTTGCTAATGGTAAAGTTACGCCAGATACGGCATTAAACTCACTCAAAGACTTAACTTATGAGTCTGTAGGTGAGTTTGCCAAAATTGACCACCATCGGCAGCTAAGAACTGGTTTCCCTGAAGTGATTTGGGGGCCTGGTAAGACACCCGACCAAATTGCTCAAATTATGGAGGTAATGCGCCTCCGCAACCCGGTGGTGATGGCGACTCGCATTGAACCAGCTGTTTATGCCGCACTGCAATCCAAAGTTAGCGGCTTGCGATATTACGATTCGGCGCGAATTTGTGCGATCGCTCCCCCTACCATCGAACCACAATTTCAGGGTGAAATTGCCATTCTTTCTGCTGGTACTGCCGATTTACCCGTTGCTGAAGAAGCGGCTGTCACTGCTGAACTTTCTGGTTTTCGGGTACAGCGCCTCTGGGATGTTGGTGTTGCTGGGATTCACCGTTTGCTGAGTAATCGCCACCTGATTGAGTCAGCATCGGTTTTAATTGTCGTGGCGGGGATGGAAGGCGCTTTACCCAGCGTTGTTGCGGGTTTAGCAAGTTGTCCTGTAATTGCCGTACCCACCAGCATCGGTTATGGCGCAAGTTTTGGTGGATTAGCACCTTTATTGACAATGCTCAACTCTTGTGCTGCGGGAGTCGGCGTAGTAAATATCGATAATGGTTTTGGTGCCGCAGTGTTGGCGGGACAAATTTTGCGAACTGCCGAGAAATTGCGGTTGGCATCGGCTGGATCTTGAGTTAAGACATTAAAGTTATACCCAAGATTTCAGGATATTATCAGTAATTTTTCTGAAAAATAAACCGATCCTGAAATTTGCCACCCTCAACCTCTTAATCAGCAAATATGAGCCATTACAGCGATTTTATATCTCAGTTATATTGGCACTTGCCTGTAAAATTGACGGCATTAGCACAAACAATTACCGATCCAAACGTTCTGGATCAGATGCAAAAAGCTTGGAGCCACTTTATACAGACAGGTCAAGTGTGGGCATTGTTGATTGGTGTAATCATTGGCTATATGATTCGGAATTTAACTAGCTACGGTTAAATTTAAAAGTTAGGAGTTAAGAGTGAGAAGTTAGGAGTCAGAAACTCATAACTCCTCACTCTTAACTCTTAACTCTCCCCCACTCCCTTGATATTTATGACCAAAGAACAAACTTGGAGCCAGAGGTTTGAATCAGCATTGCATCCAGCGATCGCTCGTTTTAATGCCAGCATAGGTTTTGATATTGAATTAATAGAATACGATCTGACTGGTTCTCAAGCTCATGCCAAAATGCTAGCTCACACGGGCATTATCTCCTCAGAAGAAGGTGAGCAACTGGTTGCAGGTTTAGAAGAAATTCGCCAAGAGTACCGCCAGGGTAAATTTCAGCCTGGTGTTGATGCTGAGGATGTACATTTTGCAGTGGAAAAACGACTGACAGAAATTGTCGGCGATGTGGGTAAAAAACTTCATACGGCGCGATCGCGGAATGACCAAGTTGGTACTGATACTAGACTCTATCTCCGCGATCAAATCCAGCAAATCAAAAGCGAATTGCGAGAATTCCAAGGTGTTCTACTGGATATAGCCGAAAAACACGTTGAAACCTTGATCCCAGGCTATACACACCTACAACGCGCCCAACCAGTGAGTTTAGCTCATCACCTCTTGGCATACTTTCAAATGGCGCAACGTGACTGGGAACGTTTAGGAGATGTTTCTCGCCGCGTCAATATCTCACCCTTGGGATGCGGTGCTTTAGCGGGAACTACTTTCCCTATTGATCGCCACTACACAGCCAAACTATTGGATTTTGACGATATTTATGCTAATAGTCTCGATGGAGTGAGCGATCGCGATTTTGCGATCGAATTCTTGTGTGCTGCTAGCTTGATTATGGTTCACCTCAGCCGCCTTGCAGAAGAAGTCATTCTTTGGTCATCTGAAGAATTCCGTTTTGTCACCCTCAAAGATAGCTGTGCCACAGGTTCCAGCATCATGCCCCAAAAGAAAAATCCTGATGTACCAGAACTGGTGCGGGGAAAAACAGGGCGTGTATTTGGTCATCTCCAGGCAATGTTAGTCATTATGAAAGGGCTACCCTTGGCATATAACAAAGACCTGCAAGAAGACAAAGAAGGTCTATTTGATAGCGTTAAGACAGTCAAAGCCTCTCTAGAAGCAATGACAATTTTGCTCAGGGAGGGTTTAGAATTTCGTACCCAGCGTTTAGCAGAAGCCGTAACCGAAGATTTTTCCAACGCTACCGATGTAGCAGATTATCTTGCAGCCCGGGGCGTTCCTTTCCGGGAAGCTTATAACCTTGTGGGTAAGGTAGTAAAAACTAGTATTGCCGCAGGTAAACTCCTGAAAGATTTGAAATTGTCAGAGTGGCAACAACTACATCCGGCATTTGCAGCAGATATTTATGAGGCGATATCCCCTCGTCAAGTTGTGGCAGCCCGCAACAGTCATGGTGGTACTGGCTTTATACAGGTTAGCAAAGCACTCATAGCCGCCCGCGCTCAAATCGATCGATAGGGGGAATGGGGAGGATGAGGGAGAGAATGAGAATAACCCAATTCCCAATGCCCAAAAATAAATAAAGGCGTACAAATGTACGCCCTAAAAAATAAATAATCTAAATAAAAAGGATTTAAGCAGTCAGCTTAGTCAGTGTCAGCTGCTGTTGCTGCGCCTTCTTCTTCTTCACTCTTCGGTGGTCTTTGTTGGAACCTTCTCTGCATTCTTCCTGTCGTAGTTCGTTTACGAAACTTTCTGGCATACGCCTGGTTCCGTAGCGCCTTTTCTTTTTTCGGGTTACGGCGCTTGGCCATGTTCACCTCATTAAATAAACAACAAAAAAGTAGCAACTAGGCATCACATAGGCAATATTAGCTACCAATGTTATTGATATACTTGTAGCCTAGTGCAGCAATAAATACGCTTTGAACAGTGTGCTAGTCTACCGCATTTTACCTTGTTTTGTCAATAAAAATTTAGAATTATGTCCTTAACAGCTAGATGAAAAATACCTGTTATTAGATTCAAATACCTTAATAGAGATATAAGTTAGCTAACTATAGCGGTTCTGAATTGCATAGATAGAATACAGACCTAACAAGAACAGCCCCTTCCCTAATAGTGTTGGGGAGTAAGATTCAAAGCCTCTCTCCTAAAAGGAGAGGGGTCAAAGTGTATTGCTTCCATTCGAGAAGCGCTATATTTGTTGTTATTGGAACAAACCAATCAATATTATCAAGAATTAGGTGGTCGTCTCAAACCCAACTTAATTATTTATTTTTAATTATGATTTATACACCATACCTTATTATTCAGATTAATTTTTTGAATTTGTGCTGAAAAACTATTCGTGATAACTGGTTTTAGCAAGACTAATACTAGCTCTAAACTGAAAAGTTTTCTGATTTAATAAATCTCCTGTATATATGAATACAGTGCTTCTATTGAAACTTAATGTTAACATTAATAATATTCTACGTAAATCGTGAGAATAAAATCTCAAGCCACAAACATTTTTGTATAAAACAAAACTCAACGAAAATTTTGAGAGTTGAGTTTGCGTAAGTGGTAGAGAAATATAGAATACAACATATAAATTTTGAAGATTGAACGTTATTGCTTTTTTTCCGGCAGCTGTGCAGTCCACCCGTAGCTTATGGCGTATTGGACAAACAGTATTGGGTATCATATTCCGTCATCCCATTACTGGCACTAGTATCATTCCAATTTTACCCGATGGTCGCATAGTACTGATCCGGCGGCGTGATGATGGTCTTTGGGCATTGCCTGGAGGGATAGTAGATTGGGGAGAAGATATTCCTAATACAGTCCGCCGGGAATTGATTGAGGAAACCGGGCTAGAATTGGTGAAAATTAACCGTTTGGTGGGAGTTTACTCCGCACCAGACCGCGATCCTAGAATCCACTCAATTTGTATTGTGGTTGAAGCCGAGGTACATGGGACAATGGAAATTCAGGATACTTTAGAAGTTATGGAAATCCAAGCTTTTTCTCCCAATTTCCTACCTTCGGGACAAATGGCTCACGATCATACTCGGCAGTTACAAGACTACTTGAAGGGACTGACAACGTTGGCATAATAATGTTTTGTCATTAGTTATTGGTCATCGGTCATTGGTCATCAGTCATTTACCGCTAAAGTTCTGCTCTTAGCTCAAGAAACCTCTATTTGAGACTCTAAGCGAAATTATTTATCCAAAACTAATAACTAATGACCAACGACCAATGACTATTTATTATGGTGCTGAAAGCTAATTACTAAATTAAAATGGATACACTATTCCGTAACTCCCGGATAAAGCTCTCGCAAGGGCTGATATTTTGGCGTGAAGTCGGTGAAAAAACTCCTATAATTTTTTTACATGGTGCTTGGAATGAGAGCAGTCAATGGTTATCTGTGATGGAGTCCCTTGCACAAGATTTTCATTGCTTTGCACCTGATTTATTAGGATTTGGTGAGTCGGAAAATCCGAATATCCACCATTCGATAGATTTACAAGTAGAGTGTTTAGCTGAATTTTTGCAAGCTGTTAAGTTAGAAAAAGTATATTTAGTAGGGCATTCTCTTGGGGGTTGGATTGCTGCTAGCTATGCTTTAAAGTATCCAGAGAAAGTTGAGGGTTTGGTACTCCTTGCACCAGAGGGTGTAGAGATAGCTGGACTTGCAGAGTATTGCCAGAAGATGCGGCGATTATTGAATTATCCACCAGTAATAGTTAAAATGTTGCGATCGCTAATTCCTTTAACTAAAATGCTGGGTTGGCATGAAAAAATTACCCAAGACTTGCAGCTGCGTCAGTCGCTATTGCCTTATCCCAGAGGTTGCCAGTTACTTTTCAAACGGCGACAAGCAGAAATTGACACAGAATTAGTGCAAAAGCGGCTTTACATGATAGATGTGCCAGTTTTTATTTTACAAGGTGGCCAAGATACACCAGATGCTTTAGCCAAGAGTCGGGTTTATGCTCAACTGATGCCAAAAGTTGAGTTGAAAATGATTTCCCATGCCGGAAATGATTTACCAGAATCTTGTGCTGGGGTTGTAGCGATTGAGATTCGAGACTTTATTAAAGGGAATTGGGCATAGGGTATTGGTAATTGCAGAAATGCAAGTTACGTATTTGAAAAAAGCTATAATTTCAATTCATTAAACTAGGTCATTTAGAGTTAACTGCCAATCTAGTACACATATTCCTTCGCTCTCAAACCGCGATATGTGTTTTAAGTTTGTTGTCATAACTATGACCTCATCAAAACTCTTCAATTGGATAATTGCTTGAGCAGCAAGAATTACATCACCATCCAAACTTTCATTATTCGCCGTTGGCTTTCCCTGGTTTCGTACCCATGCCCAAAGTTCGGCTGCTTTTTGCATAGTTTCAGGAGTCAGTGGTATGAGACAAATTTGGCTAAGTTTGTTGAGGCGGTCTATACTTTTTTGTTTTCCTTGTCTCAATAGTTCACACCGCAGCTCATAATCGGCTATTTCTGGCACACGTATAACAGTTTCAATTTTCCCTAGGATCGCAACCACTGTTGGACTTTTGGGTTTACTTTTGGATGTGTTACTTAACTCAAAGGATGAGTGTCTAGCAATACGGCTCTACTCATCTGTGTTTTTACACTGACATCCGATTTTGATTTAAGCCTGTCTCAATCTGTGGATATGTTTGTTCATCATATTCCGATTCATCAGCCATCCATTCGTCAACCAATCTGATTACTTTTTCTAGAGTATCATCCACTTTTGCTTCTGATTCAGAAAATTGGGCAGGTTTATTTTGCCTTAATTTTCGTAACCAGGTTGGCAAGGGATTTGTTGCAAGTGTAGCAAGGATGTCTACGTCGTTATTCTCATTATGAACGAATGTAAGTCTGCTAAAACTCCCACTATATACAGTAGTTTCAGGTATCTGAACCTTACGCCAACTAAACAAAGGTGGTTGACCTTTACCTAATGGCAACGATTTTCCCTCAATCAAGGCATCGACTCTTGCCCTAATTGCTAGCAATTCTGCTAAAGAAAGGGCATCTAATTGCTGCATAATTGCATCTAGCTGTAAAGTTTTGGGTATAGCTTATTTAGGGGTAAACTTCTCTTTTAATTTTATGCTATCTGAGTTTTGGCTTGTCTCTTGTCCGTAAAATTCTGATTCCTATTTTTTATTCTCCATTACTATTTCCCGCATTCCCCAAAAAATTAAATTTGGTTCCACAATTAAATGCGCTGAAATTTTAGGATACAAGGCTTGGAGATGGTTTAACAATAAAGTGCGATCGCCCCCTTTAATCGCAATCTTTCCATCAGTAAATAAATTCCACCATGCTTCAACAAAATCTTTAATTCCAGCTATTAATGTGTAAATAACTCCACTTTGAATTGCGTCTGTAGTATTAAGTGCAAAACGTGGTGGTAATAACGGAAAATTTTCTATTTCTACTAATGGTAATTGTCCTGTTTGTTGACCGAGACTTGCAAATTGCAAACCTAATCCCGGCAGAATTGCACCTCCAACTAGACACTCATTAGCATCGGCAGCTGTAAAAGTTAGCGCTGTTCCAGCATCAATTACCAACATTGGAAAACCCCACGTTTTCCCCGCTCCCCACAAAGCTAAAGCGCGGTCAATTCCTAGTGTGGGATAAACACCTTTTAGTGGTACTTGGTCTAATGTAATAACATGAGTATTTGGGTAAGTTTGCCAAATAGCAGTTTGACTGGGAACTACGGAGGCGATGAGCAAGGGAGGGGGAGATGGGGGAGATGGGGGAGATGGGGGAGATGGGGGAGATGGGGGAGAAATAACCAGGAGGAAATTATTTAGTGTTTTAGATTCAGCTAACTGTTGTATAACAGACTCAGGAAGATAGTCAGTATCCCACGCTGAATAAAGCGTCTCACCAGTAAACAATGCCCAATGCAACCGGGAATTTCCAATTTCCAAGGCTAGCCAAATCCCCCTCATCTCCCTAATCCCCCGACGGTTTCACACTTTTAACTTTTTTAAGCCAGTGATAGATTTTTTAATAAAAATTAACATTCATCCCGTGTCACAATAAAAGAAGAGGAAGAAATACTCATTGTATTAAGGAGGGAGTTATGGTAGCGCTCACCGAAAAAATTGAAAAACGGCTCACTATACAGACTGTAGAAATCGGTCAAGAGACGACGGCTATTCGCTCTTTGGACTGGGATCGCGATCGCTTCGATATTGAGTTTGGTTTGCAAAACGGTACTACTTATAATTCGTTTCTCATCCGTGGAGAGCAGACAGCTTTAGTTGATACCTCTCACGAAAAGTTTCGCCAACTATATTTTGATACGCTGACCGGACTAATTAACCCAACAAATATTGATTATTTAATCATCAGCCATACTGAGCCAGACCATAGCGGTTTGGTTAAAGATTTGTTGCTTATGGCTCCAGAAATTACCGTTGTCGGTTCTAAAGTGGCGATTCAGTTTCTTGAAGATTTCGTCCATCAGCCATTCAAGCGGCGGATTGTGAAAAATGGCGATCGCTTAGATTTGGGCAACGGACACGAATTTGAATTCGTAATTGCCCCCAATTTACATTGGCCAGATACCATTTTCAGCTTCGACCACAAAACCAAAACTCTCTACACCTGCGATGCTTTCGGGTTGCACTATTGCTCAGATAGTACCTTTGATGAAGACTTGGCAGCGATCGAAGAAGACTTTCATTACTACTACGATTGCTTGATGGGGCCAAATGCTCGGTCGGTTTTGTCTGCCCTGAAGCGGATGGCGGAGTTGAAAACCATCGATATGATTGCCACAGGACATGGGCCACTATTATCTCACAATGTTGAGGAATTAGTTGGACGTTACCGCACCTGGAGTCAAACCCAAACCAAACCAGAAACCATAATTGGGATATTTTACGTTTCCGAATACGGATATAGCGATCGCCTCGCCCAAGCAATTGCCAACGGTATCGGTAAAACCGGTGTCGCCGTGGAAATTGTCGATTTGGGATCGGAAGTCGATTTACAAGAACTGCGGGAACTTGTTAGCCGATGTGCAGGGCTAATTGTTGGCTTACCTCCAGCTTCTGGGGCTGCAAGTATCCAATCTGCACTTAGCACAGTTTTAGGATCTGCCAAAGAAAAGCAAGCCATTGGCGTGTTTGAAAGTGGCGGTGGCGATGATGAGCCGATAGATCCTTTAGTGAGTAAATTCCGTAATTTGGGTTTGACAACAGTTTTTCCAGCGATTCGGATTAAAGAAGCGCCTACAGAAAATACCTACAAGCTGTGTGAAGAGGCAGGTACAGACTTAGCTCAATGGGTAACACGCGATCGCAGCATCAAAGCCATGAAATCCCTTGGTGCTGACTTAGATAAAGCATTAGGTAGACTCAGTGGTGGACTGTATATTATTACTGCCAAAAAAGGCGATGTTTCCAGCGCCATGTTAGCTTCTTGGGTTGCTCAAACTAGCTTTAAACCCTTGGGATTTTCCATTGCCGTCGCCAAAGATCGGGCAATTGAATCACTCATGCAAGTAGGCGATCGCTTTGTTCTCAATATCCTAGAAGAAGGCAATTTTCAACCACTAATGAAGCACTTTTTGAAACGATTCGCCCCTGGTGCCGATCGCTTTGAAGGTGTGAGAACTCAGCCAGCCGAAAATGGTGCGCCGATCCTCAACGATGCCCTCGCGTACATGGAGTGTGAAGTCATCAGTAGAATGGATTGCGGCGATCATTGGGCAGTATACAGCACTGTCTACGCCGGACGAGTTTCTAAACCAGATGCTTTAACTGCTGTGCATCACCGCAAAGTTGGAAACCACTACTAAAAAATTAGGAGTTAGGAGTTAAGAGTTAGAAGTTAAAAATTAGGAGTTGTAGGGACGAGTTTAACAAAAAATATCGTCTGCACAACGGAAGTTAAAAGATTTAGATTAACGATTTTCTTCAACTCCAAACCCCAAACTCCAAACCCCTAACTCCTAACTCCTAACTCCTAACTCCCTTATCAGCTATGTCAAAAAATAAACCTCGTGATGTTCAAATTTATCCAATAGCTACAGATACAAGAATACTGCGATCGCGCAGTTGGTCAAGGCTCAGATTTGAAATTGAATACGCTCTTGCCAAAGGTACAACTGCTAATTCTTATTTAATTGAAAGCGATAAAACTGCCATCATTGACCCTCCAGGGGAAACGTTTACAGAAATTTATTTAGAAGCTTTGCGGCAGCGTTTCCATTTTGAAGACTTAGATTATGTAATTTTGGGACACGTAAATCCTAACCGCGCTACAACTTTAAAAGCTTTGTTAGAAATTGCCCCGCAAATCACCTTTGTGTGTTCTAATCCAGGGGCGATAAATTTACGTGGGGCGCTGGAAAATCAAGATTTGCAAATTCTGGTTATGCGGGGCGAAGAAACCCTAGATTTGGGCAACGGGCATAATTTACAATTTATTCCCACCCCTAACCCGCGCTATGCAGATCAACTTTGCACCTACGATCCGCAAACAGAAGTTCTGTACACAGATAAGTTATTTGGGGCGCATTTTTGTGGAGATCAGGTATTTGATGAAGGCTGGGAAGTATATAACGAAGATCGGCGCTATTATTTTGATTGCCTAATGGCTCCCCATGCTCGTCAAGTAGAAACAGCGTTGGATAAACTAGCGGATTTTCCCGTGCGAATGTATGCCACTGGACACGGGCCTTTGGTGCGCTATGGCTTAATCGAATTAACCAAGGCTTATCGGGAATGGAGTCAACAGCAAACTTCTGCTGACTTGACAGTAGCGTTAATTTATGCATCAGCTTATGGAAATACAGCAACCTTAGCCCAAGCGATCGCTCGTGGGATCACCAAAGCTGGTGTTGCTGTAGAATCGATTAACTGCGAATTTACCGAACCAGAAGAAATTCGGGCGGCTGTGGAAAAAGCCGACGGTTTCATCATGGGTTCTCCTACCCTCGGCGGTCATGCACCCACACCCGTGCAAACAGCTTTAGGAATTGTGTTATCCACCGCAACGAACAATAAACTCGCTGGTGTCTTTGGTTCCTTTGGCTGGAGTGGGGAAGCGGTTGATTTAATTGAAGGTAAATTAAAAGATGCTGGCTATCGGTTTGGTTTTGATACCATCCGCATCAAATTCAAACCCGACGATGCCACCTTACAATTGTGTGAAGAAGCTGGAACTGACTTTGCCCAAGCATTGAAAAAAGCGAGAAAAGTGCGATCTGCGCTTCGCAGCAGCGCTTCGCTATCGCAAAGTCTTCCTGCTACTACTGTAGAACAAGCAGTTGGGCGCATTGTCGGTTCTTTGTGCGTTCTGACAGCCAAAGAAGGCGATCGCTCTAGTGCCATGTTAGCCTCTTGGGTAGCTCAAGCTAGCTTTAATCCCCCTGGTTTAACCATAGCCGTCGCTAAAGAACGCGCAGTAGAAACACTGACGCATACAGGAAACAAATTTGTCCTCAATATCCTTAAAGAAGGGAATCATTTAGGATTAATGAAGCACTTCCTCAAACCCTTTGGCCCAGGACAAGATAGATTTGCCGATGTCGCCGCAGAAGTTGCTGAAAACGGTTCTCCCATACTTACTGATGCCTTAGCATATCTGGAATGTTCCGTGCAAAACCGGATGGAATCTGGCGACCATTGGCTGGTTTATGCAACTGTTGAGAATGGCAAAGTGCTAAATCAAGATGGTGTTACAGCTGTGCATCATCGTAAGTCGGCAACTCATTATTAATTGGAAATGGGGAATGGGGAATGGGGTATTGGGCATTGGGTATGCTTATTCTTCTTCTATCCCCCACTTCCTCAATCTTTAATCGCCACTCTTCTTTAGAGAACTAAACAAAACTGGTTCTTCAGAATCTATAGAACAGACATTAAAATAAATCCTGCAAACGAGCCTTACAATCAAGGTTCCGTTACATTTGTTATATTCTTAATTTCTTCTTGTACTTCTGGAGACTTTAGATATTTCCTAAATGCCTCAACTTTTGGGCTAAACGGGGATTTGTAAACAAAAAACAACTTGCGTATGTAGGGGTAATTTTTGTCATTCCACTTATATCCGTCAATTCGTTGAACCGTAACAGTTTGGTGGTTTGCTATATTCAGGGAACTAGCATAACCAATCCCATCAGTTCCTAATTCTGGAACCAAAAGCTGAGTGTCATTATCTTTTGGTAATATTTTAAAACTAGGCTGATGGCAAAAATTTTCCCCATTTAGCACAATATCTTTCACACTTGTAGTAGTACCGCTATCTAACGGTTTCATAATCACTCTAATGGTTTTTTTTGCTCCTCCAAAAGCAGACCAATTAGTGATATTACATACTAAAATCTTTCGGATTTCATTTTGGCTAAATCCCTTTTCATAGGGATTATTTATTCCAGTCACAAATACCAGCCTATCGTCTGCTATAGGTTCTGATACCAAACTATTTTTATTTTGTTCTTCAGTAGTTAAAGGACGAGAAGAAGCTGCAATATCTGCGTCGCTTTTTTCAACAGCATTAATTCCCTCACCAGAACTTCCAGGAACTAGGACTATCCTAGACTTCTTATACTTTTTCTCAAAGCTATTTTTGATAATCGCCTTAATTCTTGCCATGCTATTAGAGCCAGCAATTCTAATATCTGTATTATTTAACTCTTCGTCTGATAATGCAGCTTGAGATGGTTTAATAGTTGTTATGGGAGATGGCTGTAAAATAGTTGGAGGAAATGACTGTGAAATAGCCTGATCTAGTTTTGGATCTCTGGGAGAAATTACGTTATGTTTCTCGCGATCTTTATCCCATACCAAAAAGATAATAACTATTACAAATAGAATATTTGGTAATATAAGCAATACTTTTTCTATATTTTTGGTTCGAGGCATGGCTCTTATTTGAGACAAATCTTTTAATACTTCATCGGCTGACTGATAGCGTTCTCTGAAGTCAGCATGTACCATCTTATCTAAAATTTGTGTTAGCTTTTGATTGATTTGGCTCTTATTTGGCCAAACAACTTTATTTGTTTGTGGATTCTTCTTAATTTCATCTGGTGAAACTCCAGTTAAAGCTTGAATTGCCGTCATTCCTAAAGCATATAAATCACAATTTGAGTACAACGGGAGGCCCTTTTCTTGTTCAGGTGGCATATAGCCTTTAGTGCCTACTGGTTGTTTTGAGACTATTTGTGTTTGATTGTTAAAACTTAAAGTAGATATTTCATTAACTCCTCCAAAATCAATTAAAAATATCTTGCCATCACTACTTTGCTTTACTAAATTGGAAGGTTTAATATTAAAGTGTTTAACATCCTCTTGATGAATATACTTTAATATCTCTAAAACCTGTTGTAATAAATCTATCACTTGTTCTTCATTCCAAGGGTTATTGGTTTTAATCTCGGTATTTAAATTTTGTCCAATAATAAATTCAGAAACTATATAGAATTCCTGTTGTTCTTCAAATGATTCGATAATTTGTGCCACTTTACATTGACTATGATCCAACTTTTTTAACTTTTCAATTTCT
The DNA here is from genome assembly GCF_026127265.1 of Nostoc sp. KVJ3. Taxonomy (GTDB): domain Bacteria; phylum Cyanobacteriota; class Cyanobacteriia; order Cyanobacteriales; family Nostocaceae; genus Nostoc. The sequence goes on from NZ_WWFG01000002.1 coordinate 1,473,449, forward strand.
GTATTAAAGCAATTAATTGCCTGTTTGATTACTATTTGATTGCAATTTCTTGTCTTTAAATGCTTGAGGATATGTTCTGGTTTATTTTGTAATTGTTCGTCTGTGACAATGTAAGTCTGACGACACTTGATTTCATCCATAAGTTCTCCTTTATTTAACTAATTAATTTTGCACTTAATTTTATATTTCCCATGAAGAATACTAGAAGTTTGTAGAGGAATATTTCTGAGATGATCAAAAACCTCTTGTGCAGATTTGTAACGATGTTCTACTGAATGATGCACCATTTTGTTTAAGATATTAGCTAAATCTTTGCTAATATTTTCCTGATTCCAAATGACTTCACCTGTCTGCAAAATAGGGGGTAAATATTCTTCAATTAAAGCTTCAATTGCAACTAATCCCAATGAATAAAGATCGCTCGCATAGCATGGGTTCCCTATCCTGTGTTCTGGTGCCATATATATACTTGTACCGGGGGACTGACCTGGAAGTGTCAAACTTGTTGTTAGCAATTCGTTGAGTTCTTTCACTATCCCAAAATCAATCACAAATATTTTATTATCATGCTCTTGTATGACTAAATTTGATGGTTTGATATCTCTATGGATGATTCTTTCTTCATGAATATATGTTAGGGTTGGTAAAATATCCTTTAACATACTAATAACATCTTGTTCTCTCCAAGGGTTACTATTGTCTAGTTTCTGTTTCAGATCAAAACCCTCAATATATTCTTGAACTAAATATAGTTCTCGTTCCTCTTCAAAATAATCAATAAGTGTGGGTATTTGAGGATGACTACCTAATTTTTCTAAAGTTTTTGCTTCTTTCTCAAAGCGCGTTCTTGCTGTTGACAAAGCTAAGGTGGTAGTAAAGTCCCTCTGATTTAGTTGTTTAATTACACACTGTTTTTCACTGGGATCTTCTTGATTTCCATCCTCCGCTAAATAGGTTTGACCTTGACCACCTTTTTTTAATTCTCGAACAATTTTGTAGCGTCCTCTTATTTCTTGTCCTCTTTCGAGAGTCATAAAATCTCCCACACTATATTTAGCCATTTTCTTAATCTAAATCAGTACTAAATCGTGAGTATCTGTAAATCTTTCTATTTTTTATAGAAAAAGAGGGAGCTTTATCATTAGTTGCAAGGTAAGGTGGTGTAACCTTAATTGTTACAATTATTGAAATGCTGTTAGGAGATTTTCTATGTTTTCTGCTGCATAACCAATCTCTAGCTGTGATTTACCTTGCACCATTTCTTTGATAGCATCTAGTGATTCTTGAAAATTTCCTTCGAGATATAACCTATTCTGAATTAAAGTAAGAATATGGTTTTTATGAGCTTCTTTGAGATTTGCATCTAAAGATTTTTTCAAAGCGTGGCTCTTAAGTAGGTTAAGTTTATGAGTTTTGCTAAAGGTCTGAATTTCTTGACAAACCTCTTCAGTAAATTTATTTCTAACGTACTCCCATACTGCTGGTTGAAGGGTATAAGTTGCTTTACCTTTTTCGATTAAATCTCGTTTGGCTAAAGAATTAAGAGCATTTAAAAAGTCGGAAGGGGATACTAACAAAGAAGCATTTTGCAATTTTGTTAGTGAAACTGATTCCGAATTTTCAGCAATTGCTTCTAAATAAGGAATATCATCTTTGAAGCTTGAATCTTGTTCAATTGCCAGCCAGTACATAATATCTTTTTCTAAATCTGTTAAACGCTCAAATTGTTTTTTTATTAGGTCACTTATATCCATAAACACTGCCGACAAGCTTTGCTCAATAAATGCTGAAACATCACCTCCGAATAACTCTTTAATCGTTGTAGAAATAATTTTTAAGGCTAAGGGATTACCTCGATATACGTGAATTAGTGTTGACCATTTTCTCTCTCCAGTCAATTTTTTTGCTTTCAATATTGCTTTAGCATCATCTTGTTTCAAGCCCTCAAGTAGTAATGAACGAACGGATACGGTTTCTTCTTCAAGTAAAGCGATTTCTCTAGGTTTTTCTCGACTGGTTATGACTAAACAGCTTTGTTGATGTTCTTTACCTAACTGTTTTAGAAGTTGACCATATTCCTTATATTTTTCTTCATACTGCCCAGCAAAATCACCTTTTTTTAAAATGGTATCCCAATTATCTAGTACGAGAAGACAGCGATAATCTTGAAATAAAATTAAATCTTCCTTGAACTTAGCGATCGCTGGAGCATCCCAAAGCGATCGCCAGATAATATAATCAAATTTACCTTCCATCTCATGAACTAACTTGGCTGCTAAAAGGCTTTTACCTATTCCCGCCATTCCCCAAATAGCTACTAATTGATATTTATTCTCAATAATCCATTCCTTAAGCTTATTCAGTTCTTCTTGTCTACCATAAAAAACGGAAACATCTGGTCTTTCAGCCCCATCTTGGGGCATATAGGGTATGGTGTTTGCTTGAGTGAAATCTGTGTCTGCTGTTATAAAGTTATTTGTGAGTGCAGAAAAGCTATCGCTCACCCACTCTGGTTTGTATCGAGCTACTAAAGCAATCAAATCCCCTCGTCTATTCCTTTTTATACCATTTACTTCCCGCTGAATCTCAAAGCGATCGCAGATATTTTGGATATGCTTACGAACTGTGGCTATTGAAGCATCGATTTTTTCTGAGATTTGTTTATCTGTATAATTCTGTAGCACCAGCATTAACACCTGTCTTGGTTTAGGGGTTAGTTCCTCAATTTTTTTTGTGAATTCACTCTCGCCCATTTATTTTATACTTGCCATGTATTTTTAGAATTCATTACCTATAATACATTATTTACACTAAATACACAATTTTCCAAAAGTAAATTGTTATATATCATACAGTTTACTCATGTTTAAGTGCTTTAGGTGGCAAATTTCAGGCGGAGTAAGCCTTGCTCTACTTTTAAGTGAGGTGAAAAAATATTTCACAGATGGCTTTACACAAATAAAACAAAATAAGGCATAATATACACAAAATGAATTCACGTTGTGAATTCGGTCTGGTTATACCGAAGTCGCTCCTCTTTAGCTAAAGAGGAGCGAGGATTGGATAAGTACCGTTATTAAAAAAGGATAAAAACCTGAATAAACACTTTTCTAGTATCGTATCTACTTACAAAAGAGTAAACCAGCACTGATTCACAGCCAGCACTGGGTAAGACTCCCACTCATTTCTACGAGTACTGATTCACGGTCAGCACTGGCAGATTTTGTCATGAATTTAATTAAGGGGAATCAACATCATGATATCAGACAACATCGAAAAACAGCCGTCAAATAACACCGATATTGAGGTTTCAAAAACTGAGTCAACCTCAAACTACGAAGTGACAACCAAACTCGATGTCAGAAGAGAACGTTTAAGGCAGGCAAAGTTGAGCTTTAACGTAGCTTTAGTGATGAGTGCGATGTGTGGGATCTTCAGCTTATTTGGTGTTGGATTGTCAGTTTCAGGAAATCTCCCTGATGGGTCTACCACAGTTTTTGAGATACTTTTATCAAGTGCGCCTTGGTTGCGATTGGCAAAGGATGCGAATGACCAACTCGATCAGCTTAAGGCTGAAGAGGAACAACCTTAAATTTAAATTCCAGTTAACGGGACTTCAACATTTTTCAGGGAGAAACAAGCCTAAAGCCCATGTAAAGCAAGGGAAATACACCAAATTTTCAAAAATAGCACAAACCCAGATATATCAATAAACCAAGCAAAACGATATGGCTAAAATCATCTCGGCTGAAAGTTTTGTTTAGCAGGGATTATTGTTTTTTCTCTGGAGTAAGTAGATGAAAGCAGACTATTTAGAGGAATCGCTTCTCCGTAAATTGGAGGAGCGTTTGCTTCAACCGGATGTACGCAAGTCGGCTAAAGATGTTATGGACTTACTTGCTGATGAGTTCATTGAGTTCGGAAGCTCAGGGTGTGTTTTCGATAAACAGCAAATTATCAACAGCTTGCAAAATGAACCCATCGAACCCCTGACTCAAAGAGTCATAACAGAATTTAAAACCTTAGTTTTGGCAAAAGGAGTTGTTTTAGTAACCTATCGCATAGTCAAATATATATCTGGCGAACAACCTGTTCATTCGCTACGAAGTTCCATCTGGAAATTGCACAACGATCGATGGAAAATGATTTTTCATCAGGGCACTCTGGTTAGAGAATCATAGTGCAAATTTTGCATAAAAAAGGCTCAAGCATTCTTGCCTGAGCCTTTTCTAGATTCAACTAAATGACTTTCGCCTATTTAGCTTAGTAGCGGCCACCACCGCCACCACGGTTGTAGCCACCGCCACCACCACGATTACCACCACCACCGAAAGAACCACCTCTGTCTTCTCTGGGCTTGGCCTTATTCACTTTAAGGTCACGACCCATCCATTCAGCACCATCAAGGGATTCAATCGCTTTGGCTTCTTCATCTTCTGAACTCATTTCCACAAAAGCAAAGCCGCGTAAACGGCCTGTTTCGCGGTCAGTAGGTAGCTGAACGCGTTTTACAGAACCATATTCTGCAAAAACAGTACTCAGCGCATCTTGTGTAACTTCATAGGAGAGGTTACCGACGTAAATTGACATTAAATGTCTCCAAAATCATAAGTTTGTAGAGATTTAGATTTCGGAGAGAAGTCTGTAATACCAAAAGGGAAAAGCCTGTCAATACTAAAATCAAACACTGTCGCCGAATTAATTCTCATTTCACTTTCCATTGTTACATGGCGACTGCCTTTCTGGGGGAAAGTTTGAAAAACTGTTATAAAAAGTTATATTGCAAGTTGATAGCTAGGTGCTGGGTAGTTCCAAAACGGGTGAGACTACAGCCAGCCGCACTCGATAAACTAGCTCTCTATTCTATTTTCTAAATATTGACCAATCATCAACTGCTCACCAGCACGAGAGATAATAGTCTGTCTGGTGCGGTATTTGCTACCAATTAGCTTTAGCTCTTCCTCAAATACTGAACCGTTGTATTCAGTTCGCAAACACAGCACTTTCGGGTTGGAGAAATAATACTGGGCGGTAACTGGTTTAGATATGGCAAAACCGCGATCGCGATACAAGGTACTTCCCTTCACCCCAAATATTGTTGAACCTTGCGATTCTTTCTTTGTCTTTAGCATATCCGTGCTTTCCCAAACAACTGCTGCACCACAGATTAAACTATCTGCATCAGACAAATCGTGCATCTGAGCTAGCTTTTGCAGTTCATCACAGCCCTGTTCTAGAAAATTAATTGTAACTATACTCTCGATCTCCTTAGTTTCTCCCGCCGGTAGGGTGTAGTAGCGTCGTTGCGATCGCCATTTACCTGCTGATTCCTGAAAAAATTCGGAAATCTGGGATTCATCAGTGGTTTGGACAATTTTGAACAGGGATGTCACGCCTTATCTTCCTCATCTAGTATGAATAAAACATATTTCTGGCAAAAAAGTTCATTCTTGCTGTTGTTGCTATGGTACTTATCACCCTGCTTATTGCCATATTACGCAAGAGGATAAGAAAAAATAGCTTTTTCCTATACATTATAAGCATGGAAAAGCAATAAATCTTTAATATTCTTAATAAAATTCATAAATACCTGTAATTATTTGTAGTTATTTTAGGATAAAAATATGTAGACACAAGGATAATTACTTGTAATACTGCCCCAATTATGATATTCAGAAAAAAGTTTCATGTCTTTAGAGAAAGTCAGGTTTCTCCTAGAGGTAGATTGCAGAAAACTGACAAATATTTATACTAAATTTTATAATTTACTTAGCTGCAAGAAGATTGTCTACCTCTGCGTCAGAAGTAGAGCGGTGAGAAATTTTGGACTTTTGTGGGAAAACAGTAGTTTTTGATCCAAAAAATTACTGTCAGACAGCTTATCAATTCTCGCCGTTTTTTGTTAACGATCTCTTTCAAAATTAGTTAGTAAAGTACGGCTGTTTAACCCCAAAAGCTCCCCAATAGGAGAAAAAAAATGATTTTGGAAAAAAATAAGCCGCACAAACAGATGAAAATTAAAGATCCTGTAATTGCCAACCAACTAATAAATATCCAGTTAGATTCAGTTGTGAAGACTGAGGTGGCGATCGCAGATTCCAAGAGTAGACTGCTTGCAAACAGTATTTGTGCAATAGGTGGAAAAGCGAAAGGGGAAAATTACTTCCTTTCCTCCACTTCTGTAAAAAGTTTATTAATGTCCTGTTTGGTAGCTATCGGACTGCTGACGGCGAGTTGCGGCTCATCGCCCAAAGAATCAGCAGATGCACAATCTCAGAGTCCTGGTAGTAGTAAACGGAGTGGTGCAACACCTGTAGATGTGGCGATCGCTCGAACTGACTTGCTTCAAAAACAACCAGAGTATATAGGTAATACAACACCCTTCCGCATCGTATCAGTGCGATCGCAAGTAGAAGCCCGCTTGTTGGCTTTAAACCTTGATGTGGGCGATACAGTTAAACAGGGGCAAAACGTCGGGCAGTTAGATGATGCCATACTTTCGACTCAATTAAAACAAGCAGAAGCAGAACTAGCAGCCCTGAAATCAGAAGTAGCGAGGGCAAACAATCAGGTAAGCAATGCCCATGCTAACGTTGAAAGGGCGCGGTTAGAAGTAGTACAAGCTCAGGCAGACTCAGAACGGCAGCAGAGATTGTTCAAAGCTGGAGCGATCGCTGAACAAACTGCCCAGCAAGCACGCACCCAGGCGCAAACAGCAGCCCAGGCATTGCGGGCAGCCCAAGAGCAAGTCCGTACAGAACAGCAAGCCGTCGCCGCTGCCCAAGGTAGAGTTTTGGCCCAACAAGCATTGGTTGCCCAAACCAAAGAACGCAGTTCTTACGCGCGGCTGACATCCCCTATTACTGGTGTAGTTATAGAAAAGGTGACAGAACCGGGGAATCTTCTGCAAGCAGGTAATGAAGTCGTAAAAATTGGTGATTTTAACCGCGTCAAAGTCGCCCTTGCAGTTTCCGAATTAGAACTGGCACAAATTCAGGTTGGGCAATCTGTACAAGTGCGTTTAGATGCCTTCCCCAACGAACCATTAATTGGGAGAGTTAGGCGCATTTCCCCAGCTGCGGATGCCACGGCTCGCTTGATACCTATAGAGGTAGTGATTCCCAACACTCAAGGGAAGATTGGTAGTGGATTGTTGGCGCGAGTCAATTTTGAAAATCAGACTCAACAACGGGTTGTGGTGCCGCAAACAGCTATTCAGAAACAAGTAGGAAGTAAGAACTCCAAGGGTACGGGGGAAATGCAAGCAAGTGTCCGGCAGAATTCTTCTTCACCTAACACATCAGGTATAGCAAAGGTAAAATCACAAGACCAAAGTGGGACAATATTTGTCGTCAGAGACACAGAAGGCAAAACGCAGGTGACAGCACGAGCCGTAATGTTGGGACAAAGGGCTGATGGGAGAGTAGAAATTTTATCCGGTTTGCAAGCAGGAGAGCGCTATGTTGTTCGGAGTGGTAAGCCGTTAAAAGAAGGTGACACTATAAGTCTTTCAATTCTTTCAGAAAAGCAATAGTATGGTCAACCAATTTTAGATTTTAGATTTTAGATTGACCCCATGCCTAAAGTCACTAGCTCTGTCAAGTAATTTACGATGTTTGGATTTTAGATTTATTCTCGCGTTTAAATTCGAGGGCAACTCTTGGAGACGCTACGCGAACAGACCTTTTTAAATTTACGATGTTTGAATCTTCAATCCAAAATCCAAAATTTAAAATCTAAAATTCAGTGAGAAATAGCCACTATAGTAGCAAAAAAGCACTCAGTAACCAGACCTTATCACTTAGTATCATGCAACAGGCAAATAATAATGGCAATGGCGGATTTAGCCTTAGTGCGATCGCTATCCGCCAACATATTGGCACACTCATGCTCACCGTGGCAGTAATTGTCATTGGGGTATTTTTTCTGACAACGATCCAAGTCGATCTCTTACCGTCAATTACCTATCCCAGAATTGGCGTTCGGCTAGAAGCTCCTGGTATTTCTCCAGAAGTAGCAGTAGATGAAATCACCAGACCCTTAGAAGAAGCTTTAGCTGCAACCGAAAATGTAGTACAAGTTTTTTCCCGCACCCGTGAAGGACAGGTAAGCCTCGATTTATACTTCCAACCAGGGGGCAATATTGACCAAGCCCTAAACGATGCTACTGCTGCTTTTAACCGAGGTCGGGGACAACTACCAGACACAATCCAGGAGCCGCGATTATTTAAAGTCGATCCTTCCCAATTGCCGGTTTATGAATTGGCACTCACATCTGCTTCTTTGCAAGGTAAAGACTTACGTGTATTTGCTGATGAAGAATTAAACCGGGAACTTAGTGTTGTACCGGGAGTCGCCTCAGTTGATGTATCTGGTGGTGCAGAAGAAGAAGTACGGGTGCTTGTTGACTTAAACCGATTGCAAGCTTTGGGTGTAGGGTTAAATGATGTCTTAGATGAATTAACAGCCCGTAATCAAGATACTTCTGGTGGCCGAATTTTGGGGCAAAATTCCGAGCCATTAACTCGGACTGTCGGACGTTTCCAAAATGCCAAGGAAATTGAAAACCTTTCCTTGGAAGTTTCCTCTGCCTCCCCTGCCTCCCCTGCTTCCTCTACCTCCCCTGCACCTTCCCGCCGCGTCTACTTGCGAGACTTTGCTGAGGTAATTGACGATACCGAAGACCAGCGAGTATTTGTCTACCTCAACCGTCAGCCGGCGGTGAAATTTTCAATCCAAAAACAGCCAGAGGCCAATACGATCGCAGTTGTAGATGCTGTTAAACGGCGAATTGAACAATTACGACAATCAGGTTTAATTCCAGCAGACATGACTTTGAGTCCGACTACAGATGAATCTGTCTTTATTCGCAATTCTTTAAATGATGTCATTTTTTCGGGGATTTCTGGGGCATTATTGGCAGCAGCAGCAGTGTTATTATTTTTGGGATCGTTTAGGCAAACATTGATTATCAGTTTGACGATTCCTCTGTGTACTCTGGCAGCGATCGCTCTGATGAAAATCTTTGGCTTGACTTTGAATGTGTTTAGTTTGGCAGGTCTGACATTAGGAGTAGGTCAAGCAATTGACACATCGGTTGTGATCTTAGAGAATATTTCCGAAAAAGCAGGGATGACTCCCAATCAGAGAGAGAGGGAAGAAGGGGATTCAGGGAGAAATTCTAAATTCTTTATTGATAGTGCGATCGCTGCTTCCCAAGAAGTAGAATCTGCTTTAGTTGCTGCTACAGGTGCAAACTTAGTTTCTGTAGTGCCATTCCTCTTAATTGGCGGCTTTATTGCACTGCTATTTAATGAACTGATTCTGACAATTAGCTTCGCCGTTGCAGCTTCCCTTGTGGTTGCGATCACAGTCGTACCGATGCTGTCTTCTCGACTTTTGGGAATTCCCTGGTCTAGTCGGATCGGCGAATTTTGGCTGCTTAGACAGTTTAATCACCGATTTGAAGATGCGACGCGGGGATATGGTAACTTCCTAACCAGGGTTTTACGCTATCGGGTTCTTGTAGTAACTGCTGCTTTGCTAATTTTAGGCGGTAGTAGCTTCTTGATGTTTGGTCAAATTCCCCAAGAAATTTTACCCCGCATCAGTACTGGTCAAGCTAACTTGAGAGCGCAGTTTCCCCCCGGTACACCTTTAGCAACTTCTGAAAAAGTTATGCAAATTGTCGATGACATTTTGCTCAAACAACCAGAAACACAGTCTGCTTTTACAACTGTGGGCGGTAATCTATTTGGTAGTAATACTACAGAAAATCCTTTACGTGCCAGCAGCACCATCAATCTAAAACCAGGCACAGATGTCGAAGCCTTCGTCAAAAAAGTAACTCAGGAATTTAACAAACTCAACTTAGCAGGAATTCTGCTGCGCCTCAATCCTGGACAGGTGCGGGGTTTAATCTTGAGTAATTCTCCAGTGCAAGGATCGGAAGTTGACGTGATTTTGCAAGGTGAGAATGAAGAAAGTTTAACGCAAGCAGGGGCGCAAGTGTTGCAAGCATTGCAAGAAAGGGCAAAATTAGCGACATTCCGACCAGATGCCGACCCCCGACAACCGGAAATCCAAATTCGCCCTGACTGGGAAAGGGTTTCGGCTTTAGGGTTGAGCGCAGGGCAAATTGGTGCAACTGTTCAAACAGCAATTGAAGGTTCTGTTCCTACACAAATTCAACGGGGTAATCGTTTAGTTGATGTGCGGGTACAGCTAAATAAAGAAGCAATTGCGCGTCCTTCCCAGCTAAAGCAATTACCGCTATTTACAGAAAACAATCAACTAATCCGGCTTTCAGATGTTGCAAGCATTCAAGAAGGTCAAGCGCCTGGTGAAGTGCAACGGATTAATCAGCGCCAAGCTTTTATCGTGGCAGGAAATCTCACTGAGGGAGCTAGTCTTGGTGAAGCGATCGCAGAAGTCAACGAGGTACTTAAGGATGTAGACTTACCTGATGGCGTTTCAATTGTGCCCAGTTCTGCCCAAGAAACTAATCAGCAACTTCAGGATGCTTTAAAAACTTTGGGGGCGTTAGCAACGTTCTTAATCTTTGTAGTTATGGCGGTGCAATACAATTCGCTGATTGACCCATTGGTAATTATGTTCACCGTACCACTAGCCTTAGCTGGGGGAATTTTTGGACTGTACATTACCCAAACTGCCATCGGCGCAACTGTAATTGTTGGCGTTGTGCTGCTGGTGGGAATTGTGGTAAACGCAGGGATTCTGATGGTAGAACTGGCAAACCAAATTCGGGATGAAGAAGGTTGTACTCGTCAAATTGCGATCGTGAAAGCTGCTCCCCAACGCTTGCGCCCGATTATCATGACCACTGTCACCACCATTTTGGGACTGTTACCCTTGGCATTAGGCATTGGCGAAGGTTCTGAGTTTTTGCAGCCTTTAGGGATTGTAGTTTTCTTTGGGATGGCGATCGCAACAATGCTGACGTTATTTATCATCCCCTGTTTTTATATTCTGCTACACGATTTACTGGGTGGAAATTGGGCAAAACCAGTGTTTATCCGGTTGCGTGGATTTACGAGAAAATTCATCTCTATCACTGATAGGGATTAATTTTCAACATCTTGCACACTGAAATTTAAATGAACTCGATCTACCAACAAAAAAACTTGTTGGTAGATCGGGTTAGACTCAGTTTTTTATATCTTCACATATTGTCTAATGTGTCAACACATAAGCTCTAATTTAGATTTATTATAAAGATTACGTGAAATTACTAGTGATTGTGATATAGCATTACAAGAATTGCTTTATAAATCAACCTATGAGTAGATGTAAATTCACTGAGCAGACGCACATTAACCGCTATTTATCTAGCAGATGCATAGCAGTTGAAAAGTGAGCTTTTGCTGTTTGATTTAACCCACTCAGAATAGCATTCTCTCAATCAATATGAAGAGGACAGAAATATGACAGTAGTAACCAAAATAGCCTTGTCTCTTCTCGGAGCAGCAGGAATTAGTTTTTTATCTTTGACACCAGCCAGAGCCGTTATCTTGGTAGAACCCATTGTGACGACTCAAAATCAAGACATACTCGACACCAAAAAACCAAGAATCCTTACAGATTATCAACCAGGGCAAGTAGTAGAATATGGTGTTCCAGATGTAGCTAATAACTTCCTAAATAACACTGGGTACGATCTAGAAAGCTTAGTCTTTGATTTGAAAACCCTGTCCTATAGTAATCCTGATTCTACTCCAGCGTATAGCAATGAGCCTGTGGAGTGGGGAGATGTTAATGGAGATGGGAAGATTGGTTACTCTACTAACCCCGATCTTAAGAATATTTTTACAGACGTTACTATCAGTGGTAGTACTATTACTTTTAGTGGTGGTGTAATTCCAAACGGAACCCTGTTTTACAATCCATTCGCCACCCTGCCCAATCTAGCGCCAGGTGGTGGGATCATTCCACCAATACCAGCAGATCAAGCAGATAAAGATGGGCCGATCAGAGTAGCTGGTTATTACACCGCTATTCCTGAATCAACTAACGTTTTGGGGGTAGTTCTCTTTGGTGCTTTAGGTGTAGCTTTAAAATTAAAGCGATCGCTACACTGCTAATTTGAACTGGGGAATAAATAAGGAAGCAGGGGGAGGTGAGGGAGACAAGGGAGACAAGGGAGAATTATTTAACAAGTTTCTTACCCAATGCCCCATGCCCAATTCCCAATGCCCAATGCCCTTACTTTGTAATTAATTCACAATACACTGCTAGGGTTTCCTGATGAACGCGGGCAACACTCAACCACTGGAGGTTTTGATTTGCCCGATTTTTCCACTCGTGCAGCATATCGGCATTACTCAGTAATTGCACTAAAACCCCAGCCAAAGCATTACTATCTTTTGCTGGCACTAAAAGACCTGCTTGCCCATTGTCTAAAGCTTCAGGAATTCCATCTACTTGAGTCCCAACGATCGCAATTCCAACTTCCCTCGCTTCCGAAAGTACTAGAGGGCAAGGGTCACGATGGGAAGCCAACACAAATATGTCACAAGATATCAGGTAGCGTTGAGGTTCTGGCTGGAAGCCTTCAAAATGAATTCGTTCTTTGACAGAAGTTGCTTGTGCTTGTGCCTCAAATAGCTGTTTATCAGGGCCATTTCCTACCAAATAAAGGTGCGCTTGAGGAAAATCTGGGGCAATTTGTTCAAAGGCTGTGATTAACTCAGCGATACCTTTGCGTTCATACATCCCGGCTACGGTGGCGATCGCGGGACGTTGTAGTGCTAGAGGTTGATAATCTTGTATTTGTCGGGTGCGAGGACTGCCCAAAGTGCCATTGCATACTACCCGCAACTTGTTTTCTGGGATACCACGCTTTGCCATCGAATCTCGCACCACCTTGCTAACGGCAATTACCCTGTCAGCTAAACCCATCAACAGACTGGAACGCTGAAATTCGTTGTGGACTGTGGAAACTAAAGTATATTTATGTCCTTTAAAAATACGTGCTAAAATCACCCCTGTCATCATGTGGGCATGAACAATATCCGGCTGAAATTCCACTGCGATCGCCCGATAACGTATAGCCGCTTTTATAATATTTATCGGTTTTCTTGTTTGGTCTAATTGGTAGTGTTTGACACCACATATATTTAGTAATTTCTCATATTCACCACCAGCAGAAATAACCGCCACCTCATAACCCGATTTTGCCTGTAAACAAGCCAGATCCACAGCCACATTCACAATCCCATTACCTATTTCTTGAACGTGGTTCAAAATATGAATAATTCGCATAATCCTTGAGATATGTATAAAAAATCAAGATAAGTAACTGAGTGTAAATCAACATAATTATTGAGGTCTTTAGCGACAACTCAATATTAGAGGTTGTTTGAAAAGTAATTGGTTGTGATTTTAGGCACTTAATCGATCCCCCCTAACCCCCTTTTTAAAGGGGTGAACCGGAGTTAAAGTCCCCCTTTTTTAAGGGGAGCCACTGCGCCCTTGCGGTTCCCCGACTTGAAGCACGTGGCGTGGATTTAGGGGGATCTAAAAGTTTTGCTACCAACAAGAGAACTTTTCAAACATCCTCTTAGTCAGTAGTGCGAAAAATTAACCAATAGCGCTTCTAACTAGTTACCTAACTTAAAGACTTATTCAATAATGGCTCGATAAATCGGGGTAAAACTGCAAAATTATGAAGACTGAATCTGCTATTTATAATTATTTCTGCGGCCAGCGCCAGTTATAGCGATTCCATTCGTAGATTCCTTGAATTTCATACTCAGCACCGTTGAAGAAGCGGACGATGCAATTGGTAGAGGTATCATCAGCATTGCTAATTTCCTCGACCTTAATCACCATACAAGGAAACCACTCACGCTTACAAGGCCCATCTTCTTGCACCCATTCCCATAGGGCATTGGAAACTTCAATGCGATCGCCTACTCTTAACTTTAGTGCATCCTCAAAATAAGAATACTTATCAAAATGGCATGACTCAACCCGATTCAACCACTGTAAACCGTAGCGTTGCCGGATAAATTGTACTGTTCCAGAGTCATTGTTTAGCAGCCAGTCGTTGAGCAATTGCACTTTCCAAGTGCGGTTGCGTTGTTCTTCATCTTTAACAAACTGTAAAAATGCTTCTAACTCTTCTGCGGTGAGTTCGTCTAAGGGATTAGCAGTATTTGATCCCCTAGAGGTAGAATTTCCCTGAATTTGCTCAACTACTTGCAGTAATATCTGTTTCTGCGCGTCAGTGAGAGGACAGCTTGCTGCATCACAATCATTAAAGGCTGCGAGCATAGATGCTTCAATCTCATCTGGAGTCATAAGTTAATAGCAATTGAGGGTTTATTTCCCTAATTATTACAAAAGTTAAATTAAAGTCTCCAATCGTCTTGTAGTTAAATTCAGGTAAGCTGAGGTTATAAGTTATATCTTGTTAAATTAAGTTACGGGGTCTTGTATGCGGTTGCGCTCACTCACCGTCGTTTTTATTTCCTGTCTCATCACGTTTCTATCGTGGGTGATTATTCCCCCTGCTGTAGCGTTGACACAGATTAGATTATTTGATGTTTCTTATAAAGATTGTCCTCCAGAATTAGCAAAAGGGGCTGTTATCAGTAGTGGTAGCGCTGCTGCCAATTGTTTTATTGTCATTGGCAAGGCTGAAAATGGCACTTATAAAACAGTCTACGACGCAGATATTTTTGGACGTATTTATGATGCCAATAATGATTCGGTGATGCAAAATCGCACCCGTCTTGGTTCTATTCCTGAAGTGCCGCCAGGTATTAGCTATTTTGAGTTGAGAATTTCTGTGCCTGCAAATCAGCCTACTCCTTTGCAGCTGAAGCAGTTTAAGGCTGCCGGATTTAGTGGTCAAGTGCGTAGATAGTCAACTGCCCCACCCACAAGGGGATGGGGTTTTACGCACGATCAATAAATAGCAATCCCAAAGGCTTGGGATTGCTTCGTTTCGCTTCTCTATGAGACGCTCCGCGTAGCAAGATCCCCTACGGGGTACGCTCTACTCGCAATGACAATGTATATTTAATTTTGCATAACTACTTATTGTAATTGTATAAGTCTGAGCTTGTTAGCCCAGACCTAAAATTCTTTACTTGAACATGGAGCAAACTGCAAATCTGTGTTATCAGATGGATTGCAGACCACCACCTACTATTTGAAGCAGTAAAATAGCTAACATTGCAGAAAAATCTATTCCACCCAAAGGGGGAATGATTGAGCGGAACAGATTTAGGTAAGGATCGGTTATCTGGCTCAAAGTGGTAAAGGGTTGGTTGTACCAGTTGATATTGGGGAACCAGGTCAATAAAACCCTAATAATTAGCAAAATAGTATAAATCTGGATGAAACTGGACAGAGTATTAATCAGAAGGTACATAGATTTGGTGATTTCCTACTAAGTGTCAAACGCGGTCTTATCTTTTAATTTTAATTTAGTCCATGTCATAGTGTTTGCAGATTTAGCACCGATCGCACAAGACATTTTCACCACACCTAAACAAACATCAGGAGTCTTTAGTGAGGGTACGGTCATTGCTAGCTTGGGGTGAACTGCTATTCACGTTTCCAAGTTGGTTTCGCACTTCGTCAATTGTGGCATTTAGCTGGGCAATTTTATCTTCTAGCGATCGCCTAGCGGTTTCTATGCCGATGTTCTCATTTTCTGAGGCTTTCATCTGCCGACGTTTTGCCGCTATTTTCTTAGCTTCCACTTGGCTATCCGTCAGTTCTGTCTCCTCCTCTGCTAGTAATTGGGGATCGCGTCGAGAAGCAATCAGTGCCCCAATAACACCACCAAATACGCCACCGACAAAGGCCCCTGCTAAAAAACCACTGCCAAAACCATCTCGCTGACTCATATATTTACCGCCTTCAACAAACCTTGCAACTTTTACAGTAGTTATGCTATCTTTTCTGTCCTAGCTGCATACTAGCTTAAGTCCCAAATGTGCGATCGCCAGCATCTCCTAATCCTGGTACGATATATCCCTTATTATTAAGTTTTTCGTCAATAGTAGCGGTGTAAATTATTAAACCTGGATAAGCTTCACTCAATTTTTGCAAAGCTGGTGGAGCCGCTACTACGCAAACAATTCGGGTCAGGGAAGGATCGGCACCCCGTTGTGTTAATTCTGCCATTGTAGCCATAATTGACCCTCCGGTTGCCAACATTGGATCGGTAATTAACACTCGTGTTTGAGGGTCAAATTTTTCTGGCAACTTGTTCAGATAACAATGAGGTTGCAATGTCTCTTCATCTCGCGCCAAACCAAAATGATAAACCGATGCCAAGGGTAATAAAGTCTGCGCTCCCTCAAGTAATCCTAGTCCAGCCCGCAGAATCGGTACTACTGCTACTGGTATCTGCGGATCGATCACGGTTGCTGGACAGGTATCCAAAGGAGTTTGCACTGCTGTTTCTTGGGTCGGCAACCAGTCTCGCGCAGCTTCATAAGTCAGCCATCTTCCTAACTCAGTCATGGCGCTGCGAAATAATACTGAAGGCGTACCTGCATCACGGGCAACTGCTAGCCAGTGTTTGATCAGGGGATGGGGTGGAACATAAACGCGCAATTGTAGCGTCATAGCCAGAAATAGGCGACTTTTTATTGTACAAGAACTGAAACACCATAATACTCTTTCCTGCATCCGGCTGACAGCTAAAATTAATCATCTTGATTTTATTGATAAAAACTTGCATTAGTAGTTGACATTTATTCTCAATCAAGGGTATATTGTTTTTCAGTGTTCTCCTCTCTTTTAAGGATCGGCAGACGGGATTAGCCAGCAGTAGCAGGCTCGTCCCTCTTTTTTTTGATTGGGCATTGGTAAACCATTCATGAAGTCTAGACTAAGGACAAATGATAAAAGACAAAAATGCAAGATCAAGATATAGATGCGATCGTAATTGGGTCTGGTATTGGTGGGTTAGTAACAGCGACCCAGCTAGCGGCGAAGGGAGCGAAAGTGCTGGTACTGGAACGTTATTTGATTCCAGGTGGTAGCGCAGGTTATTTTGAACGCCAAGGCTATCGATTTGATGTTGGTGCATCGATGATTTTTGGGCTGGGACAAAATGGCACTACTAACTTACTCACACGGGCTTTAGCAGCTGTGAATGTTAGCCAAGATGCGATCGCAGATCCAGTACAAATTCACTATCATTTACCCCAAGGTTTAGACCTGAAGGTTGACCGAGTTTATGAAAAATTTTTGCAAAATCTTATTGCTCATTTTCGCCATGAAGAACGGGGGATTCGTCGCTTTTATGATGAATGCCAAAAAGTATTCAAGTGCCTCAACAGCATGGATTTGCTATCGCTGGAAGAACCTCGGTATTTACTGCGGGTATTTTTCCAGCATCCTTTGGCGTGTCTCGGTTTAGTTAAGTATTTGCCCCAAAATGCCGGAGATTTTGCCAGACGCTACATCCAAGACCCGCAATTATTGAAATTTATCGATATGGAATGTTATTGCTGGTCGGTGGTTCCATCAGACATGACACCAATGATCAATGCTGGGATGGTCTTTTCTGATAGGCATTATGGCGGAGTTAACTATCCCAAAGGTGGAGTAGGACAAATTGCCCAAAAACTGGTGGAAGGTCTAGAGAAAGCTGGGGGTAAGATTCAGTACCAAGCTAGAGTCACAAAAATCCTCACAGAACAGGGAAAAGCAGTAGGTGTGCAACTGGCTAATGGTCAAGTATATCGGGGTAAACGCGTAGTTTCTAATGCCACACGCTGGGATACCTTTGAGCAACTACTACCATCAGAAGCAATGCCAATTAATGAGAAAAAATGGCAACAAAATTATCAAAAATCTCCAAGCTTCTTGAGTTTACATATAGGGCTAAAAAAGTCAGTTTTACCTGTGGGGACAGAGTGCCATCATATTTTGCTGGAAGATTGGGAAAAGATGACAGCAGCAGAAGGGACAATTTTTGTTTCGATTCCTACATTGCTTGACCCAGATTTAGCACCAGATGGATATCATATCATTCATGCCTTCACACCTCACTGGATTGATAATTGGCAAAAACTTTCTCCAAGTGAGTACGAAGCAAAGAAAGAAGAGGCGGCTGGGCGAATTATTGACCGCCTAGAGAAGATTTTTCCTGGTTTAGATGCTGGATTGGATTATTTAGAAGTGGGGACACCCCGCACCCATCGCCGCTTTTTGGGTCGTCAGGATGGCACTTATGGGCCAATTCCCCGACGCAAGTTGTGGGGGTTATTAAATATGCCTTTTAATCGCACAGCCATCCCAGGACTTTATTGTGTTGGGGATAGTACCTTTCCGGGTCAAGGTTTGAATGCAGTAGCTTTTTCTGGGTTTGCTTGCGCCCACCGCATTGCTGTAGATTTAGGATTGAAATCTAAAATTTGCTGATTAGAGGAATAGCTTACGCAAAAAGCCTAGTAAGCGGATAGCAAAATCTATATTTACCTCAGTTTTACGTGCAGTCTTTATTTCCTCTAAGATATTCTGCATCTGTGCTGCATTGTCTTTATTTATGCCGATGATACTAACATTTATAATTGCTGCTGTTACACTATTGAGAGTAAGCTTGCATTCGTCAAGCGCTAACTCTAATTTGTTTACTTCCTTCCAGTTTTTTTGACTTTGTGCCTTTAAAAGTTCAAACTGAAGCTGAGACCAAATATCACGTAATTTTTCTTCTGTATTATTGAGTTGTTCTAATTTGATTTGATTACCAGGTATTGCTTTAAACTGAGAAATTATTTCTGCAAAAGTATCTAAAATATTATCAGTTTCCATAATTTATTATTTATATATTCAGTTAAATTGTGAATTATATTCATGATTAGTTGCACTCTAAAAATTATTGACATAATTGAGAGTTGTATGGTTGTGCCTGTGTCTCTTTTAGAGATACTTCTTTCATAAAATCTCTCAAAACTTTATCTTCGTTAACTTGTTTTTCCAGAATGTTAATATTTGTGAGTGTCGAATTATAGTCCTTACCAGTGAAACTGTTAGCTAGCCCCACAATCTGCGTAATCCTAGCAGCAATAACTTCAAAGTTAAGATGAGGGTAATCATCAATAAGTTCTGAAAGTTTTCTTCCGGTGTCAGCAGCTATCAAAAGTTTAGAGATAGATTCATTTAAACTTTGTTGTTCAGCAATATTAACTTTTCGCCACTCATCTATCTCTTTAGCAACTTGATGCTTAATTTCTTCTGCTGCTGGTTGTGAGGATATACTTAAATTTCTATATTCTTCACCAAGACGTTTTAGTTCAAAGCTGATGAGTACTCGTTGTGGATCGTTTGGTCTTGGTGGTCTTTCCTGAATTCTTTTGGCTAAAAGTAGCATTTTTACTGTTAAGCATCGTGCAGGTTGGGCAGTTTTAGCAACTATCCTTGCACTTTCATAATCAATTGTTTCAAGCTTGTTAAATACCTCTGCGGCTGTGTCATATTCTGCTTTCAAATCATCGAGGACTCGATCAACATCTGATGGCTGGGTATTTTGCTGACTTTCTCCTGTAATAATTCTATTTACTTCTCTGGGAATTTCAAATTTAATACTTGGATCGTTTACTAATCTGTCTATCACAAAATTATCATCTCTAGGGAGATCATCAAGTTGATAGATTTTCTTCACCGATGTAATCGCATCAGCGGCGCGATCGCGGAAATTCTCGGCAGTTACTCGGAGTATTGCTCTTTTTTCAGGTGTACAACCGCTGATGGTGAAGCTGATAGTACAGACTACTATATAAAATTTCCATAAATTTAATTTATTAATATTAAAAATTTTCATAGATGTACTGAATTTTTACCGGATATTGTGAAACTTTATTTACCATCGTTCTGGTAATCCAGTATGGAAATAATTCAAAATCTAGCTGGGTGTGAATTCACTCTTGTTGTCGAATTACCTGGGTTGTCGGTAATAGCACTCAATGACGGTAAAGAATCGGAGAGTGCTTGAGTATAAACAATACTGGTTAAATTAAACACTTATAACAGATGATTTTTTGTATAAGCGCATAATTTACAAAAATTTTCATAATTGTGCTTTAATAGTGGGCGGCTTTTGTTCGTTCATGAATTTTCATTACACAAAACGATCGCTCATGCTCCTCACACACAAAGAAAACATTTTAAAATTTAGTTGGCTTCTACCCAGCTTCTTCAGCTTGTTCCTATTTGGCTCTTCTGTCAAAGCTGCTGCGATCGCTAATTGGCATTTTGATAGCAATCGGAATCATCTGGATTTCACTACAGACGAGAATGTTCAACCCAAAGTACAATTATTTACCAACCCTACCCGTTTGGTAATTGATTTACCTGGGGTTAAATTAGGATATCCACAAACTAATCAAAGAATAGGGTTAGTAATTAAAGACATTAGCATTGGGCAGTTGAACGCAGATACTACCCGGATGGTAGTTACCTTAGCACCCAATTACACCTTCGATCTAGCACAGGTAAAGCTGCAAGAGGAATCTGCCAATCATTGGTCTGTGCAGTTACCTAAGCCGATACAATTGACTGCAACCCAGCCAAACAACTTAGAAATAACACCGACTCAATCGAGTATTTCTCCAACAGTGGGTGATAATAGCACTCTGTTTGCTGGCGTGGTTCCCATGCATTCACCAATGAAAGCGCTGGAACCGCAGATTAAAGCCTTAATGAATCGCTACAGTTTTCTGAAAACAGGAATGTTTTTCCTGGATTTGGATACTGGGGATTATTTGGATGTTGGGGGCGATCGCGTTTTCCCCGCAGCTAGTACGATTAAATTGCCAATTCTCATCGCCTTTTTCCAAGATTTAGATGCTGGTAAACTCACCCTTCAAGAAAACCTGACTATGCGGGGTGACTTAGTAACCGATGGTTCTGGAGTTATGCAGTATGAGCGAGTTGGTAAGAAGTATACAGCTTTGGAAACCATCACTAAGATGATTACCATCAGTGACAATACTGCCACCAACATGATTATCGATCGCTTAGGTGGAGTTGCGAAACTAAATCAGCGCTTCCGTAGCTGGGGACTTAAAGACACGGTAATTCGGCATCTTTTAGCTGATTTGAGAGGAACCAACACCACAAGTTCTCAAGATATGGCGCGGGTGTTGGCTTTAGTTGTGAATAACAAGTTAGTCTCTCCACAAAGTCGAGAGCAAGCTTTGGATATTCTGCGTCACACCACAATTCATACACTGCTTCCCGCAGGTTTGGGGAAAGGTGCAGTCATCGCCAACAAAACCGGAGATATCGGGTTTCTCATTGGCGATGCAGGATTTGTGACTATGCCAAATGGTAAGCGTTACCTGGCGGCTATCTTCGTCACCCGTCCCTATAAGGACACGAGGGGGAGAGACTTTATCCGTCAAGTTTCCCGATTAGTTTACGATTATCTGAATCAGCCGAATCCAGTTGCTGCGGTTGGTTCGTCTGACAGTGCGACAAGGTAGAAGACGCGATCTTGTAAAAATTTGCGGTGTCTAGATCCCCGACTTCGTAAAAGTTGTCGGGGATCTAACTTTTTAGATAATTTTGATTTTATTTGCGGCTTTTGTAGCTTTTTCTCTAGCCTCTTGGACATTAGCACCTTTCGCTAAAGCTACGCCCATTCGCCGATATGGATGAGCATTAGGTTTACCAAATAATCTAATATCTACATCTTTTTCTGATAAAGCCTCCGCTACACCTATGAAACCAATAGAATCAGATTTTTCTGAAGCTAAAATTACCGCGCTAGCTGATGCTCCTAACTGTTCTATATGAGGGATTGGCAAGCCTAAAATAGCTCTGAGATGTAGTTCAAATTCATTGAGATTTTGTGAGATTAATGTCACCATTCCTGTATCATGAGGTCTGGGGGAAAGTTCAGAAAAAATCACCTCATCTTTAGTAATGAAAAACTCAACACCAAAAATTCCCGCTCCTCCTAAAGCATCAGTAACTTTGATAGCTATTTCTTGAGCTTTTAATATTTTATCTTCAGAAATTAGTGCGGGTTGCCACGATTCTTGATAATCTCCTCGTTCTTGGCGATGACCAATAGGAGGACAGAAAATTGTGGGGGCATTCCACTGTTTAATTGTCAGTAATGTTATCTCGATTTCAAAGTTAATAAATTCTTCGACAATGACCTTTTGACTGTCACCTCTAGAATTAGCGATCGCATAATTCCAAGCCTTCTCAACTTCACTCCTATTCTGAACTACAGATTGACCTTTACCAGAGGATGACATCACAGGTTTGACAACATTACTAAACCCAATTTCATCGGAAACTGCAATCAATTCTTCTAAAGTTGTTGCATAACCATAAGTAGCCGTTCTGATGCCCAATTTTTGATGCGCCAGTTCCCGAATTCTATCGCGGTTCATTGTATAGTTAGTGGCAGCCGCAGTTGGTATAACTGTAATCCCTCGCTGCTCAAATTCCAAAAGTTTTTCTGTTCTAATTGCTTCAATTTCTGGTATAATTACATTTGGCTGATGTTTTGTCACTACAGCTTCTAAATCATCAGCACTGAGCATAGAAATAACTTCATAAGCATCAGCAACCTGCATAGCTGGAGCATTGGCGTAGCGGTCAACGGCAATTACATAATTACCAAGACGTTGAGCTGCGATCGCAAATTCCTTACCTAGTTCTCCTGAACCCAGCAGCATCAATTTTTGGGGCAACTTAATACTCATTAACTTATCCAGGTCAATCTTAATCCCATAATCTTATAATTTTTTGTGTTTTAATTACCGTCTTCTCAAGAGTTAAATCTAGCTCCGCGCAGTTGTAAATCTTGCCGTTGTAGCTGAGTTAAACCAGTACCTGCACCAAGCTGACACTTATCTACTAGAGTTTCTAACCAAATAGTCTCATCCAAAGTTGCACCTCGTAAATCTGCATTTCTCAAATCAGCTTTCGTCAAATTTGCAAATAAAAGGTCTGCATTGACTAAACTACTACCTTGCAAATTTGCTCCTGATAAATTTCCTCGGATGAAGTTTACTCCATCTAAAATTAAACCAGATAAATCTGCTCCTATTAGATTCGGAAATTTTAGCTGATTTGGATATTTAAAAAACCGCATCATGCAAATAATATTTGCTTCATTTAGGCGGATTTTTGTTAAAAACTCATAACGAGCTATGCCCAGTTCCTGAAGAATTTGTAGACGCTGTGGCGGACTTTGTTCTAAAAACTGGATGGCTGTATGGCGTAGGTCTTGAGTCGGCCGATTTAGCATAATTTTCAGATTATCACGATCCTTGCGCTAATTAAAAGTTTTACCTTAATGCAAGAACCCCGACTTTTTTAAGAAATCGGGGTTCTAATAGACATCTTCAGAAATTAATTATACGTTACCTTAAACTCTTGTAGATAAGTTGCATTGCAACGTTTCTAAATTCTTTATTACCAGAAGATGTCTAATAGATAAATACTTACCTAGCGTCCTGCTAACAAGGCTTTAGTAGCAGATTCACCAGCTAATCTTACCTGCCTTGTTAACTGGAAATTCAACAATGTTAAAACACTCAACTGAGCTAGTAATGCCATAAAAATTGTTGTCGCACTAGTGTGTTCTATAGCCGCCCAAGGGAAAGTTGAAAACAGCCATATTGTAGGATATTTCCACGAGGAGATACCGATAAATTCTAGAATCATCGGTGGTAGGAACGTTACAGCACTTATAGTACCAACAGCCCAGAAAGAACGTTTGGGAGTTTTCAGCAAAAGTATCAATTGGGTGATGGTAGCATAAATCAACATTAAGCTGATAGATAAAGCCACGGTTAAAAGCACTTTCAATCTATCAAAATTGTCACCCTCCAAATTTGGGCTACGACCTGGATCAAAAATAGATGTAAGTGAGAGCCAGACTAGAAAAGGGACAGTAACTATTGTCAGATTAATAGCGATCGCTACAAGTGCAGGACTTTTTTCAGCCCAAATTAGATCCTGCCAAACACTCTTGCGGCCGCCAACTTCTTGATGTCGGTATCTTGCCCAATCTTGTATGTCTTGACGATGAGGAGAAAGAACGGCAATCAAACCGAAAAGTAATACCAAGTTGTATAACGCTATAAAAATCAAATTTTCTCCAACTTGTCCATCCAATCTGGAATTATTTCTCAAAAATTGGAAGGTAAATCCCCACATCATCACCTGGCAAAAAGCTACTATTAAATAACTTTGTCCCTTACTGATTATTGAGGCTTGAGGATTACGGAAACAACGCTTAATAGCTTGCAAAATTCCGTAACTGCACAATCCCCAGTTTAATAAATGGAAACCGACAACACTAACAATATTTGCTCCTAATGGTAAATAGAAAAACTGCACATTACCCATTAGCGAACCATTGTATAAATTAAACAACTGAGGAAATAGATAAGTTGTTACATCCCAAGGAGCAAAAAGCCTTAACCAAGTAGTCGAATTATTTAGATTGTTGCCAGAAGACGATGACATTACCATCGTTGTGAACAAGAAAAATAAGACTGCACCACTACCTAACCAAGGCTGAAAACCGCTCAAACCGCGACTAACTAAAGCAAATAGTAGTGCGGCATTGTAGAAGAAAATACAGCTAGCAGCAAGAATTGCATAATAGCTCAAAATGGAACTAAAAGCAATTTGGGCAGAAAAAGCAGCCCATAAATGGAAAGGAACAGCGAGTGAGATTACAAGATAAATTAAACTGGGTACTCCTAATAATTTTCCAGTCAATATACTTGTTTCTGATTGAGGGCTAAGACGGATGAAATTCAGCGTGCCACGAGTTTCTTCTTTCGCTAAATCATTGATTAACAAATAAGTTCCTGCAACTAATAGTGTAAATATAAAAATTACACTAAATGTTAGGAATGTATATCGCCAGTGGTCTTGCCACCACAACTGCAAATCAATTTGATTGGCGGGGCAAAAATTATTTGAAAAGAAATCATTCAAGTTAGCAATTCTAGATTGATCTGAAAGCTGGTAAACTTCGTTTTGTTGCCGTTCGTATACTTGACGCAAACGACAGTATGTACCAGTTAGTGAGTATTTATCATCGGGAAACTCACGCAATTGATATAAAAAAACTACTAGTTGCAGAAGTAGAGATGTCGCAACTGCGATCGCAACATTAAAAAATTTCAGCCGTCCTTTGAGTTCCCGCAATAGTTGCGGATTCCAATCACCGATTTTGTCTATAAAATTGGGCATCATAAGAAAAAATTCTCCAAAAATGGCGATATTTATTGACAAATTAAGATGCTTGTTTGTGACCTAATTTTAAGAAAATAGTTTCTAAGTCTTCTTGGGTGCAGTGAAAATCAATCAAGGGAATATCTGCTTTGATGAGCGATCGCAACAATTCAGCACTATCTTCTTCTTTACCCGAAAAGTTCACCCGCACGCTATTTTTTTCTGACATCACCTCCCACTCTTCTACTAAATGATGATGTTTCAATTCCCTTAAAAGTGCCTCTAGATTACCCAGAGTTGATATCACAATTTGCTGGTGGGAAAGACGTTGGTACAGTTGTTGTAATGAGGTACTTTCTACCAAAAAGCCAAGTTCCATAATTCCCACAGATGTACACAGTTCTGCTAAATCGCTGAGAACATGAGAGGAAATAATTACAGTCATCCCAGCTTCTTGCAAAGCCTTGATGATTTCGCGGAAGTGCATTCTGGCGATGGGGTCAAGTCCAGAAACAGGCTCATCTAGTAGTAGTAAAATCGGTTCGTGGATAATGGTTCGCGCTAAACTTAAGCGCTGTTTCATCCCCCGCGACAGAGTAGAAATCTGACTGTTACGTTTATTTCCCAGTTGGATGAGTTCTAAAACTTCGTGTAAACGTTGAGTACGGCGCGGTTCTCGCAAACGATAGAGACGCGCAAAATAATCTAGGTAATCCCAGACTGTTAAATCCTCATATAACGGGTAGTCATCGGGTAAGTAGCCTAGACGACGCTTGACTTTGGGGTTACTCTTGTCACGGAGTAAGCGATCGCCATTAATATAAATCTCACCCGTCGTTGGTTCCTCAGCAGTTGCCAACATTCGGATGAGAGTTGTTTTACCCGCGCCATTTGGCCCAATCAATCCATATACTTCCCCCGCTTGGATTTCTAAATCAACATCATTGACAGCAACATGCCTGTCAAATTGCTTAGTTAGTCCACGGGTGCAAATTGCTAATTCTTTTACCATCGCTGCTGGGGTGCGGCTTGTGATTAACATTTAACGTAACCTCTTTCTACAGCTTTTGTCAGTCTGGTTTCAGAAATTGAAACTGAATTTATGAAAATTGGCTACATAAAAAAGTAAGTAAGGCATACACCCTACCTACTTATTAATTCTTATTGTGCTATTTAGGAAATCTTTGCAAATGCAACCTTGACTTTTTGCTCTAATATCAAGTTATTTCTGATAGCGGTGGGATGACATTATTAATTGCATGAGCAGATGAACCGCTAACTGCATAACGGTATTCAGGAATTGGATATCCAGCTTCACTAAAGGTTTCGCGGATAGCTTTATTAGTGTCGAAGTAAACCTGCCAGTAGTGGTCATTATTGCAATAAGGACGGACTGCTAGTACAGGCCCTGCAAAGTTGAAATCCTGAATTTCGACATCTGGTGCTGGATTTTGGAGGACATTGGGAATTTGGCTAATTTTCGCTTTTAAAAGTGCGATCGCTTCGTTATGTTTAACTTCATGATGGAGTTGAGCCACCAGATCAACCCGACGGTAAGGATTCGCAGAATAGTTCTGGATATTGTCAGCAAAGATTTTATTATTGGCAACAATCGTCAATACATTATCAGGTGTATTAATACCAGTTGTGAACAGTCCAAGTTCTGTAACAGTGCCTGTTACACCTGCTGTTGTGATGAAATCACCAACTTTGAATGGTCGAAAAACAATTAAAAATGCGCCGGCGGCAAAGTTGGCCAACAGTCCCCCCCATGCTGCACCAATTGCAATGCCCGCTCCTGCTAATAATGCAGCAAAGGAAGTTGTTTCAACTCCAAAGAAGCCAAGAATTGCTACAACTAAAACAATTCTTAACGTAACACCGATAATATTCAGAAGATAGTTAATGAGTGTCGGATCAACGTTTTGACTTCGGAAACCACGTCGTACTAACTTCAATGCAAAATCAATTAAGCGTTGAGCAATTAGCCACAGAGCGATCGCACCTAAAATTTTCAGTCCAAACAGAGTTAAAAGTTGACTAGCAACTAGGCTAATTTGTCTGAAATCCATAATTTTTTTGTTTGTGAATTATTAAACACAATAAACATACAATAAATTAAATGAAAATTTCCTATAAATACTTTTTTTTAATTTTTGGTGTGCTATGCAGCAAATAACCAAGGCGTTCTCGGTCAATGTCTGGAAATTTTTGGACAAAATAAATTAAAAACTCCATCGGTACATTTTGCTAGGTATGATATGTAATCTGCAAGCATTTACCTAGTAATAACCAGCTATGACCCAGAACTACCGCATTACTCTACTCCCCGGCGATGGCATTGGCCCTGAAATTATGGCAGTGGCGGTAGATGTGCTGAAAGTCGTAGGGAAGCAATTTGATCTTCAGTTTGAATTCCAAGAAGCCCTTATTGGTGGTGCAGCAATTGACACTACAGGGGAACCATTACCATCTGCGACTCTAGATACCTGCCGCAACAGTGATGCCATATTACTCGCCGCTATTGGTGGCTATAAGTGGGATTCCTTGCCATCCAATTTACGCCCAGAAGTGGGTTTATTAGGGCTACGTGCAGGTTTGGGGTTATTTGCCAATTTACGCCCAGCGAAAATTTTGCCCCAGCTAATTGATGCCTCGACTTTAAAACGCGAAATTGTCGAAGGCGTGGATATTATGGTGGTGCGCGAACTGACTGGTGGGATTTACTTCGGTAAACCTAAAGGGATTTTTGCTACAGAAACGGGTGAAAAACGCGGTGTAAATACAATGGTTTACACAGAATCAGAAATTGAACGCATTGGGCGGGTGGCTTTTGAAGTGGCTAGAAAACGCGGTGGTAAACTTTGTTCGGTGGATAAGGCGAACGTATTAGAAGTATCTCAGTTGTGGCGCGATCGCATCACCCAACTTTCTGCTGAATATCCAGATGTCGAACTCTCTCATTTATATGTAGATAATGCTGCTATGCAGTTAGTACGCGCTCCTAAGCAGTTTGACACCATAGTTACAGGTAATTTGTTTGGCGATATTCTTTCTGATGCTGCTGCTATGCTTACGGGTAGTATTGGGATGTTACCCTCAGCTAGTTTAGGTGCTTCTGGGCCTGGTGTGTTTGAACCAGTTCATGGTTCCGCCCCAGATATTGCCGGACAGGATAAGGCAAATCCTTTAGCACAGGTTTTGAGTGCGGCGATGATGTTGCGCTACGGTTTAAATCAACCAAAAGCGGCAGATACTATTGAAAAAGCCGTATTGCAAGTTTTAGAACAAGGCGATCGCACCGGAGATATAATTTCTCCAGGAAAAAACCTTTTAGGTTGCCGCGCTATGGGAGACTCACTCATTAAGGCTACTGAACAAAAATAATTTTTTAGAGCAGACTAGGCAATATGGCAACCTTTGCTATAAGTTTCGGGTAGACTAAAGGGAAATCTAGCAATCAAATAACAGTCGATAGTGTACGCATTACGACAAGGTCAAGTAAATTTTACCGCCCCCAAGAACCAATCGCCTTTGATTGATCCTGCTGTAATCAGAGCTGCTGGGCAGATATACTATACTCACTGTGAAGTTCATCCCGAAATCGCTGGGCAACCTTCCGGTGTAGCAATTAATCGTGTGAATCATCGAGGTAAGGTTATTTTTACTAACCAACCAGTTCTTTTACCTCAAGAGTGTTTTGTGCCCTTAAGTCAAATTGAATCACATATGTATTAGTCATTGGGTCATTCGATTTTAGATTTTGAATTTTGGATTGAAGATTGAAGAACAAATCTAAAATCTAAAATTACCCCAGTCATGAGTCAATATTGATTAACTCTCGACAAAGGACAAAAGATAAACGACAAATGACACAGGACAAATGACTAAAGGACAAATGACTGTATGGACATTTTGTTCGCTATTCCAGCGAGTTTAATGGTCTTTGCTTTGGGTGCATCTATTGGTAGTTTTCTCAACGTTATTGTTTATCGGCTACCTGCTGGGTTGTCAGTTCTTTGGCCGCCTTCTCGTTGTCCTAAATGCTTAAACCAGCTAAAAGCCTACGATAATGTGCCAGTCTTTGGCTGGATTTCATTAAAAGGGCGGTGTCGCTATTGCAAAAGCAAAATTTCTGTCCGTTATCCCGTGGTAGAAGGGGTAACGGGCATAATTTTTTTGCTGATTTTTTTAGTATTTCAAATTTCGACTTTCACAATCGGCTATTGGGCTTTTTGTAGTTGGTTGTTGGCGCTATCGCTTATCGACCTAGATACCATGACCTTACCCAATCCACTTACTCAGTCGGGTTTAGTGGTCGGAATTTTATTCCAAATGGTGATTGGTTATCTACCAGAGGGTAGTTCTGTGGCATCGGTCAATCATCTTATGATGGCGATAACTGGTGCAGTACTAGGTTTATGGCTGTTTGATGCGATCGCTCTATTGGGTTCAGTTGCCTTTGGTAAAACTGCAATGGGCGCGGGTGATGCCAAATTAGCAGCCATGATGGGAGCCTGGTTAGGCTGGAAATATTTACTCTTAGCTAGTTTTATTGCCTGTGTGCTGGGAGCGTTAATTGGCGCTGGTGTTATTATGCGTAGACGCAAAGCCGCGAGTCAAAACACATCACGACAAAGGTTAGGACAAAAGATGCCTTTTGGCCCTTTTCTCGCTTTAGGATCTGTAATTACCCTTTTTAGCGGCGAAGCCATCTTGTCTACCTACCTACGGTTATTTTTTCCAGCCTTTTGAATTGGAGTAGGGGGATGAGGGGGACAAGGGGGAATTATTTAACAAGTTTCTTCCTCAATGCCCAATTCCTAATAACCTTTCATAAGAAATATTTATAATTCGTGACTGTAACCAACATTACCCCATCGCCCCTTCATATTTTGATAATATTCTGCTTGTGACTTGTATTACCCTCTTGACGACGATTAACTGTTAGCAAGCACAAATGCAACAGATGCCGATCGTTCATAACCTAGTAATACGAATCATTGATTTGGGTGGGAGAGGGAGAGCATCTTATTTGGAGGTTGGTATTCTCATGGCTTTGTCAGTACGTCAATATAATTAAGTCTGCTGAAAAAAAGAGCAAGAGACTTGTATTGGTATAAGTATTTTCGTTAAGCTGGCAACCAAAGATGATAATTAAGGTCTGAATTGCTTAAAAGCGTAGTTTGACGATGCAGTAATTAGTGCTTGGGTGTTTCCCCCATGAGTAACTGGCGTTGCCCTAGGCGTGCCGGAGGCATCACCCGAAGGGTCAATTAGTAAAGACAATTGACTTATGGCTAAGGACAACCCAATACGGTTTGATATGTTTTCGACCTCATACCCACTTAAAATAAAATAAAAAATGGCTAACAACGAAGAATCACGCGGTTTAAAGTCTCTATTTGATTGGTTTGCAAATCGACGGAAATCAGGATCTACCAGCCTGGAACGCCAAGAACGTGAAATTGCTGATGGGTTATGGCATAAATGTTCTAAGTGCGGCGTATTGGCATATACAAAAGACCTGAAAGCTAATCAAATGGTTTGTGTCGAATGTGGTCATCATAATCGGGTAGATAGCGATGAGCGCATCCGTCAATTGATAGATAGTAATACCTGGAAACCTCTAGACGAGCATTTGCGTCCAACCGATCCGTTAGAATTTCGCGATCGCAAACTCTACAGCGATCGCTTGCGGGAAACACAAGATAAAATTGGCTTAATAGACGCAGTTCACACTGGTTTAGGTCAAATTAATAGTTTGCCCATTGCCCTTGGGGTTATGGATTTCCGTTTTATGGGTGGTAGTATGGGTTCGGTTGTGGGAGAAAAACTCACCCGAATGATTGAGCAAGCCACTCAACGACGGTATCCTGTAGTTATTGTCTGTACCTCTGGTGGCGCGAGAATGCAAGAAGGAATGCTTTCCTTGATGCAGATGGCGAAAATATCCGCAGCCTTACAGCGCCATAAGGATGCCCGACTATTATATATTCCCGTTTTGACCAATCCCACAACGGGCGGCGTTACTGCTAGTTTTGCCATGTTGGGCGATATCATTTTAGCAGAACCCAAGGCAACCATTGGTTTTGCTGGTCGGCGAGTGATCGAGCAAACCCTACGAGAAAAACTGCCCGAAAATTTTCAGACTGCTGAAGATTTACTTCTGCATGGTTTTGTTGATGATATCGTACCCCGTACTCAATTAAAGAATACTTTAGCCCAGCTGATTGCCCTACACCAGCCTGTACTAACAACACCTCACATGGTGTTGTGGGAAACAATGTCTTTAACTTCTACCGCCGCAGAATAGAATATTGGGCATTGGTCATTGGGCATGGGGCATGGGGCATGGGGCATGGGGCATGGGGAATTAGTTCTTTCTCCCCCTGCTTCCCCTGCTTCCCCTGCTTCCCCTGCTTCCCCTACTCCCCCATCTCCCCCATCTCCCGCACTCCCTCACCTCTTTGCCTCTTTGACAAAAACGAGTGGAATAAGTGCTGTTAGTCGAAATAGGCTAGAAAGGGCGAACACCCCTAATAAGCCTCCAAACTGAGCAAATTGGATGATGAAGCTGCCTATGGTTGTGCCTAAAGCACCACTTGCTCCAGCAACAGCAGCTGCGATCGCAAAATAGATAGACTGATTTTGAGTTGGTGCGATCGCTAATTGTATATTGTTGCTGCACAAATCAATCGCCGCCCAAGTACCTCCAGCTAATATGTGTAACAGAGGTAGCCACAACCAAATATCAAGGCGATTAGCACCAATCCCCACCCATAGCAGTGGTGTAGCTGCAACCAAAATTCCAATAAAGATGAGGATAGGACGATTGCCTATCTTATCTGCTAATTTTCCCCATAGAATAAGCATTAGCAAAGTCGCCCCCGCTTGAAGGCTGTTGTAGATAGTCACGTAACTGACATCTAAATCTAGCGTGTCCAGCATGTAGAGGTTGAAAAAAGGACTGCTGAGGTTAACAGCAAGATTCCAGAAGCCGAAATACAGTAGAAATCTTAAAAAGTTAAAGTTTTTCCAGATACTGCTAGTTAACTGGTCTTGTGGCGGACAAATTGATTGAAGTACTTCAGAAGCTTCATCTTTTGCAACCTGTGATTGCATCTCATTTGTTTGAAGTAATTTACCACAATAGGTATTTTGCAACTG
Organism: Nostoc sp. KVJ3; assembly: GCF_026127265.1. Taxonomy (GTDB): domain Bacteria; phylum Cyanobacteriota; class Cyanobacteriia; order Cyanobacteriales; family Nostocaceae; genus Nostoc. Next base: position 1,505,825 of record NZ_WWFG01000002.1, read on the forward strand.
CGGATTCATATCCACTTGGAAATACTGACATCCCAATCCCGCAATTCCAAGCACGATGCTTACTAACAAAACCACCCCATAGCCTTGGAGAGTTCCACTATACCAATGTGATACAGCTAGACCAGCCATTGGTACGCAAACAAAATTGGTGAGGTTCGCAGCACTATTTCGTGTCCCAAAATACCTGCCTCGCAATCGTCGGGGAATTATCATTGCAACCCAACTTAGCCATGATGCGGTTCCTAGTCCTCCCAAAAGATTGCTGAATAGGACAATCAAGAGTGTTAATATCACTAACTGGTGAGTATTAATCACTCCCAAGCTTACGCCGACAATACCGATTACTAAAACTAGCCATAGCAGCCGACCAATTCCGTGTGTGCGAAGAGAATATTGAAAGCGGCTATTGCTGCGTTCAGACAAGTAAGCACCAAACGGCTGAACAAGATTGACCAACATGGGGATAGAAGACAACATCCCAAATACCACTGGACTAGCACCCAATTCCACCAAGAAATTGCTGAGTAAAATCCCGCTAGTTCCAAGGGAGTAAACCGATGCTAAGACAGAATCTGCTGTAGAGGCTTTTAAACTTGTGCGAATTGCATCCTTGGGAATTCGAGAGGTTGGAGAGAGTACTGTTGGTGGTAAGGAAATCTGGGGAATTTCCAGAGTCAGTGGCGCAGTTGTTTCAACCTGAACGGAATCCATAATCTATGTTTATGAGTAAAGCATCCTGACATCAAGCTGGTTGTCGAAGAACTCAGTATGCTTTTATGAGCATTCTTAATAAGTTTTCGTTATTCTAGCTTGCAATTTTGAACAAAAATTTCAGATAAGTAAATATCACTCCTGAGCAACAGAAGGTATAAGTAAGAAGAAATAGACTGTTATCTGTACTTGTGATCAAAAAAAGATTGTTTAATTTTTTGGGATTGATAATAGCGATCGCTATTACCATCATTGCTTGTCAAAGCCTACAATTACCAAACAAACCCTTAGCATCTACCGCAGTCACCATTAAACTCAGTGGTTGGGGGGTTCTCCTGTCGAGCAAAAACTCTTGAGACAGGTTTTGCAAGAGTTTGAAGCCCAGCATCCAAATATTAAGGTCAAATATGAGGTAATCTCCGACCAATACATGGATGTAATCAAAACTCGTTTAGTTGGGGAAGCTGCACCCGATGTCTTTTATCTGGATGCTCTCGAAGCTCCTTTCTTGATGAGTCAGAATGTCCTAGAACCGTTAGAAAGTTATATTACTCCCACATTTGACCTAACGGATTTTGAAGATACCCTACTCGATAGTTTCAAATATCAGAATCAGATTTATGGTCTTCCCAAAGACTATTCCACCCTTGCTTTGTTTTATAACAAAAAAGCCTTCGCCGCCGCAGGTTTAAGTAATCCGCCAACAACTTGGGATGAATTACGTAACTACTCGAAACAATTGACAGGCAAACTTAACAAATACGGCTTTGGGGAAATTCCCGAATTGGCGCGTCAGGCTTACAAAATTAAAGCCTTTGGGGGAAAACTTGTTAATCAAAATGGTTCTGCTACTTTTGCGAGTGCAGTAGGTTTACAGGGTTTAGAGTTGGTAGTAGACCAGTATCAAAAAGACCGTTCCTCTGCTCAAAAATCTGATGTGGGGACAAACTCAGGTAGTGAAATGTTTGGTCAAAATAAAGTGGCAATGGTGATTGAAGGTAACTGGGCAATTCCTTACTTAACTGAAACCTTTCCCCAAGTAGAGTTTGCTACTGCACCAGTGCCTACGATTAATGGCAAAAAAGGCACGATGGTGTTTACAGTTGCTTATGTGATGAATAATCTTGCACAGCACAAAGCCGAAGCCTGGGAGTTGATTGCTTATCTCACGGGTAAAGAAGGAATGCAGAAGTGGACAGGAACAGGGTTTGCTTTGCCAACACGTAAATCTGTGGCAAAGAATTTAGGCTATGACCAAGACCCACTGCGATCGCCATTAGTGGCGGGAGTCGATTATGCTACACCTTGGCAGGTGGGTAAATATCCAGGTGCGATCGTCAATAATTTTGATAATCAGTTTGTCAGCGCCTTGTTGGGACAACAACCATTAAAGCAAGCGATGCTGAAGGCAGAGAATGAAGCTAATCAGCAGATTAGGGCGATGGATTAAACAATCTTTCTTACCTTCACCAAATCACTTCTGAGTAGAAGTTTGCTATCTCTTTATCAGATGTAATTATTGCAGCTTGATTACTTCTGGCTAATGTGACGACAACTCGATCTACTGGATCTCGATGACCCCATTCTAAATTGGCACTTTCCATCCAAATATTTTCATCAATGGGTACAATCTCAACAGTACTAGACTTTTTCAGCGTTACTACATACTCGTTAAGATTGACTCCTATATCTAGTTTTTTATTTTTGATTTTTAAAGCAATTTCCCATCTAAGCCTCCGGGGTACTCCCGCCACATTGGTACTCCAATTGGCGGGATGGGGGTAGTTCGGGGTAAATACAAGGGTTCGATACCCTTATATTTACCAATCTTTTTGTAATCTTCATGAGTTTTAAACCTTTGTGTAGCAAGGATTTTAGGGTATAATTAAAGAGATCGAGTCAGTAGTCCACCGTTCAGGTCGAAGACCGGAAAACTCTCATCCCAATTGAACGGACTGAACCTTGAAAACTGATATGGGGTTGCATCCAGAAATACAGATTTTATCTGTTAGGTTGGTTGCGTAAAATCAGTTACCTTGGTTGTACAAAACTTTGGTTTCTTGTACAAAACAGCGGTGTGGACGCATCGTTGCTGGCTGTGGAGGTTACTGGAATACCAGACCCGTGAATCAGCAAATTCTAGCTGCGAGGTTAGATGCTCCCGCTACATTGCTTGCAATTAGCGGTGAGAGTTGTCACGTAGTTGCACGCTTCTTTGGCTTGTTCAGAAAGTCTTGCTGGATCTAAACTCCACCATATTAAGGCACAAGTGTCAAGGACTATCTTCACAATTGTGCCCATTCCTCAGTAGTTGGTGTAGTTAAATCCTCAAAGTACTTCACTTTACCGCGCATTTCTCCAAATAACTCCTCAGTTGTTGGTGTTTGCGCGTATTTGGAAATTTTCACGACTGGCTTACCGCGATCGGTAACTATAATTTCTTCTCCCTCTGACTCTACAAGTCGTAAGAACTCAAGAAGTTGAGATTTGAGTTTACTTTTGGAAATTGATTTCATAATAACCATAGTCATGACTATAGTCATATTATAATCGGATGTAGCATGAGCTATCACTCAAGATTTACTGTCTATGACTAACATCCACTGCGATCGCTATTAGTGGCAGGAGTATATTAAGCTATACCTTGACAGGTGGGTAAATATCCAGGTGTGAGTATTTCACCAATCATTACCAATTACCAATTAATTCGCTGCTGTTTGAGCTTCTTGATAAATTATTTCTTGAAACTGAATCATATCTTTTTGTGGATCGGCATGGCTAACTTTCACCACTATCTGTTCGCCCAAGTTGACAGAACGTTTGAAAACCATTGGTAACTGCAAGCCCAAATCTTCGATCAAAATTAGGGCTAAGTTACTGTCTTCTCGCAGCCACATCAACACTGTAACATCCCAAGTTTCATCGGGATGACGGCGTAAATACTCTAGAGCATAATATCTATTAGTTTGTCGTTCTACCATCGTCACCTCTTGGGTGATGCTGGTGACAGTTATCATCACTTCTTTAAGTTGATCTGCGGAAAATGGCAGAACTTCACCGCGCAAATGGGCTTTAAGTTGGAAGTGGGTGAGCAAGTCACTGTAGCGGCGGATGGGAGAGGTTGCTTGAGTGTAGGTATCCAAGCCTAAACCGGCATGGCGCAGAGGCGTAATGCTCATTTCACTCTTAGGCATACAACGACGCATGGCGCAAGCGCGAACAAATCCGGCGGGAAGTAGCAGTAATTCTTCTTCTGGGGGTAATTCCGGTTGGGGTTGACCGCGAAAGGGCAAAGGTATGTTATGAGTTTTACCATAACGAGCCGCAACTTCACCGGCAACAATCATCATTTCTGCGACTACTTGCCGTGATGGGGAATCGTCCAAAATGTCAATGTGGATCTCTTCACCTTTGACTTTGATCGTAGCTTCGGGCATGGTGATGCTAATTGCCCCTTGAGCGTAACGCCAAGCTTTGCGTTTTTGTGCCCAACTTGCGATCGCAGCAATTTCCGGTTCTGCCTGTACCCGTAATTGCAGCATTTCATCTACATCTTCGTAGGTGAGACGATAAGTCGGCTTAATTAAACTGGTATGAATGCTGTAATCTTCTACTACGCCAGTTGTACCTAAAATAATTCCAAAACTGAGGGCGCAACAAACCCGTCCCTGGATTAAACTCATTGGCCCAGTTGCCAATACCTCTGGGAACATGGGAATCATCCCCGTAGGTAAATAGACTGTACTACCCCGCTTTCTGGCTTCCAAATCTAATTCATCTTCCGGCACTAACCATCTAGTGGGATCGGCAATATGCACCCACAGGCGTTCCCGTCCATCGGGCAAGACTTCCCAACTTAGACCATCGTCGATCTCTGTGGTAGTTTCATCATCAATGGTATAGACCTTGAGGTGAGTCAGATCAAGGCGGTTTGTATCTGAGTCAATCGGCGGGAAATCCAAACGCTGTTGCGCCACTTCTAATACCTTATTAGGAAATTGAATCGGAATTGAAGAACGACGCAGGAACAAGTTTTCATAAGGACTCCAGCAACCTAAATCTACTAATAGTTGAAAGGCTCCTTGGGGCGTTGTGGGTCGTCCCAGCATGGTCATCGTTTCTAATACTGGAGCGCTGGGCGGATAAGCGCGAGCTAAGGAGTCATAATTAACTCCCGTCCGCACTGTGTCAGCAAGCAACGCTGCGTATTTTTCGAGTCCTTCTAGGCGCTGGCGATCGTGGCGTTGCCATTCTACAGCTTCACCTTTGAGCGCTTGCTCTACACGAGTTAAAAATTCCTGCTGTCCTTTAGCTTTTAATGCTTCTACTTCCATCTGGTGCTTGCGTTCTGCCACCTGAGCAGCAGTTCGGGCTTCATAAGCGTCTCCTTTTTGCTTGAAATAGAGTTTGTCGTCTGATAACAAGCAATGGGCGGCGTAGCAATGAGGCACGGCTGATTCCGAAAACAGCAGATTCGCCATCAGTTCTGGGGTGATTGTTTCCCCATCTTCAACCAGTAATTCCCAAGCTACTTCTAAGCTAGATGGGTCTAAATAAGGATTGACTTGCTCCAAAAAGCTAGCAATCTCAGATGGTTTGTAGGTCTGTCCAGTAACTGTATAAGTTATTTGTCTAGGCGCGAGGCTGTGGGATTGACCACGGTCGTCTACCACAAACCAGCGGGTTTTACCGTCTGGACGTTCTACGATCCCCAAACGGCGATCGCCTTGAACCCTAAATTCAACTAGCGTCCCCTTCTCCACAACTCTCGCACTCTAATTTTGGTGAACAGTTTAAATAGTTTCAAGTTAGGAGTTAGGAGTTAGGAGTTTTGATTCTTAACTCCTGTACAGACGCGTAGACGCTCGAAGAGCGGCTTCTCGTAAGAGTATAATCACGTCTCTCCTGTACAGACGCGATTAATCGCGTCTCTCCTCTTTTTAGCCTTCCGCATTGATAAATGGCAACAAGGCCACAATCCGCGAACGTTTAATTGCTAATGTCAACTCTCGCTGTTGCTGAGACGTTAGTCCAGTAATCCGACGTGGCAGTATTTTACCCCGCTCGGTGACAAACTTACGTAATAAATCAACATCTTTATAATCGATTGGTTCTCCGGGCTTGATCGGAGAAAGGCGACGACGGAAATAACTCATCTCTATTTAATTTCCTTGTGAACGGTATGTTTGTTGCAGTGGGTGCAGAACTTTTTCAGTTCTAGCCGGTTAGTGGTGTTGCGGCGATTCTTGGTGCTGGTATAACGGGAAACACCAGCAGAACGCTTATCTGAATTTGTCCGACACTCGGTACACTCTAGTGTCACAATAATGCGGGCACCTTTACTCTTAGCCATAATCTTACAAACAGTGGAGCCTGAAGAGATTTAACACAAATGACTATCTTCTCACATTCCGCCGCATATTTTCAACTAATCTTTTAATTTTTATATCAAGTGAGTAGCCACGACGCGACGAAACGATGAAAGTTCCACAATAGCGATCGTGTAAAGTCTGCCGCATCTGGGTATCAGAGAGGGCAGTCGCACAATCAATTGCTAGGGGAAGTACTAGCAGTATAGCAGTGGGATTGGCTCTAATATTGCTCAGGGCAATTGACACCAAAAGCGCACCCAAGCCGATAATCGCTTCTCGCTTCACCAATGAGAGCAAATCTGGAATTCTGCCCACTACTTCCCCATCTTCGACTTCCAACACCTTTAAATCGAACGCCCAACGCCCTAAACTTTGTCCTTGATTGTTGTATGGCACTAGCACCCGCAAAACTAGCCAAAATATGGCAAAAACTAAAATTTGCATAAATTGAATCCCGATATCGCCGCCTCCCAGTAGGGAACTGACTAACCAGACACCAAGGAAATCAAGTCCTAATGCCATACCTCGCCGCCCAATTTCAGCTTTGGGATAGTGTTTTTGGGGAAGTCGTTCGATCGTCATACAAAATAGGTATTTTTATTTAGGGGTTGGAGAATAATCATTGCTCCTGTTTTTTATATTAAGGTGATGACTTGGGTTTGGCGTTTAAACCGTTGCACACACAGAAAAATTGCATAATTAGGGCGTTCACGCTGCCCACCCCAGAAGAGTCTATTTTAGGGAAATATCGTATTGTATTGTTGGAGAAACTATTTGGAAGTTGTATCTATGACACATCTGTTTGCTAAAACAGCTATTGGGATGATGACAACTACAGCTTTAGCATTAGTGATCGCCATAACCACTCACGATCTAGCTGATGCTGCTGAGTTCAACTTTAACTGGAAAGGAGACACTGGTTATTCAGCTAAAGGTTCATTTGACTACGATACAACAAATGCACCAAGCATCATTTCGGAAACGGGTTCGGGAGCTACGAAGAACTTGCAGTCTCTCTCAATTTCCTTTTTTGATCCATTTAGTACTCTCATAAATAGTTTCACTCCTGTGCTTAATGGCGTATCTAATTACAGCTTTTTGAGATTTAACTTTGATAGCACTAAAGAGCAAATCTTTGGCCCATTTGATGTTGGCAAGGATGATAACCTTCCTGGTGACACATGGCTGAATAATAATCTCGCACTCATAGATGAAGGTTTTAGCGATGAGGTTATAGCCAAAGAATTTGGTTTGACCAATAGAGATGCAGTAGGCGCACAGCAAATACTAGATTTAAGTAACAATTCCGTTCAGGTATCCAAAGTCCCCGAAGGAAGCATAGTTATAGGTTTACTTGCAGTGTGTAGTTTGGGATTTAGCCTCAAGGAGAAATCAAGAGGATTCTTACGTCAATTTTGGGATATTTTTATTTGGAAGTCACAAAAAGTTAAGAGTTAAGAATTATGAAATTCTTAACTCTTGTGTAGACGCAATTAATCCAGGATTTACGCAAAATTATGAAAAATGTAGACGCAAAGCGGCTTCCAGCAGGTAGGACACAAACAAATAAGAAGTTTTTGCGTAAGTCCTATAATCGCGTCTCCTAAACCGTAGACAAAGAATAAACCTGGCCATCAATCAACAGTCGTGTAATGCCCTTAGCTTGGAGATGAGTCCGAGCCTTATGGAGCATTTTACTATCAGGAACTTTAATAACGCGATCGCGCTTGGTAGAAAAGCGCTTGGCGACACGATGGTTATCAAACACCGGTAGAGTTCTTTGCTGGGTTTCCAGGCTAGGAATTTGCCCCAAATCACCAAAGTCCTTAAGAGGTCGGGTAATTAATTCTGAGGAACGGTCAATTACCAAATAACAAGTTTTTGGTAAATTGGCTATCGATAGAGGTAAAACCTGAACCGATGCTTCACCAGGTCTTCTTTTTGTGACTAACGGCCTTTCCTCACCCAGGTCATCATCATCAAAGTCTTCTTCCTCAAAATCGTCATCGTCTAAATCATCATCTTCTAAATCGTCCAAATCCTCCGATTCGTCTAGCAAATCATCGCCCAACATATGCGCGATGACAGCCGCTCCTGGATGTTTATCCTTTAGCGGCGGAATGGAGATGCTGACTATTTCCGGGGGCTTCTGCTCTGGAGTTTCTAGTTTCTCTGTGACTCGGAGCTTCGGTTTTTCCGCCGCCGAGGGACGACGGCGCACCCGTCTACTAGCGGCGAGTGACTCAGCCGTTTCCTCTGAGTAAAGTTCCTGTTCTACACGAATTACCCGACGTGGTAATGGCTCAACCTTTGGCACTTCCAAGGGTTGGCTCTCGATGGGTGGAACTTCTATCTCCGGCTCTGGTTGAGTCAGCAGAGGTAATTGCTCGTAGCTTACCTGCGCCCTGCCTTCAGGAGTTCTCGCAGCCCGTTTTAAGGAGACTAAATATTCATACTCATCCTCTGGCAAAGTGCTTTTGAGCAGACGACTAATTGTCGAGTTACTCACACCATAGCGTTCTGCCAAAGTTGAGGTTGTTTCGGCAGTCTCTCGATATAACTTAAGAATTTCTTGCTTGTCAGAGTCTGTTAGTTTTCTCACGGTAGATACCAAAAATCTTTACTAAGCTCGTTTACGTCCACTGGTACGTCGCGTCCGCCTTAGTGATGCGTCATATTCTAAGACAGCGCCCATACCAAATAACACTCCACTAAATACCCAAAACACTTCTAATACTTCCCCACTTTGATAGTTGGGGCCTTGGGCGTATTTAAACCACATATCTGCAATGTAAAGCGAAAATGCCGCCGCTGCAATCATTCGCCAAGACTGGGAAACTCTCCCCCCCCAAAAGGCTAACAGCAAAGTGGTAGCAATAATTAACAGAAATACATCGCTAACTATGTAAAACCAGTTCAAGATAGCGACTAACAGTTCTGAGGGTTTTTCCTGTTGTATAGAAATCCACCATGCCAACAAACTACCGAACACTCCAATTGCTAACACAATTAGCCACTGCCATTTTTCCAGATTGATTCGCCTGGAAGCCACAGCTAAAATCATCCCTGCGCCCAGTAATAGATAATTCAGGACAAAAAATATATCGCCTACAGACACATCTGGTTCATCTTTTAAAACTATTTCGGTATATCCGAAAATTATCCCCCCAACAAAATAAGAAAGCATACCTAAGCCAATTAAGAGCCAAACATTTCGCCCACTGACGATTTGCGGACTCAGCCAGTTCCTCAAGCATAAGATACTAGCACCCAAATAAGCTAAAGCTTCAAAAATATTTGTACCAATCACATACCACTCGGCCCGGGTTTCTATGCCATCGGCTCCGGGAACTTTGGCACTAAACAACAAAAAGTATAGCAGTGCCAGTACAGCCCAGCCAATATTAGCTAAGACAATGTTCTGAGTGTTGAAAATGGATTTAGAAAGGAACGAATTCTCGTAGGAGTTATTCATAGGACAAGACTTATGTAGATGCACTCTGGCAGTATTTTGAGTTAAAGGACTGTATATGTAGCAGTGTGTCTGCCAAGTAATACACAATCGGACACCAAAAGCAAGTTGCCAGTGGCCGGAATTTTCTGAAAAAATTTCCATGCTACTGCCATAGTTTACCCAGTGGCGATTGATTTAGCCAATTGATAAACAGCGCTCGCTCGGCTTCTGGCATATCTTCTAGCTTATAAATCACTTGTTTGGTAAAATTGGCGTTGCCAAAATAGGCTTTTCCTAATCGATGCAGTTCTTGTAACAGAATAACTACATGATTTTCTTGCCAATCAGGTATTTTGGCGGTCGGCAAAGGATTAGTAGATACCAAATATTTCACTGCTTCTAGGGAAGATGCTTGAGGAAATTGTTTCTGCTTTAATACCTCCGCAATATCTTTTTCAAATAATGCAGCTTGCCTACCACCCAAAAATTCTTCAATATCGATAGAAACACCTTGCAATAGCAAAATACTGGCTTGGATTAAAATTGCCGTTTTGCCATGACCACCTGTGTCACCATCCAACTGCTCTAAACGGATTTTACCCCAAACGCTAAAACGTTCTGGTTCCTCTAGTAAAACACAGGCTTTACCCCGGTTATCCGTTAATTCTCTCCATAAGGCTCTAGCTTCTTCTTCTTGACTAGCTTTGAAAACACTAATCAAGCGAAAAGTCTGCCCTTGATAATTGAGGATCGGCACCTGCTGATCCTTTTTTGGGTGCTGAATGCTTGATATTTCAACATCCTGCCGTTTGAGAATAAACATGGCACTAGCAAATAACTCCTCACAGGGGCACTCTTAATATGGAATATATAATTGTATTTGGCAGTATCGCCAAGGCTGAAATTACCTAGCGTACTGTGAAATTGGGCCTAGCGATCGCCAGATGCTTCCCGAAGGTAGCCGCCCAGAGAGCGTTGGCATTAACAGGCAAATAACCTCTTGACAACTCAATATATCTAAACTAATACCCCATCTGTTTCGTTTTCGGTGTAGATTAACTAACTAGCGACTAGCATCTTAGCCTTGCTAGTGGTAAATCTGCAATTTTTGATTGCTTCTTGGTAGGTGAACACGATATAATAGTGCAGGTGACTCCTTCAGGAGCCATTATTTTGTTTTGGGCGCGTAGCTCAGTGGATAGAGCCACGGATTTCTAATCCGTTGGTCGCAGGTTCGAACCCTGCCGCGCCCGCTTTTACTTAATACGAACCCTAAAGAAGCCTTTTTATGGTAATCTACCAAATAGGCTTGAGAGTTCATATAAATGCACCACACAAAAGATAAGGGTGATCTAGCAGCTGCTAAAGTGATAGCAGATTTAGTCGAGAAAGAATATTCGGTTTTTGTACCAGTGGTAACTGAACATACACCCTTTGATTTGATTGCCTACAAAGATGGCAAATGTTACAGAATTCAAGCTAAATATAGTTGTGATGGCACACTGAAAAATAAAAGCAATTGGGCAGATAAGAACGGTTGTCATGAGAAAAAATATAAATCTGATGACTTTGATTTCTATGGTCTTTATCTGCCAGATATAAAAAAAGTAGTGTATCCATCAATTAAGTTTGGCGGTTGCGGTATTAGGACAACGCCACCTAAATCACCTAGTCCTTTTTATTGGTGGGAAGATTTTACAGATTTTACTGAAGCAGCCTCTAAGCGAACCTACAAGGAGTTTGGTGTTGATTTAACGACTAGAAAAGTTAACCCAGACTCTAGAATTCACACTAGAAAAGTTGAAAGGCCTAGAACTTACGCATTGACAGAAAATTGATACTATGTATTCAAATTCAAATTCTGCGCTAAATGTTCCAAAATAAAGTCACGAGCTACTTGGAGAGACAGATTCCTTTGGATTTCATACCAATTTTCAATCAAGTCTTCTGCCCGCATTAATTCTAATTGTGTGAAAGCGCGAATTGCACTAAAAAAGTGAGTCTTAATAGCATCGGTTGTTCTAACCATGAATCTTCCAATGCCACATACTTGTTTAATAGCTCTGTGGTAACACTCAATCCCCCAATGAATTGAATGTAGCTCTTTAAATTCTGTTCTGGAAATTGAGTTTAGTGTATCTTTTTCAGGGATATACATAATGTAATATCTTTTAGTTTCGTTTTTGAAACTTTTCCGAAATACTTTTACCTGACCAAAATTCTTTAGATACACTATTAAACCATCTTCGGGAATTTCTAAGTTTTGGACTTGGGTAAAATTTTTACCATCAATGGAACATGAGCGATTTTTAGCTACCCCAGTTAAAAACCCTAATCCCTTGTTTTTCAGTAACTTCAGGTTTTTTTGACTGGAATACCAAGCGTCAGTTGTCATTGTTTTAGGCTTTAAACCCCAATCCATTACCTCAGTAATCATTTCTCGTAAATAATCATTTTTAGTCTTGTTATCTTGTTTGTTATAAATGCGATAATTTACAGGTACAGATTTACCTGAACACTCGGTGTAATACAAGGTAATTAACTGAACTCCCTTAACGGCACGATGATGTCTACCTGAATAGTAATAACCGATTAAATCTGTTATTTCCGGGTCACTATGAGGCTTATCAATTACCGTATCATCTCCACTTAAAGTACCTCCAACTAGATTGATATTGGGCTTGATTTCTTCAAATAAGTCCTTGGGTTCGTACCGTTCACGTAGCAAAAATCTATTGACGCTATCATGAGATAAATTTTCCATTATCTCTGCCAGACGTGTGCAACCTGGATACTTTGATTCTGCCAGTAGAAACAGAGTATAAGTGTTCAAGTCACATTTAGCGGTTGATGGTTTAGTAATTGCTCTGATTGTCCGAACCCTAAACACAGCCAAGTAAATTATCTGTTTTTAACGCCTCTGGTAACTAGCGGTCGCTGTTTTTTTTCTGCATTCTCCTTATGCACTTTTTGTCTTGCTTGTCAATGCGTAAGTTCTAAGGCCATCAAAAGAAGAACTAGAAAAACTAGTTTGGGAAAAGCCAACAGCACAAATTGGCAGAGATTTTGGCGTATCTGATAAGGCTGTAGAAAAGTGGTGTAAGGCTTATGGGGTAGAAAAGCCACCTAGAGGATATTGGGTTAAGAAAGCTTATGGAAAAGTAGAGTCTTGAAAAGAAACCTAAATAGAGTACAGAAGTCTGACTACTCTTACCACAAAATCAAAATAAACTAGTTTGTATAGAGTTATCTAGTTCAACTTTTCCTCTTTTGGATACATAATCAATTAATTTAACCCAATCAATTTGATTGTTTTTCATAAAATTGAGTATAAAGTCTTGAGTCATTTCATTAACTTTTGCAGCATATGCAGATTTAAATTTTTCATCTCTCTCTTTTGCTTTTTCATCAATTGGGACAATTATTTCTTGATAAAGATTATCATCATTAGATATAAAATACCAAAAATCCTGACCAGCATATTTGTAATAAATTTTATCAATATCTATATTAGTTTTTAAATGTACAGTTTCTCTTCCATACATACAGCCATTTACTGCAATAATTTCACTGGTAATACCTTGCTGTCTTAAATTTTGTTTTGCGATTTTAAAATTATTTCTCATAGCAGTTATCTGGTCAGAATTAGCCCAACTAGTTCCAGATTTAATCCCTACTATATAATAAATATCATCTCTTTCAAATTCTAAGTCTACACTTTTAAAATTAGATTTAAAACCATTATGTAAAGTTTGAGATATGTAGATAGCAAATCCTTCTAGTAAATTTCCAAACATTGTTTCTTCTTGTGAAGAGAGGAAAGCATCGACAATACTTTTTACCAAATCTCCAGCTAAATCAATATTTTTAGCTTTAAATAAATAAGGATTTTTCCGCTTCAGAACATCTTTTAAACGTAATTTATTTAGGCTATTAAGTCTATTGTTATAGAAGGGAGTAACAACTTCCTCTGAAAGATAATCATAATAATTTTTATAAAGAGAATTATTCATAGTAATCTCAGTTTGGTAGAATTATTATTGACAGAATTTACCTCCGTTATTGCTAAATCATAGTAATCTGGTTTTATTTCTATACCAATATATTCTCTGCTGAGTTCTGTTGCAACTACACACGTAGTACCAGACCCAACAAACGGATCAAGCACCAAATCCCCTTCTTGAGTAAATAATTTTATGAACCATGAAGGAAGTTCTTTAGGAAAAGCAGCACTGTGACTCTTGTTGTTACATTCTGTTGCTAGATGTAAAACATTTGTGGGATATACCAAATCACGACCTACCCAATTTGCAACTTTCTTACCAAAAGGACTGCCAACTTTTGAGTTATCCCGCCTTTTATCTGTTTCACTCAAGTTTTTCAGTCGTGACTTAGCCCAATCACCCATTGGAACCATTACTGCTTCTTGGTACATATTAAATTTTTTTTGCTTATTGAACTGTAAACATCTCTCCCAAGAATCACGAAAACGATTTGACCATTTACCAGGAAAACAATTTTTCTTATGCCACATAAATTCTTCTGTCCATAACCAACCTTGTTTTTTCATCTCCAATATGAGTTCTAAAACATAAGTGTGGCGTTCGCTATTAACTACTCTTTCCTTGATGTTCAATATAAATGTTCCATCATCCTTTAAAACTCGCTTCAATTCTTGAGATATGGGTAAAAACCACTCCACATATTTATCAGGATGAACCCCTCCATACGTATTTTTTCTACTATCAGCATATGGAGGCGAGGTGATAATAAGATCAACAATATTAGGAGGCATAGATCGTAGATTATCCAAACAGTCGCCAAGGATAATTTGATTACGCCACTGGTCTAAATTCGGAGTAGATTGATTATTGTCTGAAACTGTGGATATTTCTGAAGAAATACTTAAACTCATTTTTGCAATACACACAAAATTTTAAAAACTTATTAATAGCATTCTATCTGGACTCGATGCATTAAAAAAGGTAACAAAGTTTTGTAAGCTGCCAAAATTATGATTATTTCTCAAGCTTCCTGAAGTTTTTTACTACTACAGTGCCAATACTTGCCTTATTGAAATTTCTGCTATCTTCCATTTGGGTATTATTTATATGTTTTACTAGCTTGATACCCAAAATTTTGGATTCGTAGCCAAATCATAGTCACAATATCAAGCAAGGGGGTCAGTTTTTTCAGCTTAAAATCACTCTGAGAATCTGAAAGTCCTAATTTTGCGTTGGTTATTTTATCAATTTAAAAAGCCCGTGACGAGGATTGAACTCGTGACCTCACCCTTACCAAGGGTGTGCTCTACCACTGAGCCACACGGGCAAAATACAACTTTGATTTTTCAGCTAGAAGTTAAAATGCTGGGAGTTTTTATGCTAACCCAGTCATTATAACTTATAACTTCGTAAGTGGTGGGCCGGGCTGGATTTGAACCAGCGTAGGCGCTAGCCAACGGATTTACAGTCCGTCTCCATTAACCACTCGGACACCGACCCGATTTGTCTCACGATTTAAAATCTTAGCACCACCTTTTAGAAATTGCAAGTGATTAGAAAAAATAACTTGCGGGTAGAGATCGCAACAAAACTGCATCTCTACCATTTGTATCAAAAATACTGGTTACACGCTCATCTCCAGCATTCTTTGCATTGGTCGCAGTGCAGCAAGACGGATATCCTCTGACATGGTAATTTCGGGAGTGCGATTTTTCATTGCCCAGTAAAGCTTTTCTAGGGTGTTTAACCGCATAAACGGACATTCGTTACAAGCACAGTTATTCATCGGCGGTGCAGGAATAAAATGCTTGTCAGGAGCTAGTTTTTGCATTTGGTGAATGATTCCCGGCTCTGTCGCAACGATAAATTCTTTGGTGGGGCTGCTTTGACAATACTTGAGTAAAGCGGCTGTAGAGCCAATAAAGCTAGCGTGGCGCAATACACTACTTTCACATTCTGGGTGTGCGATCGCCTCTGCTTCGGGATGGGCAATTTTTAACTGGACAATTTTCTTTTCCGAAAAGGTTTCATGGACAACACAGCTACCTTGCCATAGCACCAAATCTCGTCCAGTCTGTTCCATGACATACCGCCCCAAATTCCGATCTGGGGCAAAAATAATCGGCTGTTCCTTTGGTATCTGCTCTACAATCTTGACAGCGTTGGAACTGGTGCAAATAATATCGCTCATCGCCTTGATATCAGCAGAACAGTTGATGTAAGACACCACCAAATGATTCGGATGTGCTGCTTTAAAAGCTGCGAATTCATCTGCTGGACAACTGTCTGCTAAAGAACAACCAGCATTCAAATCTGGTAAAAGTACTAATTTATCTGGATTAAGTATCTTTGCTGTTTCTGCCATGAAGTGAACACCAGCAAAGACAATCACATCCGCATTGGTTTTTTCGGCGGCTCTTGCTAGTTGTAATGAATCCCCAATAAAGTCAGCAATATCCTGAATATCTGGCTCTTGATAATAATGTGCCAGGATAACTGCGTTGAGTTCTTTTTTGAGACTCTCAATGGCGGCAAACAAATCTAGTGGTAGTTCACCCGGTTGGGTTTTTTCTCGTTGAGCTAATGCAGTAGTAAACACAGTTTAGGGGTGCTTTATGTTGCAAATGTATGTGCTGTGGATTCAATTATAGTAGTTTTTACCAAAAATAGTGGACGGTTGATATTTTGGGGTTGTGTCCAAATCGGGCTGAGTTTCATATCCTGGAGATAGACGGCAAGGAAAGTGGCATGACCAGTCAGAAAACTCAATCGATAAACCTCAAAATTGCTGTAGTTGGAGATATTCACGACCAATGGGAAGTGGAAGATGGCGTTGCACTCAAGCATTTGGGTGTTGACTTAGTGCTGTTTGTCGGGGATTTTGGCAACGAGTCGGTGGAAGTGGTCAGAGCGATCGCTTCTCTCGATATTCCCAAAGCAGCCGTAATGGGCAACCACGATGCCTGGTACACCGCCACCGAATGGGGACGCAAAAAGGCTCCTTATGACCGCTCTAAGGAAGACTGGGTACAGGAACAACTCGATTTATTAGGCCCGTCCCATGTCGGTTACGGTAAGTTGGATTTTCCCGCTTGGAATTTAACTGTTGTGGGGGGTCGTCCCTTTACCTGGGGTGGCCCAGAGTGGAAATTCGCGGAAATCTGTCAAGAACGTTACGGTGTGACGAGTTTGGAAGAATCCGCCGATCGCATCGTGAAAGCGATCAAAAGCGCTGCTTACGAGACGATTATATTTTTGGGTCACAATGGGCCTAGTGGGTTAGGCGATCGCCCCGAAGACCCCTGCGGCAAAGACTGGCACCCAATTGGCGGCGACTTTGGCGATCCAGATTTTGGCGAGGCGATTTCTCATGCCTTGACTGCGGGTAAAACCATTCCTCTGGTGACATTTGGTCACATGCACCGAGATTTACGCCATACCAAGAAGGTGCAGCGCAAACCCATCTTTAGAAGTCCAGAGGGAACAATTTACTTAAATGCGGCTAGTGTCCCCAGGATTGTGGAAAATGGCAGCGAGAAATTGCGTAACTTTTCCATTGTCACCCTAGAGGCGGGTGTGGTTTCGCAAGTTTCCCTAGTTTGGGTGGGGAATGACTTCCAGGTGGCTAAGGGGGAAATTTTGTATGAGCGATCGCGGATTGTGTCGTAGACATTCGCATCCAGTAGTGCAATCTGCGTAGATAATAGGGTATAGTATTATCTGTCAAGTTTAGTGCTAACCAACAAAAGCGCCTGAATAGCGTCTGAAACTAGGATCAGCACAAGTTTGACAGATTTACTGGAGAGGTGGCAGAGTGGTCGATTGCGTCCGACTTGAAATCGGATGAGGCTAAAACCTCCGGGAGTTCGAATCTCCCCCTCTCCGTTGGATAAAATTTACGTTTAGTAATGGTTCATAAATGAATTAAGCCATTATCCAGATGCTCTGAAAATGGCTTAACTATATTTGGTAGCTTGAATGTCTTTCTTGTTATGGAGTAATAATAGAACGTGCTATCTGAAAAACTATAGTTTATCGAGATGCTTCTATAGATTTATTAGCTTCCTCGTAGAGTGCATTTAAGTAATCACGCTGACGTACACCTTGAATATTAGTGCGCTGTTCTAACAATCGATAAAACACTAACCGAGCATCATTTTCACGCAATAGTACATCATTTCCAGCTTGCAAATTTTGATCTCGTACAGATTTTCTTGCTTCACTTTTGGCAGATTCTAGGTAGAATTGGAATAATTTTACAGCTTCTTCATCATTTCTTATGGGGGAAAGAGGAACTTCATTAGCAAGACGACCTCTAATGGCTGGAAGCATCTCACGGTAACGATTAAGGGCATCTGTAGTTAGAGCAACCATTAAGAACAGATATTTAGGTAGTGCATCAATTAAAGCTCGCAGAGCCGATAAATATCTTAAAACTATAGTTTTTGATAAGCTGAAATCTTGCTTTTCTAATTCATCTAGAAGAATAAAAATACCTTCTAGAGTTTTCATTTTTGAACCTAAATATACAATATCTCTTAATGCTCTTGTTTTTGCTTCTACAGTATCTAGACGAAAATTTACTCCAAGTTCAGTATGATGAGTTTTCCTTACAGGTAATCCTAAAAGCCATTGATATGCTAGAGATATACGCTCGTTTCGTTTTTCTTCTGACTTAACCTCTAATAAAGCCTTAAGCATTGTTTTAATTTCACTCATTCGCACAAATTCTAATAATTTATCAATATCCCCTATCTTTTGTTTTTCCTTAGCAAGTGCATCAATTGAACGACGTAAATATTCTTCTCCTAAATTTTCAAATATAGATCTAATCAGTGGATCAAAAAATGGTTCTGGATCTGGAACGTATCTAATAACGAAAAAACCATGCGGAGAAAGTTTTTCACGCAAAGCATTTTCATACGCATTCAGAAGGTTAGTCTTACCAATTCCTTGGCTAGCAGTTATTGAAATTACATGAGACTTGCGATCTGAGTAAAATGTTTTTACCGCAGCATCAACTTGTTTATCTGCTTCTGTTGACATATGCGGATGACCACTGGTTTGTCCAGCACTGGGAAAAGGGTTACTCAATACACCAAACTTTTTGTAGAGCAATTTGGGTTGCTCTTCTGGTGCGTTAGCAGTCGCCTCATCTGTAAATAGATTTTCAAGAGGCATTTTTAACTCCTTCTAGCTTGATACGTACAGCAGATGTACCAGGTATAAGAAAATCTCCATGATACAGATAAACTTTTTCTAATTGGGGAAGTCTGTCACTTGTCTTAATTATCCACAAATCGTGCTGTTCAAAACGAGTATCTGGAGTAGACCCTTCAGCATAGACATTCACTAAGTTTTGTTCTTGCGCTTCTTTCACCAATTTTCTAGCCAATATGGGATGAACAGCATATCTAATAGCTAGTTCTTCTAACCAGCGACCAGTAAGTATCCATTCTGTGTCTTCCTGTAAACGAATTAATTTATAAATATCTACTGCTAAATTAGCAAAATCTAGTGAATTAGGTATGTTATCAGTGGCAACAATTTTTTGATTTTGTATATTCAACCAAGCACAGGCTGCTTCACCAAGCTTGATGTAGGTTGGTTTAGCTTTATTTGAAATTGGTAATGTGCTATATTCAACACTTCTGTTCTGATTTACATAGTTACATATTGCGTCAAATGATGGGGTTTTATTCAAATAATATAAAATTTTTATAGAGTCTTCGTTCAAGATACTTTCCCATAGAAGCTTTAGTAATTCTGTACATATAATTTTATTATCATTAAGCTCAATAAATTTTCCACTATGCAGAAAATTCTTATACAAATTATAGCGAGATTGATGTGTTAAACCCAATTTTTCTTGAGCCTCTTGATTAGTTAGCTCTCCTTTGTCTACTAACATTTTCACTAGTAAGAACATCTGATCTGGACTAAATGCATATGTCTTAGCTATTGCTTCTATATTTTGCCTAGAAACTTCATCAGTCTGATCTTGGCTTTCTATGCCAGTTGCGTTTGATAGCGCAATGAAGGTATTATTTGTCGTTGCAGAGGATATTCCAGAGTTAAAATTTCCCCATAGAAGATCATCTTTAACGTGAAGCGGTTGCCAGGTATATTCCCCGCTAGGTATGCCCCATAATTCTAATGACTCGTTAGTGTTGTAATTTTGTAAGCGCAGGCACCCAAAAGATACAGCTAATTCCCAAAGGACATCTGTCAGTGCTACTGTATATATTTCTTGACTGAAAGGATGAAACAGAGAGCCAGTCAGTTTTCTACTATCAAACTTAGGGACAGAACGAGATTCAAAAAAGAATACATCCATTCCTTCAGCCAGCGTCATTCTAGCTAGACCTTGATCACTAGTAAGAAGGGCAAGTGGATGATCCGGTCGAACTAGGGTTTTAAAGCGTCGTGCAGTTTCTAAAATTAGACGATCAGCAAAACTTCTAGTTACATTTTGTAAACCTAGAGCTTTATCTTCAGAATCGCTACTAGGTGTCACAATACCTCTTAGGGGATCAGCACCTAAATCACCACGTTCTATTTCTGCATCTGAATGTAATTCTAGACGAAGTAAAGTTCTTTGCCCTCCTTGACTAAGAAGATGTTGACGAAGTGTTGCAGGGTTATTTTTAGTTTTGTTCTTATTTTCATTACTCCAGCGAATTTTAGAAAGATAATTATCTACTTGTGTAACTATTTCCATGTGAACTATCGCTGGTACTTTAATTCTTACCCAAGGCGTAAGAAAGCGACATAAAAAATCAAGTCCTCCTTGGTGAACTGCTGATGTATCTGTAACAACTGTGATCGGCTTATGTAAAGGTATTTTGGAAATCGTTTCAACATCAAAAATCGGTAGAAGTAGGAAAGTCCTCCGCAATACATCCTGTAATCCTTCCCTGAAAGCTTTTTGAACACTATCTTTATTCTGTTGACTATCAAGAGCTTTAGTAATATTTTCATCGAGCTTTTCTGAAGAGAGTAGTTGCAATTCAAACCCACCAAATTTAGCAGCACAATACTCATCATATCTAGTCTCATTCTCAGGAGATTTACCTCCCGGTTGTAATGTAATAGTCCCAATATTTACCCATTTGTCACGCCCAAAACAAATATCTTCACCAAGAAATATTTCAAATGGCTCTCCATTCTTACCTATTTGGGCGATAAATTTTAGTGCATCTTCTTTACTCAACAATTTTAATACCATATGCTTATTATTTTAATGAAGGGACACATTGACATCTGGAACATTAACAAACGTATCACACACCCACTGAATATGCTGGCGTAAGGCCAGAAGTTGATGTTGACGAAGATTTACACTATCAGCATTAGATAAGCGTCCAAACTCTTCTGAGTCACTCCAAGATGATTCATCGTTAGATAATATCTCGTCTATTACTTGGATAACTTGCTTAAACTGCTCAATTCCACGTTTTTCTGGTTTTGTTTCTAGGGTAAACTTTTCAATTAATTCTTCTCTTAGTCGCTGAGTTTGATCACTGCTAGTCACTGATCCAAAGGGATCTCCAAATGGTTCCCAAGAATAAATAGGATCTTGATAAAATGTCGGTTCAACTAAAGTATTTGTATTGGTATCAAAGTATTTTTTTTCCCAACGACAAGGTTTCCAAACAACAAGCTTTAATGGACTTGAACTATTGCTGTTCACAAGAATTAATTCTCCAAGCTAAATTATTAATTAATAGTGAGATTAAATCTAACTGTCAAATGACTTTCCATTTATGAATCATACATTCTGAGGCTCAAGTCAAAACTTGACTGAATTTTTTGGTTATTATAATCATAATTGCAACTTGACTACACTTTCTCAAAAGAGAGGTGCGATCGCTCGGCTTCTGCTTGCATTATGCTAGCATAATAATCAATCCTACTTTGAGGTAAAGTAATGGCTACCCTTTATGTAAGAAATTTACCCGATGATTTGTATGCCAAGCTGCAAGAGTTAGCGGTATCTCAGCACCGTTCAATTAACGCCCAAGTTATAACTCTGTTGGAACAAGCTTTAAAAACTGAAGCACAGCAAATAGAAGACCAGAAACGCCAGAATGTACTTAAAGTCCTAGAAGAAAGTCGCCAGCGTCGCCGTGTAAATCCAGCGGACTTCGGATTACCTGATAGTACTCAACTGATTCGAGAAGACCGGGACAGATGACAACCCCTCTAAGATGCGTGTTAGATACCAGTGTGTGTATCAAGTATTTTATCGCTGATCCATTAACCCCCAAAGTTAATCAACTTTTCGACCATTTTGCCAATCCACAGACGGAAATTTTTGTTCCAGACCTTTTTTACATTGAGTGTGCTAACGCCTTATTGAAGTATGTCCGTGCAAGGATGTACACTGCTGCTGAGGTTCAGACAGATTTAGC
This sequence comes from Nostoc sp. KVJ3, assembly GCF_026127265.1. Taxonomy (GTDB): domain Bacteria; phylum Cyanobacteriota; class Cyanobacteriia; order Cyanobacteriales; family Nostocaceae; genus Nostoc. Next base: position 1,527,780 of record NZ_WWFG01000002.1, read on the forward strand.
CACCCTCAAAGCTTTTCCGTTGCGTGTTGTCTCGACGGCTGATTTGATGGCTGATGCAGTTGCGATCGCATTAAATTATGGAATCTCCGCCTACGATGGCTCTTATGTCGCACTTTCACAGCAGATAGGTACTACTTTGCTGACTCTCGACGGTAAGTTAGTAAAGGCAATAGCCGCTTCGTCTTACAATGTTTGCTCGTTTAATGACTTCGAGGTTCCGCCGTTGGAGTCAATTTAATATTCAATTATCAAAAATGTCTTTTACTTATAACCGCACGGTTCGCTTTCAAGATACTGATGCTGCTGGGGTAGTTTATTTTGCTAATATTTTGGCTATTTGTCATGCAGCTTATGAAGAATCTTTAGAAGCTTCAAGTATTAATCTCAAAGATTTTTTTACTAATCCGTCTGTGGGGTTTCCTATTGTTCATACTAGTGTCGATTTTTTGCGCCCTATGTTTGTCGGGGACAAGTTGCTGATTAGCTTAATTCCCCAAAAAATAGGTGTTGAGAAGTTTGAAATTACTTATGAAATTACTGTGGGTGAGGTGGTAGTTGCTAAGGCTATTACTCGTCATGTTTGTATTGATGTGAGTAGTAGAAGTAAGCGGGAATTACCTGATGAGATTATTCAATGGTTGGAGACGAACCGCAGAGACGCAGAGAAGCCAGTGCGTTGCGGGGGTTCCCCCAGTTGAAGCAACTGGCGTGGCGCAGAAAGAAGAAAGTATAGAGAGATTATGTAATGGAATTTTGAAGGAATTCTGTGGCGATTTGTTGTAACTGTTGGCGGTTAATTTTACCTTGGGAGTTGCGGGGTAAGTTTTGCTGGGGAATCCAATATTTTGGGATTTTAAATTTGCTGAGTTTGTCTTTGAGTAGGGTTTGGATTTTTAAGGCAGAGGTATCTGATTTTTTGGGGATGTAAATCGCTGTTAAGGCTTGTCCCCAGTGTTTATCTGGGATGCCGATGACACAAATATCGTCAACCATTTGAGTTGCTTGTATAGCTGATTCAATCTCTATCGGGTAAATATTTTCGCCACCTGTAATAATTTTGTCGCTGTCACGTCCGACTATATTTAAATGACCTTGTTCGTCTAAAAAACCTAAATCATCTACTTGGAAATAAGTTTGATTTTCTCTAGTTATAGGATAGTAACCAAGGGATAAAGATTGAGCATGAATGGTGATATTTCCGATTTGATTGGAATTTAAAATTTCGCCTTGCTGATTGCGAATAGTTACTTTTGCATGGGGAAGAATTTGACCACTGCTAATTTTACCGTCGAGAAAATCATCTGGTTTGAGGGTGGCAATTTGAGAGGCGGTTTCTGTCATACCATAAGTAGGTGCTAACCAGATGCGGTGAAATCTGGCTTTTTCTAGTAGTTCGTTCCATGCTGGCGCACCTCCTAAAAGTACAGTATTAAATTGGGATAGCCATTCAATTAATTCGGGATTTTGTAGAAGGCGTTGTAACTGTGTTGGTACTAAAGATATTAAATATTCTGATTGTTTAATATTAAATATTTTACCAGATTCTACATCTTTAAATGCTTGAATAGCTAGTTTGCCTCCGGTGGTGAAAGAACGTATAAATTGCATTAAACCGCTAACGTGATATAACGGCAACATACAAAATGAATTGACCTGTTTTAGTTGAAAATATTCTGTAAACCCTTGTACTGATGCTGTGAGAGTTTCCCAAGTATGGATGGCAAATTTAATCTGTCCCGATGAACCACCTGTAGGAATCATGATGTGATCGGGCATTGGGCATTGGTAATTATTTCCATTCCCTATTCCCCATTCCCTATTCCCTATTCCCAAAATAATGTCTGGTTTTACTAAATCAAAGACTTGTTGCCATTCTTGTGTTCCCCAATCGGGGTTACAAAGAAAAACTGGACAATTTGCTGCACAAGCGGCAATAAAACTTGCTAGAAACCGTAATGGTTCGCGTTCAGCTAAGATGATTTTTGGTGGCGTTCCACACGCTGATAATTGTGTTAGTTCTAAATATAATTCTTGAGCTATTTGATTAAATTGATGGCTGTCATAACCGATAAGCCAATCATCCTGAGCCAGGTTATTAAGATAGTCTAAAGGTCGTTCCATAAAGTTTGAAACCACGTTTCTTCTTGTTCAAAAAAATGGTCGATGCCAAAACCAATTGCCCTGTTATTTCGGGATAATTCGGCTGCTAGTTGGAGTGCTGCAAGTCTAGCGATCGCAGTTTCAAATACTGATGAGAATACAGTATCAATTTGATGCTGGTGGCAAAACTTTCTCAGACGAGATGGCGATCCCACTATTACAGGCTTTATCACAAAAATCCCTCGCCAACCTTGTTGATGACAGGCGGCGAGTTGTCCAAGTGTGGCGACAGATTCATCTAAAGCGATCGCAGTTTCATAACTCGTACTCAATTCCAACATCTGCTGAAACTGCTGTACAGGTAGCGGTTGTTCGATAAATTCAATTTCTATGGGTTGTTCTCCATTTGCCTTGAGATTGTCACAATTAGACAGCCATAACTTAGCTTCTTCATAGGTGAGGCCACCGTTGGCATCTAATCGCAGTTTCGTAGAGGCTGGTAGGGTGTGTATTAGTGACTCAAAAATTTTTAGTTCATCAGCGATCGCATCTACTCCAATTTTCCATTTAAACGTGCGATATCCACGCTGCCATAGAGTTTCCCATTGACTTAAAGCTGCTTCCCCAGATGGTAATAAACCACTGAAATATGGGGCATGGGACATTGAAAAGAATTCATTCCCCCAGTTCACACTCTCCACTCCAGTACAGACGCGATTAATCGCGTCTCTCCTACTCCCCACTCCCTCTAAAGCTGACTCAAAGCCAAATTGACAAGCAGGTAACTCATCTGAGATAGAAAAAATTCTTTCGGCTGTGATTTCTTGTGGGAGTTGGCGACAAAAATCTAAGGCTTGTTCTAGGGTTTCGGAACCAAACCAGCTAATGGGAGCAATTTCTCCCCAGCCGAGTTTACCTGATTCATCGGTAAGGCGGAGGATAATACCTTCACGAATATCCCATCTACCATGATTGGTGGTAAGCGATCGCAAAAATCTTCGCCGATAAGGACGAAATTCAAATCTATATGTCATTTGTCATTTGCCATTCTCCCACTGCCCAATGCCCCATGCCCTAGAGAATAAATCCCAAGCCCAACAGCAAGCAAGCCCAGAAATGCACGGCTACGGCGATGAATTTACAGTTACTAACTTTGTCCGGCTGGTTGTGATTTTCTTGAACGTGGCGGCATAATTTGACAGCAAAGGGTAAACTTACCCAACTCAGCAATGTCCAAGCTGGAAAAATCCCCAATAGTACAAATAGCAAGGTTAAGGGATAAATGCTAGCAGTAAACCAAACTAGCAGTTGCGCCCCTTTTTGGGTTCCTAGACGGACGATAGGCGATCGCTTACCTGCGGCTATGTCATCCTTAACTTGGTGAAAGTGTGAGCAAAACAAAATTAAGGTTGTGGCAATCCCGACAATCACTGAAGCTGCTAAACTTGTCATTGACCAAGTTTGAGTCTGGCTGTAATATGCTGCCTCAACTGCTAAGGGGCCAAAGGCAAAAAAGCAAAGAATCTCGCCTAAACCCTGATATCCTAAACGAAAGGGAGGGCCTTGGTACATATAGCCCAAACCACAGCATAGTAGAATCATGCCGATCACAGTTAGGTCTTGTTGCCAAAAAGCGATCGCTAGTATGCCCAGCAATCCCAAACCTAAACACAAATTTCCTATCCAAAATATTAATAGCTTATTGCTAGTCAAATTCACCAGAGAATGGTGCTTATTTTGATCGATACCTGTTTCGGAATCAAAGACATCATTACTGATATTTTCCCAGGCTAGAATTAAAATTGCCGCAGCTATAAAAGTAGAAAATACTACACCATTGAAATTTTTAGTTTCGGCATAAGCTACTGCTGTTCCTACCCAAATGGGCATAATGGCAACGCTGTACATTGGCGGTTTAATCGCTGCCATCCATAACTTAGTGTTGGGATATAAAATTTGCTTGGTAGTCATAAGTTGCAATTAATTAAATTACCGGAATATTACTTACACTTTAGATTTTATGATTTAAAGACACACTAGATATGGATGATATCAAAACAACTATCACTTTTACTATGGCTTGTTAACCTTCTGTTGTTAATACTCACCCTCACATTGCAGTCTCAGGCTGAAACTGTCTTATCATGGTCTGAGAACACCACAAACACGGCAAACCCTACGCTGGTGAAATGGCAACTTAATATGTTACCTGTAAAAATACGACCACGATTAACTACACTTTAGGAAGTTAACTTAAAAAAAATTTACTATAGATCCATGACAGTTTCACCATGTCGTAGCAACTTGTTTGTAGAGCGCAAAGATTTATATCAATTTCTCTTATCAGTCCAAGAAAAGTGCCTTCCAAATAATGGCAAGCAAATTGTCAGTATCTCTCAAGAGATCGATTTAGTTGACCCTTTACTTGTATTGGATCGACTTACACAAGCAAATGAAATAAATTTTTACTTTGAGGACAGAGCTAAAGGAGAAGCGATCGCAGCAATTGATTGTGTAGCAAAATTACAGATTGATGGTGCAGATCGTTTCATTCAAGCCGAAGATTTTATCAAATCTTGTCTACAAAATATAATTAATTTTAGTAACGCTAATCAACCTTTTTCTGGGCCTCACTTTTTTTCTTATTTCAGCTTTTTTGATAAAAACGCTCAAGTCGATTATCCATTTCCATCTGCTACCATTTTTCTTCCCCGTTGGCAAGTAGCTGTGAAAAATCAGCGTTGTATATTAGTAACAAATATAATTCTTAATGAAAATACAAATATTCAAAGGTTGTTGGAGAATGTGCAAAATAAAATTGAATTTATCCAATCTTTAGAATATCACTCTGCTAGTATTGATTCTTTTCCGACAAACTTCTACAAGAAATCTGTCACGAATGCCACTCATTTTAAACGTTCAGTAGTGTCTGTGTTAGAAAAAATTCGGTCTAGTCATTTAAGGAAAATTGTTCTGGCGGATATATTAGATGTAAAATCAAGCAATCACTTTGACTTAGTTAAATCCTTAAATAACCTTAGACAAATACATCCTAATTGTTATATTTTTTCTACAAGTAATGGTAAAGGACAAAACTTTATTGGTGCAAGTCCAGAAAGATTAATTAGTATTAATAATCAACAGTTAATTACGGATGCTTTAGCTGGTTCTGCACCGCGAGGTAAAACCCCGGCTGAAGATGCAGCTAATGCCAATCGCTTATTAAATAGTGAAAAAGAAAAGCACGAACATTCGCTAGTGCTTGATTTCATTACACAACGCCTATGTAAACTCGGTTTGTCACCACAAATATTAGCACCACGGCTGCGACAATTATCGAACATCCAGCATTTATGGACACCAATTAGTGCTGTAGTTCCCGCTAATATACATCCATTAAAAATTGTTGGACAATTGCATCCTACACCAGCCGTTGCTGGTGCAGCACGAGATGTAGCTTGTGCCGAAATTCGTCGTTACGAGAGCTTTGAGAGGGGTTTGTATGCTGCGCCTCTAGGTTGGATAGATTCTCAGGGTAACTGCGAGTTTATTGTAGGAATTCGTTCAGCATTGATTGATGGCGATCGCGCGAGATTGTATGCTGGTGCTGGGATCGTAGCTGGCTCCGATCCTGACAAGGAATTTGCAGAGGTGCAACTTAAGCTTCAGGCGTTACTGAAAGCGTTAGTTTAACAATGCATTGAAATTTTCACGCCGACTTACTTACTCAACAACAGAAATCAATTAAGCTGAAACTGAAGCTTTAACTTGACCAAAACGGCGATCGCGATTTTGGTAGCTCAACAAAGCCTGATAAAATGCTTCTCTATTAAAATCTGGCCAAAGAATATCAGTGAAATACATCTCTGTATACGCCATTTGCCACAAAAGAAAATTACTCAATCGCATCTCACCGCTAGTACGAATCAGTAAATCTGGTTCTGGAGTATCTACTGTGTAGAGGTGTTGTTCGACAAAACTTTCATTTACTTCTTCCGCACTAAGTTCGCCGCGTTGCACGAGTTGAGCGACTTTATGACAAACTCTGGTAATTTCGTTGCGGCTACCGTAGTTGACTGCAACAGTAAAGTGGATTGCTTGATTGTTCAACGTTTCTGTCATTGAACGTTCCATTTCTGTTTGTAGAGACTTGGGTAAAGCCGACAAATCTCCAATAAATGATATTCGCACTCCTTCCCGATGCATCTGAGCCAACTCGCGGTGTAATAATCGCTCAAACAACAGCATCAGAAAATCTACTTCTTCAACGGGACGCTGCCAATTTTCTGTTGAGAAAGCGTAGGCTGTCAACGCTTTGATTCCCCAATCCTTGCAGCAACGCAATAGTTCTTTGAGTGTCCTTGCTCCCTGGCGATGTCCAGCAATGCGCGGTAATCCTCGACTGGTTGCCCATCGTCCGTTACCATCCATGATGACGGCGATATGTTGGGGTATTTTTTGGGGGTTTAAATCGCTGGGTAATTTTGATTTGTGATTTATCATTTGTTTTTACTAATATCTAATTCCAAATAAATCTTGCAAATACTCTGGGGTTAGGCTGTTGTTCCAACTCCACAGACGATGCATTGTATAGGTGAAGGTGAAAAGGAGAGTTGCTTTGTTAATTAATGACCAAGCATTCCAGTTGAGTGTACCCATCATGCGGTGGAGGGTACGCATGAGGTTGTTACGCTGATAATTTTGCGATCGCGTTTTAATCAGCGTGCGGCCAATTCGCATCAAACTACTATCAGGGAAAGTCCAGACTCCAAACCCCCAGAATTTGGTCATGTGGTTGATTTCATCCTGTGCTAATTCCTCTAGAACATCTTGGAGTGCCCCAGTAGTGTGAGCCATCAACCAAATGTAGAGACAGGTTGCACCGTATTCTGTAGCAATGCGATGTAAACCGTGGCGATATAGGTCTTCGTAAGGGTCATCCGTGGGAAGATAGTTTCTAACAGTCCGAAGTTTTGGGGTAATTTTCTCGCCTGTTAATTGGGTGTAGACTTTGATTAATGCGGGTGTATGCTGACGTTCTTCCTTTTCCCACAAACCAAGTTCCAGCAATTCGCCATCTTCACCGACAGTTCCACCAACAAACCGAGCCATCGGAGGATGCAATTTTTCCAAATACTGCCGACTTGTTTGGGTATAGCCGCGAATGGGAGCTTCAGTGTCCATTGCACCTATCAATATGGATAGAAATACCTCTGCATCTAAGCCAATAATTTGATTCCGGTTAATTGTTTGCCAGTCGATGGGTTTCCAAGGACGCGGTTGGGGATTGGCAAATTGTATCGGTAAATCTTGTAACCTATCGTGTAGTTGATCGATGCCAGTATATCTATCTATGAGGGAACGAATGCGGCGCTGTGTTTGCAGGTAGTGAGGACTGGGATAGCTTTGACCTGCTAAGTCTTCTGCAACTGGGTTGAGAATATTAAGCATTTTTTTATACTTTGGTTTGGATCTCTATACCCAATAGCCTAAGCGATCGCACTTTGTTTTGTCAGTCGGCTGAAGTCGGCAGTTTTATCTGATGCAGTTGCAAGAGTCGGGGAAAAAGTTGGATGAAATTGTCACACTCTAGCTCATAAATGATTTATCTATTCGTGACAGAGTGATTAAAACGGTTTGCCCAAATATATTAGGAGCAAGAAGAAATAACTCTTAAACCAAAACTTTCAGTTACCCTGAACGTGTATTATGGGCGCTAAACTGTCATTAGTCATTGTCCTCCAATGCCCAATATGGCTTCTCTACGAGACGCTGTTTGCGTTTGCTCAGTACAAGTGCCCCATATCCAATGACAATAAATAAAAAGTTGTGTCCCAAGTTGTTTTAGAAAACGTTTATAAAAGTTTTTCCTCACGCAAAGGGGAAGGTGTTACTTCACAAACCCAATCTCCCCTCACCTCTGGGGAGAAAACTGATGCACCGCAAGAACGTACGGGGAGTGTTAACGTCTTGCGACGGATTAACCTGACGATCGCAGATGGCGAGTTTATGGTGCTGGTAGGCCCTTCTGGTTGTGGTAAAAGCACCTTGCTGCGGTTAATCGCTGGTTTAGAAGTGATGACTGGCGGTAATATCTGGGTAGGCGATCGCTTGCTCAATGACCTACCACCCAAAGAACGCGACATCGCAATGGTGTTTCAAAATTACGCTCTTTATCCTCACATGACGGTGTATGACAATATCGCCTTTGGGTTACGTCGCCGTTTTGCGAGAGCAGGGGGAGAAAATAACCATTCCTCACTCCCTAACTGGGTAGAAAATCTTTTTGTGGGGGCAACAAAAAAGTTACCTAAAGAACTCCGCTATATTTCTGACAAAGAACGGGCGGTAAATGAGCAGGTGCGTAGTGTTGCTCAACTGTTACAAATTGAAACATTGCTGAATCGCTTACCCAAACAGCTATCTGGTGGACAAAGACAACGGGTTGCATTAGGAAGAGCGATCGCGCGCGATCCGCAAGTGTTTTTAATGGATGAACCCCTTTCTAACTTAGATGCCAAACTACGGGCGGAAACCCGCGCCCAAATTGTGAAGTTACAGCGCCAACTGGGGACAACGACAATTTACGTTACCCACGATCAAACAGAAGCGATGACAATGGGCGATCGCATTGCGATTATGTCGGAGGGTCAAATTCAACAAGTCGCTTCTCCCTTAGAACTTTACAACCGCCCTGCCAACCTTTTTGTAGCAGAGTTCATTGGTTCGCCACCAATGAATTTTATTCCTGTAGAATTTCATGCCCCTCTGTTGATTACTCGTTCTCAATTTCGTTTCACCCTCCCAGAAGTTTGGGGAAATGCCTTACAGAAATACGATCGAAAAACTCTAATTTTAGGCATTCGCCCAGAACACTTAAACTTGAGTATGCCCGCTACTAAAAATCTACCAGTGCAAGTAGATTTAGTAGAGAATCTTGGCAACGATTCCTTTCTCGCTGTTAAGATTGCCGAACCAGGATCTCAACCTGCCACTACCGCCAATTACCTACAAGTACGAATCCCACCAGACCGATTTGTACAATCTGGTGAGCAACTATGGTTATCTCTAACTCCAGAGAAAATTCACTTTTTTGACCCGGAAACTCAGTTGGCGATATTTCCCTAAAAATTGCACCCGGTAAAATGCTCATAGCTTCCTTGTTTTGATGAATGTAAAACTGGAAGACACGCAGGTATATCAGGAAGTAGTGGAAGAAAGAGTGCAATACCTGCGGTGGTCACTGAGCCTTATCGTTCGCGCAGCGTCTCGTAGAGAAGTGTGGGCTACGCCTACGCACTTCGTAAAATAATTATGGCTACAGGGTATATCAGGAAGCGGTGGAAGAGGAAGTGCGATCGCTCCTCCTCCGACTGTTAAAACGACTATTTGGTGAAATCGCTTAAGAAAGTTGTTGGAATTGAGATTGCGATCATGAACTTGGAAAGGTTGTTACAAACAAGGTTAACTAAAAGGGTAAATCTCAGGCAGAAAAGGAGAGTGATCGCTCATTCTCCTTTTTTTTCAGTTCATCAATTTTATACAAGCAACTGGGCAAACTAAAAATGGACATACTATTACTAAAATTTTTGTCTCGTTCAGAGACGCAGAGGCGCAAAGAAGAGAGCAAGAGTTTTGTCTATTCAAATGCAAACTTCTTTTAAGTACGTTGTGCAAAGCTTTGTACCTCACTAATAGAAAGCTTTGCTAAAAAATGGATGAATAAATTATTAATATTGTCTCAAATAATTTGAATATATACAATTATTCGTTGAATATGGAAAATATTTGCAAACAAATTCATCAATCCTCTAAATATGTTAGTTTATGGCTCACTAAACAGCCTCATGTAAATGAAGAATCACTGACTGATTGGCTGTTATTTCATATATCTACTAAAGTGCCAAATATCCACTATCATACTTTTACTCGGATTGAAGAGGCTCGTCAAACTGGGGCAGATTGGGAATGGTGGATTTTATTTCCTCAGAACTATGTACGTTTCCGCGTTCAGGCAAAGAAATTATCAACTGATGATAACTATAAAAAAATAGCCTATGCTAATAAGTATGGTCTACAAATTCATAAATTCTTAGAAGATTCTAAGCGAGCTAATGCAATTTCTCTTTATGCACTCTATAGCCCAGCGATTAACTATGAGATGTGCAATAAAAAACTGAGCAATCAAAATGATGGAGTTTTTCTGGCAGGTGGTCAACAAATCCATAACGCTTTTATTTTAGGTTATCCCCTGAAAATCACAGCTACTGACATTCTCAAGCTATCTAGACCATTTTCTTGCTTTGCTTGTTGTCCCTTAATTACAGCAAATGGTGGTGGATTACAGCACTATTTAAAACAATACTTTCAACTTGAAATGACATCAGTATCACCAAATTACAATAACTTTAGAGGTCTTCATGATGAGCGTCCAGAGTATTTGTCGTCATTTATGGACAATTCGCAGGCTGGTGTTCCTGAATGGTGGGAAAACGAGTTTAAATTGGAAATACATGATTTCAATTCTCTTTTAGTCTACGATTTTCGCCACCAAAGTTCTGATTACCAAGACATACTTTTTTAAATAACTACGAAGGCATCAGCATTTAACCTAAGCACTATATTGAATTCTGCTATTCAGCAATAAAAACTTAAATGTCAATCTGTGGCGAACTTTCTCAAATTATCCTGTCGCCACTTAGCATCATGTTTACGATTTGTCCGCAACTCTAAAACCCGAATTCCTGTAGCTGGAAGCGGGTTTAATCTTTGCTGCAACTGCTGCCAAGAAGTAATCAATTCATGCTGCACATTATAAGTAGCGCACAACTGAGCAAAATCAATATCCTGGGGAGTGCCAAAAAACTCTTCAAATGGTGGGTCAAATTTGGCGATGGGTAACATTTCAAAAATTCCACCGCCATTGTTATTAATTAACACAATCGTCAGATGTCCAACAAATTTATTGCGGATTAAAAAACCATTGGTGTCATGTAACAGCGCTAAATCTCCCGTTAACATCACACTACTTTGCTGGCGATGGGCAATTCCTAAAGCTGTGGATAATGTGCCATCGATGCCATTTGCACCACGGTTAAAGTGCGATCGCACTCCTAAATTATTTGGTTTCCAGAAATATTCTACATCCCGCACAGGCATACTATTGGCAATAAATAGAGGCGTTCCGGGCGGTAAAATCTGAGAAATTAACCAAGCTGCTTTACTTTCAATGATTTCATCTATCTTCCCCATCGTCTGGTCAACAGCTAACCTAACCTGAGCTTCCGCATCACACCATTTCTTTCCATAGTCTGATGAGAAAGATAAATTTTTCTCTTCTACCTTTATGTCTTCTACTGATATCCGTAAATGCGTCGTCCTCCCATGCAAAGGATCGAGGTTTTGATCGCTCTTGTCAATTACCCAGCGTCGCGGTTGCGTTGCATCTATCCAAGTCCGCAGTTCTTTACTCGTAGGCATTTCACCTACCTGAATCACCATTTCGGGCGCTAGCTGCTTTGCTAGTTGCTGATTTCGCAAAATCAGGTCATAGGTGGAAATCAAGTAAGGGTTGAGTTCGGCATAATTTCTGACTGGGGAGAGTCCCTCAGCTAGCACGGGCCATTTGAGAGTTTGGGAAAGATGCGCGATCGCTCTACAATACTCTTCTGGTTGCGATGGTTGGGCAACACCTGCAATAATAATGCCGCGATCGCATTCTTTCCATTCTTTGGGGATGGGGAATGGGGCATAGGGCATTGGGAATGAGTTATTGTTTGTTATTCCTGCAAAAAAGTCTTCTGGGTGAAACTGCGATCGCAAATAACTCAAGTTAATTCCATCAGGAAGAGGCGCTAAAGGATCGCGAAAGGGAATATTCAAATGCACTGGCCCCTTTGTAGGAGTTTGCGTCCTTTCCCAACTCTGAATTACCGTTTGTCGCAGATAAGCTAGCATTCCCATGTCAGGGGAGGGTAAGGCTAACTCTGTTTGCCAATTTGGGTAGTTTCCATATAATCTCAATTGATCTACAGTTTGGCCTGAGTGACAATCTCGCAATTCTGGCGGTCTATCGGTGGTTAATATCAATAGTGGTACGTGACTATATGAGGCTTCAATGACTGCTGAATAAAAATTTGCTCCTGCTGTACCAGAGGTGCAAACTAACACCACAGCGCGTCCAGTTGCTTGAGCTTGTCCCAAGGCGAAAAAGGCGGCAGAGCGTTCATCAAGAATGGAAATCGCTTCAATCTCAGGTACTTGTTGAGCAAAAGCCACTGCTAAGGGTGTAGAGCGCGATCCAGGACAAATGATGGCACAAGTCAATCCCAATCGCTTTAGTGTCTCTGTTAAAATATAAGCCCAAAGTTGATTAACATTCCTATAGGCGATTGGCATTAAATCAAACATAGCGATAAAACAATCTTAAATTTTAGATTTTATTTAGGGAAATTCAATTTAAAATCCATCTGGGAAAGTTTGGTGAAGAGAAGTCTGAGGGAGGGAAGCTGATCCTCAAAACTTTGGAAACACCTTTACGTCAGAGTGGGTTGGAAACCAACCCTCACAAATGCGGTGATGGAACCCAACACCGCTACGCGAGTTTGGAGGAAAGAAAATCTCCAAACAAAACTTGCTCAACTTTCTACAAAATGCCCAATTTGCTCTCAAACTTTTATGGACTGCATTCATTTAACGGGAATTCGCGGCTATGGCTACACTGGGTATCTACCAGAAGAACAGGTTCTAGGACAATGGTTTGAGGTGGATGTGAGGTTATGGTTGGATATCTCCATAGCGGCCAAGACTGACGCGATTGAAGACACTTTAGATTATCGCAGCGTCATTAGCTTGATACAACATCTGGTCAAAACGTCTAAATTTGCTTTGGTGGAGAAATTGGTAGCAACGATCGCAGATTCTATTCTCCAAGAATGCGATCGTGTAACAAAAGTCCAAGTCATTCTGAGCAAACCTGCTGCACCTATTCCAGACTTTAGTGGCAAAATTAGCATTGAACTTACTAAAACTAAGTCCAATCTATAAAGCACAAAACACAATGTGTTTTTATTGTCAATATCTATAAGTCCGCAAAAAGAGGGGGTTTACATGGAGCAGGGAAGTATCTCGCAAGTGGAGAATCTTTCCTGCCATTGCCCCTAGCACTCACCGAAACAGTGCTGAGTAAATAAAGTAATAATTGCACTTCATTTCAGAAGGTCTGAGAGCAACTGCTTAAAAGTCATGGAAAAAGAAATAAATATTTATTTTGATAGCGCAGCGTTAGCGAGTCATCGAGCGTCGATGCGTAGCGTATATTTAATACGTCCTTACTTCAATCCCCTAAATTTATCTATGGGGTTACTCAGCACCCCTGAAGCGATTTCTTAATGAGCATTTAACCTATATATTTTCAATTCACAAAATTTGTCATTGCCAGAATTATAAAATTATTAATTGAACTTATTCACTCTCTTTTTTGTTAGGGTGTAATGTTTTGTTTTTTTGAGGTTTAGGTTTAACTTTTGCATAATTCTATCTAAAGTTGAGCGCTAGCTGACGCTGAGATATTTTACCTTCAAACTACGTATCGATGATTTTCTGACGTAAATCGAGTGAATATACCTTCATTTATATTTGAGTAAAATGCACAATCTATTTCTCAAATTTACCTCAATTTACCAAGGAAAGCTATAAGAAAGTTGGCAGAATAGAATTTAAATTCTACCTGAGACAAAAACTATTTCATTATTAAAGTCTTTAATTCGAGACAATCCTTGAATTTTATGATTTATCTAGCTTTTAGCATTAAATTTAATTAATATTATTGTAGATACACTATACACTATATTACTTGTTTGAACTATGTTGAAAGTAGTCTGTTGTGATTTGATAGACTTTTATTCTTGATTAATTTTTACAAAAATACTATAATTAGTATTTATTTTCATCAAAAAAATAAATTTTTGATTGCTGGTAATTATATGGTTATTTGCATTTTACGTAAAGAACATGATATTAACCGCACAGGCTAATCAGAATTAGCTTTGACAAGCACATAAATTATCAGAGGCTAATAACATCCCCCGATTTGCTCATTATTCAGTATTTATATCTAGCAAGAAGACAGAGCAGTTAGAGAGTGTTTATGATAAAATTATGAATTTTATATCTAGTTGACACTGACAACAAAAATCTGAACCTTAGAAAACAGGTTATTGTAATATGTTCGCCCGCAAAATCCTAGTTGTTGAGGATGAAAAATTCATAGCCTCAAATATTAGAAAAAGCTTGCAAAAATTAGGTTATTCGGTTTCACAAATAACTAAGTCTGGTGAAGAGGTAATAAAAAAGGTAGCAGAAACTCATCCACATTTAGTATTGATTGATATTTGCCTAGCTGGTGAAATTGATGGCATACACGTAGCAGATATTATCCAGAATCAGTTCCATTTGCCTGTAGTATATCTAACAGATTGTTCGGAATATAAAACATTACATAATAATCATCTAAGTGAACCTTTTAGCTATATTGTCAAACCATTTATTGAAAGTGATTTACATTTCACCATTGAAATGGCTTTGTACAAACATCAAAGCAAAAAGATATTATATGAAGAAAAACAGAGGCTAGGGGCAATTATTAACAGCATGGGTTGTGCGGTGATTGTGACTTATACAAATGGTTGTATTCAAATGATGAATCCCAGAGCGGAACTCATCACTGGCTGGAAGCAAAGTGAAGTCTTCGGCAAAGATTTGGTAGAAATTGTTAGCTTAGTGGACAAAGATATAGGAGAAAAAATTGAAAATTTAGCCACAGATGTAATCGAAGCAGGTGAAATTTTGAATCTACCAGAAAACTGCATACTGATTACCAAAGATGGCAAAGAAATAGCGATTGGAGATAATATTGCACCCATCCGCGATCGCAATGGCAATATTACTGGTACGGTTTTAGTTTTTCAGGACATCACCAAACGCAAGGAGACAGAGGCGCAACTAATGCGTAATGCCTTTTATGATGGGCTGACAGCATTACCGAATCGTGTTTTATTTTTAGATCGGCTCAGACAAACAATTGAACGTAGCAAACGCAGAAGCGATTATTATTTTGCAGTTTTATTTTTGGATTTAGATGGCTTCAAGGAGATTAACGATCGCTTTGGGCATGGAATAGGGGATGATTTTTTAGTAGCGATCGCTAGACGTTTAGAGTCATGTTTACGCGGTGGCGACACGGTAGCGCGATTTGGTGGTGATGAGTTTACAGTTCTTTTAGAGGATATTAAAGACATTACCGACGCTACCAATGTTGCTAAACGGATTCAAGAAGCTTTGCGATCGCCACTGCATCTGAATGGATATGAATTATTTACTACAGCGAGTATTGGTATTGCTTGGAATTTTAGTAGTTATGAGGAACCTGCAACTCTGCTACGGGATGCTGATATTGCGATGTACCGAGCTAAACGGCAGGGAAAAGCTACTTATGCCATATTTAGTTAAGGATAGAATATGCCACTTTACCGCTGCTAAAGTTAGCGTACACAACTGAGAAGTCCCATCAGTCTGTCATGGAAAAAACCGAAAAACAGAAAATGCTCGCAGGTGAATTATATCTGGCGGCAGATCCAGAATTGGCTGCCGAAAGTAAGCGAGCTAGTCGTCTATTGCGAAGGTACAATTCTACAACTGAAGAACATCAAGAGCAACGGCAGCAAATTTTGCAAGAGTTATTTGGAAAGATCGGTGACAACGTATCAATTGTGCCACCCTTTCACTGTGACTATGGTAGTAATATTTTTGCTGGCGACAAATTTTATATGAACTATGGCTGTGTAATTTTAGACTGTAATACTGTTCATATTGGTGACAATGTATTATGCGCTCCTTATGTACAAATTTATACAGCTCATCATCCTACAGAGCCAGAAATTCGCCTTTCTGGTAGAGAATTAGCTGCCCCAATTAACATTGGTAACAATGTCTGGATTGGTGGCAGTGCAATTATTTGTCCAGGTGTCACTATTGGGGATAACACAACCATTGGTGCTGGCAGTGTAGTTGTCAAAGACATACCTGAGAATGTTGTCGCTGCTGGTAATCCCTGCCGCGTCATTCGGTATTTATCCTAGAATTTAAAACTTGTACCCTCTAGCAATCCAATAGAGCCAGTCTGCGATCGCTTCTTGAGTTTCGCTATCAGCATCAATGGCTACTATTTCAGATAACTTTGCTGAATATACATCTTCATCTTTACCATTAATATAAGCCACTTCGACAAACATATCTTTTAAACACTCATCATCTGGGGCCATTCCCAGCACTTCAACTTCTTTCTCCTCAGTAGAGCTAGAGCCTGATTTGCGTCCCTTCTTAGTCCATTTAGCCACAAAGGGAAAATTCAGAGTCTCTTCAAGGTAGTAATACCAACCCATAGCTCGGTCTTCTTTATCTTCAGCATCTACAATGATCTCTGTTTTAATGCGATGCTCTCGGCTTTCGTCGGCTTCAACATTAGGCATAAGATAACGCTTTACGTGTATAACATTTTGATAATATTATCAAAGTCTGGGCTAGGAATAATTTTTCTAAAATATACAGGACTTACGCATAAGAGCTTCCCCCAACCCCCTTAAAAAGTTGGCTCTTTAGGATTCCCCTCAGCTATAAGACTCGGAATGAATTCCGAGGCGGGATAGAAACGTAGTGCGAGATTCATTAAACAAGATATGGAGATATGGCTGCCGCAAGATTTGTGTGTATGCCGTAGATTTTTAAGGAAGGTTAAAGGGAGTCTAGGTTTCAGTTTCCAGTGCGTAAGTACTGATATATCTAAGTTATACTTTGATACACTGATTCAATATTTTAGCCCTAACGTGTAACTACTGACTATATGTATTGATGTGACGTTGGGTTAAATTCAGGCGAACGCAAAATATAGAATTTAATCAATGCTCATTAAGTAATAATTATTTCTTAACCATCAAGGAACTTCTGGAGACATCTGTAATTCTAACAAGTAAGACTATGAAGATTTTTCATCAAACTATAAAACGAATTATCCGAATCTGGTATTACTTACAAAAATTTTCCAACTCACTAGAACTATTCAATTCGTAAAAATGACATAATAAATACACGATATTGACATTACTTTAATTAAATATCAAAATAAGATAAAAGTTGGAAATAAAATAGCAATTAATTTCTCTCATTTAATCCAGATGCTAGATAGCAGTTGGATAATGTTTCTGTAAGGAAATATTAATACAACTCTGCTCATAAATTTCCGTAATTCCAATAATATTATTTGGTGCTATAGGAATCATCTTTTATTTTTGAAAAAACTCAGTGTAACTCAAAAAGGTTTCTTCCCTACTCCCTACCTACGCAAATAATTTCATAAATCAAACCGGATTGCTATATGAAAATAAGAAATCTTCTTCACCGCTTAAAGTTAGGTCTGAATAATAAGTGGTGGTTGTTGAATTACAAATTTCGAGAACTACTGATTCAACTACAGTTCTACTGGCTTCTCTATCAAGGTAGTCAACAACTAAATATTAACCAGAAATCGGTAATTGTATTTTCTCCTCACCAAGATGATGAAGCACTAGGTTGTGGGGGTCTGATTGCACTCAAGCGAGAACAAGGGATACCAATTAAAGTTGTTTTTGTTACAGATGGAGGAGGTTCTCATCGAGGTCATACCAAGATTACACGTTCAGAAATTGTTCAGATTCGTAGAGAAGAAGCGCTAGCAGCTTTAAAAATTTTAGGGGTGGAATCAACAGATATTCACTTTCTTGATAAATGTGATGGCGCATTATCCAAAATGACAGAAGCTGAACAACAGCAAACAATTGAAGAAATGGCCCAATTATTAGGTAGTTTTCAACCAAAGGAGGTGTACGTTACTCATAAACAAGATCGCAGTCTAGATCATGAAATTACTTATAAATTGGTTAAAGCTGCTATTACTAAAGCAGAAATAACAGTAGAGCTATGGCAATATGCTATCTGGTTGCTTTGGAAGTCTTTATTGTTTAGCAACCTGAAATTTGATGAATTGGTAGGCGCTCATCGAGTTGCAATTCATCAAGTGCAATCTAAGAAAAAGCAAGCTATTGAAACCTACCGTTCTCAATATTTACCTATAGATGCTGAATCGAGTGCTGTACTTCCCCCTGGTTTCCTCTGGCGGTTTTTCTTGCCTTATGAGATTTTTTTCAAATCAGACTCTGGTCGAGAATAAAAAAGGATTTTTATTTTGTTTTTAGGCGAAAATCCTTACTTCTCTTTTTTTTGAAATCAGAATTTTGTCAGTCAACTAAGATTGTTAGGTTTATCCGAAAAGTATTAGTAACTTACTAATAGGCAATCCGTTGTATTAACTAATTTAGTCATTTCACATTTTCAAGGTTTTACTCCCAAATCCTCCAAATTATGAATCAACAACAATTCTGCTTTTGTACTTTAGCATTAGGCAAAGTGTATCGGGCGTTAGCTGGTTTATTAGCAAAAGACCTAGAACTCTATTCACCTAACACTACTTTTATAATTCTCACAGATCGCCCTCAAGAGTTTAGCAAATATCCTCAAGTTTTAGCCTTTCAGCATCAGCAGCAGGGTGTAAAGTGTTACCACGACAAAAGATTTGTTATTGCTAAGGCATTATCTCTATTTAATTCATGTATATTCATTGATTCAGATATGAGAATCTTGGCACCAGTGCCAGAAGAGATAGAATGGCTTTTAGAGCCAGGGATAAGTGCTAGGGCTTGTATGGATATGTCGAAAAAATTTGCCAAAGCTTTGGGAACAACTAACAAAAAATTTGCTAGAGAGATTGAAGTAATTAAAGAAGCAGCACAATTTTTAAATTTAGATCCCGAATGGGAAAATGTTACCTTTGTCCATGAATATTTGTTTTCTGTCACTAAGTCAACAGGAAAAGAAATTGAGTTTTTAGAAACGTGGTCAATCCTTGCCAAATATTTTGAGCTAAATGGAGTTTATGAAGGCGAAGGTAATGCCATAGGTCTAGCTGCCTATAAAGCAGGGCTGCCAGTGAGATGGAGTGAGATGTCAGGTATTTCCTTTTTTAATAACAAAACCGAACTGATTAAAATTCAAAAGGGACAGTCAAACAAGGATGAAATGTTGACTTATTTTGAAGAACACGAAAGAATTTTATATCCTAAACGCTCTATCCTGGAGAAAATTGTTTTTAAACTTAGCAAAGCGATAATGCATATTTATAGAGCAATCAAGTACAGAGTCGAATGGCACGAAGAAAAACTCTAATTAGCTGTAGACAATAGTGGCAGACAAGTTAATGGCGATTACATTCTCTACTTGTGAGGAAGCCACTTACAACAACAGCAACATGGCAATTGTTGCTGTTTGATATCATGTCCGCCAAATTACTTACGGTATGTCATTGCGAGCGCAACGAAGTGGAGCGTTCGCGCAGCGTCTCCAAGAGTTGCAATCACCAGGACTCCGCGTTCGCGAAGCGTGTCCCAAGGACTTATGCTTCACTCCGTGCCCTTCTGCTTCGGAGACGCTATTCGCGAACGGGTTCTCCAACGGAGTACGCAATGACAAGTGTTTAACCGGACATGATATGACAAGATTCAAAGGCAGGTTTTACGGTAGGTCGGTTCAGTTTTTGCTTGAAAAAACCGCTTGCCATTGACAAACGGTTTTCTAGTGATTCCTCTTTAAGAGGAATTTATTTTTTATGCCAAGATGCAAAGTTCTTTTGTAGCACTAAAGCGCGAAATTGTTCAGAAATTAAACAAGTCTCAAATCAGGATAATTTGCCAGTACATCATCAGATGTCAGGGTATCATTTTCAGCTTGCGGAGTCCAAAGTACTTCAATTGCCAGAAGTTTTTCGCTAGGAATACTACCAATTTGGCGCAAAGCTTGACGCAAATCATCAGCACTGTTAATTGCTGTAGGGATTTCAAACTTGCCTAGTGTTGCTGCCAGCAATGTGACAATAATGTATTCACCAGGGCCTTCAGTAAATAGGCGGGTGGGGTTGTCGAGTTCACCAGCCGGGGGTAAAGCTTCTTTGGCAAGGGCTGCTTTTAGCTGGTTGTTGACATTAGAAAGAGTTTCTTCGCTAAACTTGCTGCGTTCTGCCAGTGACAGCCGATTAAATTGACTTTCAGCTGAATTTAAACTTGCTTGTTGAGTACCACCACCTGCATATACAAAATATTCGGGATGGCGGAGCAAAGCTAGACTGGCTTCTTGCAGAATTTCTGCTCTCCCCTCTGGGGTATTAGTATCAGCAGTTTCAGCAATGTGGTTGAGTTCATTTTGCAATTCGCGGGCTTGAGCTAACAAACCTACTTGCAAACGAGTTACAGAAACAGGAGAGTTACTGCTGTAATCTGCTTCTTGAGTTTCACCACTAGAGACGCGGCGGAAAGTTTGCAATAAGAAATTAGCGATCGCTAAGAAAATTAAGATGGTAAATATACCACCAAATCCTCCCCCAATACCCCAGAAGGGAAGTAGGAAGGGAAAGCCAAAACCACCACCAAAACCACCACCAGGATAATATCCGCCCCCACCAGGAGGTGCATAAGTGCGTGGTGCATAGGTGCGGCTAGAAGGCGCTCTAAATGAGCCACCACCAATCCGGCCCCCACTTCGGGCTGCTAATGCGCCATCGGCGTGACCAAGAGCCAAAGCTAACACCAGGCTTAGGGCTAAGAAGGTTTTTAACAGTGGTTTGATGGTTTGTTGTAGTTTTTTACGCATAGTACAATCGCTTAGAAAACAGAATTTTTTATGATTTCTCCCCATGCTGGTAGGAGTGTTGCGGTATGTCGCTAACGCCAGCCTGTAAAAAGCTTGCTTTGTAGCATTCACTTTTAAAGGCTACATATTCAATCTACCGCGTCTTATCTGGCGTAGGTAGCGATCGCAGGGGGGATTTCTCGACTGGGGAACCGTACCTTAAGATATGTTCATCATCACATAAATTGGCGATGTCTATGATGGGCTACGCCTACGGGCAATTGTTACTACGCCTTAAACTCAACACTTGCAGATCATAGTCTTGGATTATACAGATGATTCTAATTTTTTATGATTATTTTGACTAATTTTTTAATACTTCACCCTACTTGGTTGATCAGAAGAGGAAAAATTATTTCATAATAAAAAGTGTTGCTTGTTACGAATATATGTTCGAAAATCACTTACACATACTATCCTTGCAGGGAAACAGGAATGCTTATCAGAAAGACTAAATAGACATAGATAGCTATCAAATACTTATTTTTGACATTTTGGCACAACAGTCTAGAATATTTAGGATACTCTATTAAACGTAAGTAATTTTCGCAACAGTTATTTACTGAGTAATTTGACTACAAGTGCTAGATTTTATTTATTTTCCATTATGCACATCCAATTCTCAAATATTGAGAAATTGGCCACAAAAATAAAATCAACACAATAAAAAGACAATCTTGTTGGCGAATCTTCTAAAATAGCCTTCAAATTTGTCTACCATATTCGTTTTAAAAGAAATAAAATAATAATTATGGCTTTGAAAGTAATCCTAATTGTAAATAAATTCAAAATTATTTGAAGTAAATTTATCAACTTGATTATGGAACATATTTCTCAAATAACAGCCGAAATCAGAGACAAAGCTGCATACCCGGATATCCTAGTCATCAGCCGGATATTCCTGCCGCAAGAAGCTGTAATTGGGGAATATATGTACAATCGTTGTCTCCAAGATCCAGAACGAGTTATTGTGCTGGCGGCTAGTTGCTCAGGAGATAAAGTATTCGATCGAGGTCAACAGTTTCCCGTCTATCGTTGGTCTTATCCTAGATACTGGCATAGTGGTTTGGTGGGAAGTATCCTAAAGCCTTTGATCAATATCGTCTGCTCATTTGTGCTAGCAATCAAACTCTATTTTCGCTATCACTACCGTTATATAGAGTGGGGCCACGGCTATGATTTTCCTTCACTGTTGCTATTGAGCTATTTCTTACCGATTCGCTTTTTTATCTATCTGCACGGGAATGATTTTCTTTGTACTTTACACAATCCCGTGTTGCGATCGCTATTTAAATTAACACTCAAACGAGCCGAAGGTATTGTTTGTAACAGTTCTTATACACAAGACTATCTCAGAACTGCTTTCCGATTAGATACTCCTACCCATGTCATTAACCCAGTAATCAGACCAGAAAAATTTGCTAATAATGTAGAGAGTCCCAGCAGCCTTGATGATTTACGTGTTCGTCTGCGTCGGGCTTACAATATTCCTGAATCAGCAATAGTTATTCTTTCTATCGGAAGGTTAGTAAAACATAAAGGTTTCGACCGAGTAATTGATAATATTCCACTATTGCTAACTTTTGGAGTGGATGTTCACTATATAATCTGCGGTGAAGGGTCAAGTGAATCGGAACTGAAATCTTTGGCGCATCGTTTGCGGGTAGATAAGCGCGTCCACTTTGCTGGATATGTGGTGGAGCGGGAATTAGCAGGTTATTATGCAGCTTGTGATATATTTGCCATGCTGACTTTATTGGATACTAAACCTAACAATATGGAAGGTTTTGGTATGGTTTATTTAGAAGCAAGTTACTTTGGTAAGCCGATAATTGCCCCACGTTTAGGTGGTGTTGTAGATATAGTTCAGCATGAAGAAAATGGGATACTGGTTAATCCCGATTCTGGTTATGAAGTGTTTCAAGCTTTCAATCGGTTGTGCAAAGACCAGCAGCTACGCGAGCAACTCGGCCGCAAAGGTAAAGAATTAGCCAAAGGTCGAACCCTTCACAGGTCGCTGTATAAATCAGATTTGTGATATTTTTATGGGCATACGCTCAGTTTTTTCTTTTCATCAGGATTAGTTTTAAGGTAATCTTTAAGGCGATCGCATCCTTCATGCAACAGTTCATCTAATCCCCGGATACGCCACACAATTACCGTATTGTCTTGAGTGGCTATAGCTAGCAGTTTACCATCGGGGCTAAAACCTGCACCTCTCACAAAGCCTTGATGACCTCTAAATTCTGCTACTTGTTGTCCTGATAAATTCCACAACCTAGTTGTGTAGTTTGCTGAAGATGTAGCCAGTAGTTTACCATCTGGGCTGAAATTTATGTGTGTGACTCTGCCTTCATAAGTCTTAAATTCTTTTAACTGCTTTCCTGAAAAATCCCATAGCCTGACAGTACCATCATCTCCAGATGTAGCCAATTTATTCTCGTTAGGGCTAAAACTGACAGTGTTAACATAGCCTTTATGCCCCGTCAATTTTTTAAGCAGCTTGCCATTAATATCCCACAGCAATGCCGTCCCATTTTCTCCAACTGTAGCTAGCAGCTTGCCATCTGGACTAAATCTAGTAGTTTCAACCTTGCCTTGCTGTTTAAATTCTTGCAACTTGTTTCCTTTGAGATCCCACACTTTTGCTATGCCATCATCTCCAGCAGTAACAAGCCTATCCCCTTCATTGTTAAAATTGATAGTCCGTACTGCTTGAGAATGCCCCTCGAAAGGTTTCAAAGGCTTTAACTGTTCTCCGGTGCGCGTCCAGAGCTTTATTGTGCCATCTTTTCCACCTGTAACAATTAGGTTTTTAGCTTTGTCTGGGCTAAAACGTACAGTATTGACACCGCCTTGATCGGCTTTGAATTTTCTTACCAGCTTACCTTCGAGGTTCCAAAGCCTAATATAGTCATCATATGAAGCTGTAATCATTAACTTGCTATCTGGGCTAAAACGAACACTACCAACACCTTTTTCATTCTCCTCTAGTTCGATTAAGGGGTTTTTGGGTTTGATTAATGATTTTCCTGGAACTGCCCAGAATCTCACCGTACCATCATCTTTTCCAGCAGTGGCAAGAGTATCGCCCTTTGGATTAAAGCGAGTGCTGACAACACTGCCCTGATGACCCTTAAATTCTGCTTGCAGTGTTCTGTTAAAATCCTTCCACAGCCTGACTTTGCCATCGCTAGCCGATGTAGCAATCAGCCCATCTTTAATACGAACTGTCTCAACACCTTCAGGGTGAGCCTCAAATTTTTTTTCTGTCAGTTCTTTTCCTGAAAAATCCCACAGCCTGACAGTACCATCATCTCCAGCTGTCGCAAGTTGCTTTTCTTTGGGGTGAAACCAGACACTGTTAACACTACATTTTTTAGTGTCTTTGATATTGCATTTATGACCTTTAAATATTGCTATCGGTTCTGTCTTGTTGATATCCCAAAGCTTTGCTAGACCATCCTCTCCAGCCGTGGCAAATTGCTGGTCATTATAAGGATTGGGATTAAGGCTTTTGATCTTACTGCTGTGAGCAGGTATTGTTTTAAAAATTTTTCCTTGGAGAGTCCACAGTCTGACGTAGCCATCATCTCCAGTTGTTGCCAACAGATTTATCTTGGGAAGAAAACGAACATTGTTAACACTACATTTATCATCCTCTTTTGCTAAGTCGTATTCTTTTATTTCACATTGATGATGTATAGATGTTATGGAAAGTGGAGACCAATTCTGATCTGCTGATAAAAAATTCCACATCTTTGAGACATCCCACAGTTTTACCCAACCATTACTTGTACCTGTCGCCAATATTGTTTGATCTTCGTTAAAATCGATACTTTTGATACTGTTCTTGTCCAGTTTGGAATTTTTCAATGTTTTCAATTTTTTGTTCTGATAATCCCACCACTTGACCGTGCCATCTTCTCCACCAGCAACAATTAACTCTTCTTTTTGTTTACTCGTTTTATTAAAAATAAAACGGATACTGTTTACACCTCTTTGGTAAGTATTGATTTGATTTGTTTGATGAATATTATCCAGAATCTTCTGCAAAGCTAGCAGAGGACTTGTGGCTGGACAATCTTGCAAACAATTACTATTCCAAAAAGCCATCTTTTGAATCTCTTGTCCGGCTTCCATTGCTGACATTAAAGACTCGATTTCTCCATCGCCAGACTCAAAATTTTTTAATGCAGTGACTCCAGAGGCTTCAACTTGGGCTGTCCATCGTAGCCAAAATGCAACCATAGCCAGCATTGAGACTACTAGTAAACCACTTGTCAGCCCAAATAGAGTAAGTTTACGGCGGCGTTCCTTCTGTTTGCGATCGCGATCGCGCAATGCTAAACTCTGCTGGATAAAATCTTGCTCTGCTTTGCTCAACTCATCTTGGCGCTGCTGGAGCCAATTTTCCGCTTCCCCTAGCTGGACACCTCGCAGCAATGACTCCTTATCTTGTTCGGCATTTTCCCACTGACGCATTGTCGATCGCAATACTTCTTGCCAAGTGCGGAAAGAGCGATCGCTTTCCATCCATCTATGCAGTTGTCCCCATTCCCGAATCAAGGTTTCATGGACAATTTCTACTGTTTCTTGTTTTTTGCCAGCAGTGTCATTAAGTCCAGTTACCACTAGCCGCGCATCAGCTAGACGCTTAACTAAATCCCAATTATCTCCTACCTCATTTCTAGTAGCTAGTCGGCGTGTGTCTTGTGTCCCTTCCCCAGGACGCACTAGCTGGACAAATATTTGCTGTGCTTGTTGTTGTTCCTTGGGCTTTAGCTTGGCAAACTCGGCTTCTGCATGATTCGCCAAAGACTTTTCTACACCGCCAATTGCTTCATAAGCAGCATGAGTCATTTGACGATTTTGCTGTTCTGCCCATAGTTGCGTCAAAGTAAATTCTAGTAAAGGCAAATTCCCTGGTGAATCTACCACCGCTTGGAGAATCTGCTTCACAAGACCCTCTTCTAACCTTACCCCTTGCTTGTTTGCAGGTAGAGCGATCGCTTGCTGCAATTCTTCTCGGTTCATTGGCGCAAGTTTTAAATCAGCATTCTGCAAAGCATTGGCAAAGCGATAATCTAAAAGCGCATATCCCAGAAAGTCAGCCCGCAAGGTCAACAAAAGGGTAAAATTGTCTACTAGGTTAGCCGCTTCTAATAGTTGATTTAAAAATAATTGGCGCTCTTGAATATCTGAGCAAGAAGCGTAAAGTTCCTCAAATTGATCGACTACCAGTAATAGCCGCTTATTATCGTTCTCTGACAAAATTCGGGATAAAACAGTATGTGCTGCTACTTGTTGCGATCGCAACCCACAAGCTAACTTTCCTGCCTCAATATCCTGTTGCGTCTTTCCCTTCTCTGGTTCGCGTAGGCGCACAATTACTGCTGCAAGTTCATCTACAGGATGAGTTTTTGGGCGAAAGGACTCAATTAGCCAATTGCTTTGTTGGCGTAAATTAGGAATCAAACCCGCAAACACTACACTAGATTTACCACTACCAGAAGCCCCAATTACCGCTACTAATGATTGTTTTTGGACTGTATCTACAAGTTTCTGGGTGAAAATATCCCGCCCAAAGAAAAATCGTGCGTCTTCTTCCCGAAAAGCAAATAAACCACGATAGGGACACGAAGCAATAGCTTGCTCGCTCAATATAGACCATGCTATCACCAGCACCCGTGTGGGAATCATAAACCCAACTTTAGCATCTGGTTGGTTGATATCTGCCGCTACTGCTATTCCTACTACACCCTGAAGCTCACCATCCCAGATTGGCGCACCACTGAAACCCGGCTTTAATGCATAACCTGTTTGTTTCTCATCCTCTAGTTGCACCCAACTTTTACCCGTGCGTCCGCGTAAAACGCCGTTAGCCCAAACACCATCTGGTTGTCCTGCGGGAAAACCAAATACTCGGAAAGGATGTCCCGCCCATTCATCAGATGTAATTAATGGTGCTATTAGAGCCTGATTTGGGGGAGAAAGTGCTAACTCTAATCCGGCAATATCTTCTAATTCCACACTCGGATTTACAGGTAGCCAGAAAACAACCTTAGCTTTGAGCAGTTGTTTGGGTGCAACTAACGGAAAATCCAAGGTGATTTCTGCATCTGGCATTTGAGCAGTTGTTCTGGTAAGTCCCAAAGCATCAGCTACCACATGAGCGCAGGTGATGATGTACTTTTGAGAAACTAAGAAGCCAGCACCAATTACTTTGCCCTTGTTACTGTTAGAGTAAATTCTGACAATAGATGACTCAAGGGGTGCTACCATTTTGTGAATCTTTTTTCCACTTCAAAGTGATTTCATAGTTGACTTCACTATTGCCAGAAGCTACAACTGCCCCAAGTTGAGCGCTAATTTTGATACCAAACTTGACTTCTACTTCATCTGCTGGTTGTTTGAGACTACCGATTTTGGTAATAATTGCATTAGCTATGGGCTTAACGGTTTCTAAAGCTGACTCAAAAGTTTGCGTAGCTTTATCAACCATTTGATCTCGCAAACCGATGCGATCGTCAATCTGTGCGGCTTCGTCTACTTCAACAAAAATGGATTCGCCACTTTCAAGAGGAAATTCTATTATCTGTTTCACAATAAATTTACAAGATTTGGGTATAAATACGTAAAATTCTATATATACAGATTATAGAGAGCTTTGTATTACTTTAAGTTCCCAGATAATGCAACTTTTAGAAACTCACGCGCATTTTGCCACCCCAAATAGGTTGATTCCGAAATATGCCAAAAACCCTTGAGGTTGAAACAGACTTAACCACCACCAACAATAGTTACCACTTCTAAGCGATCGCCTGGTTGCACTTTTGTATCCGTCCAAAACTGGCGGTGTAAAATTTCGCCGTTATATTCTACAGCCACCAAGCGGGGGTTAAAACCCAGTTCTTGGAGCAAATCGGGTAAAGAAGTTTGAAACAAACAGCTATGGGTTTCCCCATTTACCTGAATCGTAATCTCATTAGACATAAATGTGGTGTGGGGAATTGGGAATGGGGTATTGGTTACTCGCTTTGGGCTAACGACTCTTTTAAAGTTCTGGTTTAATGCGATTGAGTTGGGAAAGCAAATATTGTGTTACCAGGGTAGGCTGTTCGGCTTGCATGAGCGATCGCACTACCGCCACACGTTCGGCTCCAGCATCGATCGCATCATTGATATTATTGGCATCTATTCCCCCAATGGCAAACCAGGGAATTGAGCAATTTTTGGCTGCATAGCTGACATATTCTAAACCTGTGGCTGCCTTACCTACTTTCGTCGGAGTTTCATAAACTGGCCCCACACCAATGTAATCTACACCTTCAGCAATTGCCCCTTGCATTTCTTCTTTATTTGTGGTAGAAAGACCTATCAAACGCTGCGAACCGAGTAATTGCCGAGCCACAGCAATGGGCATATCTTGTTGTCCTAGATGTACCCCATCGGCATCGACAGCCAGAGCGAGATCCACGCGATCGTTAACAATGAACAAAGCACCGTAAATATGGCATAACTGCCGGAGTTTTCTCGCTTGTTCCAGACGCAAAGAATCATCAGCGGTTTTGTCGCGGTACTGTAGAAGCGTTAATCCCCCTTTAAGTGCAGCTTCGACGTTGTTCA
Source organism: Nostoc sp. KVJ3 (assembly GCF_026127265.1). Classification (GTDB taxonomy): domain Bacteria; phylum Cyanobacteriota; class Cyanobacteriia; order Cyanobacteriales; family Nostocaceae; genus Nostoc. The sequence continues at coordinate 1,556,337 of NZ_WWFG01000002.1, forward strand.
ACAAATTTTCATGTGGGGAAGTAACAAGATACAAACGCGATCGCCACAATAATTGATGGCGCTGATGACCCATTAAACTACTTTCTAGGGTATAAACCTGATAACGCATCTGCTTACAAGCTTTAGCCATACTTGGCAGGGTTAGCTTGCTGTATTCTTCCAACACCCGCAAGGCTTCTTCGACACGACAAAAGTTAGCTTGCAATACCGATTTTATACTAGCTCGTTCTTCTTCTTGAGGATGAGTTAACTCAGTCCCAGGATCGCCTGGTGTATCTCGCGCCGCCCGCAATTCTGGGGTATGCAATTTGGCTAATTCTTGTCGTAGGCGCTTACATTCAAGAGATAACTGGGCATTATTCAAGCCAAAGCGACACCATTCTTCAATAATTCGCAAGCCTTCACGGGCACGGTCTAAATTGGCATCTAAAATGCGATAGACAACTTGCAGTACTTGCTCTTTTTGGCTGTATGGCTCGACCATTACAACAACCCCGTTAGTGCTTTCATCAAAGTGTGAATTATCATATTTCCTAGTAACCATAAGTTAATTAATTTGCTTTTTTTTACTTAATCTTGGCAAAATTTACGCAGAGCAACGTAGCAGTTAAGGTTACGGTAAATTATCCCATGTTCCTATAGGCAGTGATAAGTGTAGTTTGAGGCTACAGTTTTGCACTAAGGTTAGTCAAGTATTTTAGGGTAAAGAACGAGCTTACAAAGGACTAGTACCGCAGGGCGGAATTAAAAATTAAAAATTAAAAATTAAAAACGAATACAGCATGAGGGTTTCATTGATTTGGAATGGGTGGTTTATTTCCGCCGCACTGGACTAGCCAGAAGGCACATACCAGAAAATTGGACTTAAATTCGGAATTCTTCTTCAATTAGTCCTATTGAGAGGAATGTAAACTGTTAGCCTTGAAATTCGATTTTGCGGTGGGGATTGTCAGATGTGAATAATGAAAAGCTCTTTGAGAGTAAGTCTATTTTGCCTCCCCTCAAGTGAACAGACAGAATATCATTTATTGCCCTGGATTAAAAATCGCCAATTGGTCAATATGTGGGTAATATTATCGACATAATATTCTCTAAGAGTGTAAGAATTTATTGTTACTTCTTAGGGGTTATGTTAAATATGATTCACTATATTGTGTTTTCTCAGTACCGTAGAGGAGAAATTATGCTTGCAAGGCTCAAGCTTATGAAATCAGCAAGGCTTTTATTTTTGAGTTTTTCAGTATTATCTATTACCGTAAGCATGGGAGCGGCAAGTATAGCGTTTCTGGGTAGCGCGTTAGCGGATCTCGCCGTTGGCAGAGCCTCTCGTAGAGAAGGCATCGCTCAGATCCCATCAACACCAAATTCAGCACCTCTAGGTGAGAAAACCAATTCTCAGGCTAACGTGCTGTTTGTTAACCCCAATAGTGGAGATGACAAGGCAGGTAATGGTAGCCAATCCGCTCCGATGAAAACCATTACCCATGCGTTGCAATTAGCTAACGCCAATACTGTAATTATGCTCTCCACGGGCACTTATAGCGCCGATACAGGCGAGGAATTTCCCTTAATACTGAAACCGGGTGTTTCAATTCAAGGCAACCCTAGCAATCAAGGTAAGGACATTATTATTCAGGGAGGTGGTGATTACCTGAGCCGCAGCTTTGCCGGTCAAAACGTCACAATTGTGGGAGCAAGCCAAGCCTTCCTCATTGGGGTGACAGTGACAAACTCAAATCCCCGTGGTTACGGTTTATGGATTGAATCTAGCAATCCGGTAATCACAGAAAATACATTTACTGGCAGTACTCAAGATGGTATCTCTGTCAGTGGGAATGCTGCACCCACTATTAGCAAGAATTACTTCGATCGCAATGGAGCCAATGGCATGACAATTGCTGGTAACTCCAGTCCCCAAGTGAAGGAAAATGTCTTTCATCAAACGGGTTTTGGGATCAATATTGCCCAAAATGCCGCTCCTGTAGTCATAGGTAATCAAATTCAGAACAATAGATCGGGAATTGTTGTGCAAGCAAAAGCCCGCCCGATTTTACGAAATAATATTATTCAAAATAATAAAGAAGATGGTTTAGTTGCGATCGCTCAAGCAATGCCAGATTTGGGTAATGCATCGGAACCTGGGGGTAATCAATTTCAAAATAACGCCCGCTACGACATTAATGCCAGCGCTGCTAAACAGGTGATTTCGGCTGGTGGTAACAATCTTGTGAGCGATCGCATCACTGGCAAAGTAGATATAAACGGGACAATCGCACTAGCAACTCAAAATTCTCAACCTGCTCCGGCTCCCAACAATGTCTTACGAGAAATACCACCAACAGGGGAAATTACCTTCTCGGCTCCCGAAATATCTGAAACTACCAACGATCAAACAGCGCTATTACCCAGCAACACCATTTCACCCAGTAATCCTGTTCCTGGACAATTAAACAGTCAACTGCTGCCATTGTTGCCTGCAAACATACCACTTTCGGCATCCATCTCCAATCAACAGCCATCCACTTATAAAGTTGCTAGATTTCCTATTCCTAGCAGCTTATCATCTAGACAAATACCAATTAATACTTCAAAAGTTACAACTTCCAGCCCAGTACAACCGACTAATACACCACAGTTAAATTATGTGCAGATTGCTCCTAATACCATTGAGTTTACTGCCCCTGAGTACCCATCTAATTCAGTTGCCAGCACAAGGAATCAAACACAGCAGACATTACCAATAGTAGAAGCTACTGCCCCAAATGCTTCAGCACTTTTACCACTTCCTGATAGCGATATCCCCATTAGTAATACTCCCAATATGCAAACAAGTTCTGCAAGTATTCCTGATGGCGGTAACTCTGCGACACAGTTAGGTATCCTTTATCGCGTAGTTGTTCCCCTCGCAACTGACAGGGATAAAGATTTAGTGCGATCGCTTGTTCCTGGTGCGTTTCCCACCGTTTGGGAAGGTCAAAAAGTGATGCAAGCAGGAGTATTTAGTAGCGAATATAACGCTAAAGAAATGCTCAAAACCCTCTCTAGTAAAGGTTTAAGAGCCATTATGGAGCCGTTAAATTAGTCGGGCATTGGGCATTGGGCAAAAGATACTTAATGAGCAAGAATTAAGACAATATGTGATATTAAACCCCCAGGATGAGGAGGCATTTCAGCATTACCTCAGCATCATGAGAGCCAAACCGGGGGTAGTGGTCAGCACTCCAGAACAATTAGAGGCTGAGTTAAAACGGCGTATTAATCAAGGTAGTTAACATAGAACCCGTTACTGACATTCCAGTAACGGGGTTTTTTCAATTTAGCAGCTTGACTCAATGTGAATTTTGGGACTTGCTTTGAGCCATCATCTTCTTGAATATTCCCGCGATCGCACACCCATCTACGCTGATTTGGCGACTTGCGTCTGGATACAGCAGGCTCAGTTTTTTCCGTTTTACCAATTACTGAGAAAGTGATTGCCCTATTAGACTTTACCCCTTTCCCCCATTAATATATGATGGCAGGTTATGTTCGACAAGCTTGCTGCGCTTATATAAACTAAACTGTTTAGTTTGCCCTTAGTTGCAGCTAACTTCACACTACCCCGGGTTGCCTTGCGTGTCGTTACATCCGCCACGGCCCCAACGAATCCCGCCGAATCCGCTACCAGTGCCGTTGATCTTCTCCATAAAAGTTGTACCCGAAATCCGTAGCTTGAGCGTTCCATGTCCCCACGCTTGTCCACGAACGTCGGCCCACTCCCCATCAATAATATTGCCGTTTCGCGTACCTTTGAACACGTTCGTCCAGGAACGACCGTCGTCACCGCTCATTCCGACCCACCAAATGGTACTGCCGATGGCATTAAGGTGGTATGTGCCCCCATCATTCGCCTTCCAAACTCCGCTAACATACTTCGGCGCGGCACATTGCGCGTGTATGGGCGCTGCGGACGCAGCAAGCAGCACAAGACTTGCCAATGCAATACTTGTTGGAACAAAGTTTTTCATCCGAACCTCCCTGCTAAAATGCACATTTTATGATACTTTTGTGCGCGATCGCCTTTGCCGTAAGTTGGGTTAAGCTAAGAAAAACCATCATCTAATACTCCAACACGATTTCAAAGTACCTCAACATGACTTTAAAGTACTCCAACACGATTTCAAAGTACCTCAACATGACTTTAAAGTACTCCAACACGATTTCAAAGTACCTCAACATGACTTAGAAGTACTCCAACACGATTTTAAAGTACCTCAACATGACTTAGAAGTACTCCAACACGATTTCAAAGTACCTCAACATGACTTAGAAGTACTCCAACACGATTTTAAAGTACCTCAACATGACTTTGAGGTATCTGTTGCTTATTTAACGTGAGTTCGATGAACCTCTCCCTCCCAGCCTCCCTCTCCGAAACGGAAAGGGAGGAGCAACAATTTAGGCTTTTTGCTCCCCTCTCCGCATCGGAGAGGGGCTGGGGGAGAGGTCAAATAAGACTTGTCGAACTCACGTTTATTTAGCGTAACTTTTGTAACAAGTTTAATAAGTATCTCAGTACAATCAACTAAAAATAATTAGGTCGATCTTAATTTGCTTTAATTTTTCCGAATTATCTCTCACAGAAGTTTATAGTTGCATTGGCTAGAGTATATGCAGTAACCCTATAACCTCCTTCAGGAGCGCATTTCATGGCACGACTAAAACGCAGTTCACCCACTCTTGAAAAAGCTCTACGTCGAATTGCAGGAATGCGATCAATTAGCCCTACGCTAGAATTTGGCAACGGATTGAGTTTGACAGACTACGACAGCCGCATCCAAACCTTGCAAACTCAGCTATCAACCTACAACACTTCACTCTCTAGCATAGATGAAATGGCAGGTCGCCTCTCTCTAATTGAAGAAGAATTGCGCGGCTACTCTGAAAGGATGTTAATGAGTGTGGCAACCCATTATGGCAAAGACAGTTTGCAATATATCCAGGCGGGAGGCAAGCCACGCAAGAAATTATCACGCCGTTCGAGCAACACCCAATCCCCATCTGAGAGTACAGCTACATTCTTGAATGGTGCAAACAGCAATGGTAAAGAAACTTCTGTTGTTTTACCTTAATCGTTTAACTGCATCATCCTGACCGATTCAGTTATCAGTCATCAGTTATTGTTCACTGATAAGTAATCTCCCCACTCCCCTATCCCGGCTTATGATCCAAACGAGTGGCTTGCTCTAGGGCGGCTTTTTCTTTAGCTCGGCGGACATAAAGTTGTAATTGAGCGCGATCGCAACCTGTTAGAATAATCAGGTTTTCTAAGCTAATTCCCCGCATTAACATTTCTACACGCCAGGTTTGTTGTGCCTGGGCGATCGCTGGTGTTTGTCCTTGGGGAGTTAATAGTCCCTCACTCCACGCTTGCCAACGTGCCTGAAGCTCTAATTCTGACATGGGTGTGCCGGTTTCATTTAGAAACATAGCTGTTTGAGTATCTTTACGACTTTTCAGCCATTTAATTAAGGGATTATTAGTAAAAGAGCCGTAGCGTTTGCCCAAAATCCACTGATTTACGGGCACTTGACGGGCAAATCCGGGGATTGTGATTTGCAGGAAGTGCCCTTGAGGATCGTAGATTTGGTGCGATCGCTCCAAGCGAATTATTTCTGTGGCGGATAACCCAGCCCCAAATAACACATAAGCCAAGGCATAATCTCGGATTCCCGACTTCCTGGCTTGTTGCAGAATTTCGTTAACTAAACTAGCTGGTAAATCAGCTACTTCTGTGGTATTGAACCCTCCTTGAAAACAGTTTGTTGCTGATTCGGCTGTTGATGACATGGCTCCATGTAAAAACAACTCCACCAAATTTTCCAGAAAATCATCTCGATCCTCCCAAAGTTCGTGAAATTCGCTGGTGAACTCAATTACGGCATATCCCAAGATCATCCCATTTAGCAAACTGGCTAATTTTTCTGCGGGTAAATAGGTATTTAGGTGTCCTTGCTGGATTACAGTAGCTAAATACTGAGCTACATAGCGGTTTGCCTCTGTTACTCCCCTGCCTAGTGCGCGGCGATTTTCTGCCGGGAATTGGTCGGCTTCACCTACCACAGATCGGACGAACTCTGGTACTCGTTCTAATGCGTGCAAGCTATCACTTGCATAATCTTTCAGAGCTTGGTAGACATTACCAGGAGGCATTGCCCGCCGCACTAGCGACTCACCTAAATCCTTAAAGGCTGCGGACTCTTCCAGCACAGCTAAAAGCAGTCCGTGCTTATTGCCAAAATTCCGAAATAGAGTCACTTCATTGACTTCAGCTTTTTCAGCAATTTGACGGGTTGTGGTAGCGCTAACTCCCTGAGCAGAAAACAACTCAAGTGCAGCTTGGATCAGGCGTTGACGAGTGGAAATAAGGTGAGAAGACATAGAAAAATGCAAGTGGCACTTGCACGGATATCAGAGTTCTGCTAGCATAACAAATGTAAGTGATACTTGCTTTACTCTACTGTAACGAACTGGTGTACAGAGCGGTTAAATCCCTGTGGGATTATGCCCAAGAAAAAGCAAATCGCTTTCTCATCCATCAACAGGAATTTTTATGACCGCAAATTTTGGGGCGATCGCCCCTGAGAGAGGCAACTCACCTCAACTCAGTTGGACAAATGTAGTATTTTTTGCTACATTTCATGCCTTAGCACTTCTGGCTCCTTGGTTTTTTTCCTGGCCAGCATTAGGTTTGCTAGTGTTTCTCCACTGGTTATTCGGGAGCATTGGTATTTGCCTGGGATATCATAGACTACTGAGCCATAAGAGTTTCCAAGTACCTAAGTGGTTAGAGTATGCGATCGCCCTCATTGGAGCGCTGGCTTTGCAAGGTGGGCCAATTTTTTGGGTAGGTGGACACCGCCAACATCACGCTCACACAGAAGATATAGACTTAGACCCCTACTCTGCCCAAAAAGGATTTTGGTGGAGCCATATCTTGTGGATTTTCTACCCGCGTCCCGAATTTTTTGACTATGAAACCTATAAGAAATATGCCCCCGATCTAGCTAGACAACCCTTCTATTGTTGGCTGGATCGCTACTTTTTGCTGTTGCAAATACCCTTCGCACTGCTTCTATATGCTTTAGGAGGATGGCCTTTTGTATTTTATGGTGTGTTTCTTAGATGTGTCTTGCTTTGGCACTCAACTTGGTTTGTGAACTCAGCATCACACCTGTGGGGTTATCGCACCTTTGATGCAAATGATGGCGCTCGTAACCTTTGGTGGGTATCCATCGTCACTTATGGAGAAGGATGGCACAACAACCATCATACTTATCCCCACATGGCAAAATCTGGGTTGTCTTGGTGGGAAATTGATGTTACTTGGTGGAGTATCCTAGTTTTGCAGACTTTGGGTTTAGCCAAAAAAGTTGTTTCACGTCCCCCTCAAGGTGCAACTCACGGCTAAATTGCAATTAAATTATCATGAATTTGTTATGCCGATTGTTTCCCGCAGTCGGCTTACTAATTTTTATCAGTAGTATTTTACGGTAAAATCTAACGAGTTAAATCACTGCAATACATCAAGTGTGAAAACTGACAGTATTTTTTATCGCCTTTTTCAAAAACTTCCTGGCATCTTTTTTGAATTAATTGGCAATCTTCCCCAAACAGCAGAGACTTATCAATTCTCCTCAATTGAAATCAAGCAAACTGCATTCCGTATAGATGGTGTTTTTCTCCCAGTACAAGGAGAAGAAAATCCGATTTACTTTGTTGAAGTCCAGTTTCAAACTGACACAGAAATTTATTCACGCTTATTTTCAGAAATTTCTTTATACTTACGCCAAAATAAACCTAAAAATCCTTGGCGAGGAGTAGTTATCTATCCCAATCGCAGTTTAGATACAGCAGATATCAATAATTACAGTGAATTTTTTGCTAGCCAGCGCATCAGTCGCATTTATCTTAATGAATTAGGTGAAACTGCATCATAGCCAGTTGGAATTGCTACGATAAAATTAGTCGTCGATGAAGAAGAGACAGCAATTATAGCTGCTAGGCAGTTAATAGAGAGAACCCAGCAAGAAATCAACATCGAACCACAACGGCGGCAGTTACTAGAATTGATAGAGACAATATTAGTTTATAAGTTTCCGACGATAAGTCGAGAGGAGATTGAAGGTATGTTTGGGTTAAGTGATTTGAAACAAACACGAGTTTATCAAGAAGGTAAACAAGAAGGCAAGCAAGAAGGAGCGCGTGAAGAAAAGTTTAAAATAATACCTTTGTTGTTGAGATTAGGATTGAGTTATGAAGAAACAGCGAAAGAGTTAGGTTTGAATTTAGAAGACGTTCAGCAAGAAATACAAAAACAGCCTCCAAGTCAGGATACGTAACCGACAATTAGCACTGATCACAGATATCTCTAAGTATTCCTGTTATTTTCCATTCCCATAAGTTTTAATTTTTTGTATGATTTCGCTCTCCCCCATTCTCCAAGCTAGACTTTCTCAACCCCTGAAAATTGGCACATTCGAGGTAAAAAGTCGGGTTCTCCAGTCGCCTTTATCTGGAGTGACGGATATGGTGTTTCGCCGTCTCGTGCGTCGCTATGCCCCAGATTCAATGATGTATACCGAAATGGTGAATGCTACAGGATTGCATTATGTCAAGCAGTTACCCAAAATCATGGAGGTAGATCCCAATGAACGCCCAATAAGCGTTCAGCTATTTGATTGCCGTCCCGATTTTTTGGCAGAAGCAGCAATTAAGGCAGTTGCCGAAGGTGCTGATACTGTTGATATTAATATGGGTTGTCCGGTAAATAAAATCACTAAAAATGGTGGCGGTTCTTCGTTGTTGCGCCAACCAGAAGTAGCAGAAGCAATTGTCCGAGAGGTGGTAAAAGCTGTTGATGTCCCTGTGACAGTTAAAACCCGTATTGGCTGGAATGACAACGAAATTACTATTCTCGACTTTGCCAAGCGGATGGAAGATGCAGGGGCAAAAATGATCACAGTCCACGGACGCACCCGCGCTCAAGGATACAATGGTAATGCCCGTTGGGAATGGATTACTCGTGTAAAAGAAGTGCTTTCTATCCCAGTAATTGGGAATGGAGATATTTTCTCAGTTGAAGCGGCGGTGAGATGTTTAGAACAAACTGGTGCTGATGGCGTGATGTGTTCCCGTGGGACTTTGGGTTATCCGTTTTTGGTGGGAGAAATCGATCATTTCCTGAAAACTGGGGAGATATTACCGATACCTAGCCCGATTCAGCGTTTGGAATGTGCAAGGGATCATTTACAAGCCTTATGGGAATATAAAGGCGATCGCGGTGTACGTCAAGCCCGTAAGCACATGACTTGGTATGCTAAGGGTTTCGTAGGTGCTGCCGAACTCCGAGGACAACTAAGTTTGGTTGAAAAGGTAGATCAAGGTTTGGCAATGATCGATCAAGCTATTGAAAAACTGGCTAATGGTTATGAATTAGAGGAAGAAGCACAAGATAGTTTGGTAATGCTTTAAAAAGTTGATTAATATTATTGTTTACTAAAAGTGACGCGATCGCTTAGATTTTGCTATTTTAGAAACCTGGTAAAAAATAGATATAGCACTACTAATACCGTTTCTTTGTGAAGCTGCATATATTTACCCCCCGGCTACGCCGTCCCCCCGATGTGTTGGGGGGACTTATTATGTGCATCTTCAAAATTGGTATAAGTTCATACAATACTTTTGAATAACGCATATTTAATTTTTGGAGATATCTAATAAGGGTTTTGTTTAATTGCAATGTCAAATCTCCAAACCAATTTAACTTTTTATAGGGATTTTGATAAATTGCAATTCATTGCCGATAGTATTGGCGAAGCAAATTATCAGTTTCAATCCCTAATAGGGATTTTGATAAATTGCAATTTGAATGTCAAGGCTTAAATGGAGAGCCTTGTGGGTTTCAATCCCTAATAGGGATTTTGATAAATTGCAATAGACTGGTCAAAAGATATGGAATACCCTGAATAAGGTTTCAATCCCTAATAGGGATTTTGATAAATTGCAATCAATGAAGCTAAATTTTTCTGGAGCCAATCCAGAGTTTCAATCCCTAATAGGGATTTTGATAAATTGCAATAGTATCTAATGCGATGACTGCTGCCAGTAAAAAAAGTTTCAATCCCTAATAGGGATTTTGATAAATTGCAATTCCTTCATTTAGGGTTCGCGCATTATTTGTTTCCGTTTCAATCCCTAATAGGGATTTTGATAAATTGCAATCCTGAAAACGTTGCACCAGATCCAAATAAATCAGTGTTTCAATCCCTAATAGGGATTTTGATAAATTGCAATAGTTGGCTTTACAAGGCTTTGGTATTCTTCCCCAGGTTTCAATCCCTAATAGGGATTTTGATAAATTGCAATAGTGCTGAATCGTTATCTCAGTTCAGATATTTAGGTTTCAATCCCTAATAGGGATTTTGATAAATTGCAATCGATCCAAGAGCAAAAAGCAGTCCAAGGGGCAGAGTTTCAATCCCTAATAGGGATTTTGATAAATTGCAATGTATGTGGCACTGCTACCACTGGGCGATCGCACCGGTTTCAATCCCTAATAGGGATTTTGATAAATTGCAATACACAACTATCAACACAGTCGCCCCAACAACTTAATCGTTTCAATCCCTAATAGGGATTTTGATAAATTGCAATCCAAAGAAGGGGTTGTAGTAACCCCACAGAAGCCAAGTTTCAATCCCTAATAGGGATTTTGATAAATTGCAATTAGAAAAATTAGGGTTTGCTCCCCGTGGTGGCGTGTTTCAATCCCTAATAGGGATTTTGATAAATTGCAATTCTATGGATATGCGAAGGAAGCTTTGTATATTTGGTTTCAATCCCTAATAGGGATTTTGATAAATTGCAATCAATACAACTTCGCAGATGCGGAAGCTGCATATCAATTTGTTTCAATCCCTAATAGGGATTTTGATAAATTGCAATCCTTCCGAAGGGTGAGAAACACCATAAAGCCAAGCTGTTTCAATCCCTAATAGGGATTTTGATAAATTGCAATATAGTACAAATGTACTGTATGCCTCCGGTTTGTTAGTTTCAATCCCTAATAGGGATTTTGATAAATTGCAATCTTGTAGGCTGAAATGGTCAGATTTTCAAGAACGCGTTTCAATCCCTAATAGGGATTTTGATAAATTGCAATCTGTATTTACTGATTATGAATCGGCGGTTAAAGGGTTTCAATCCCTAATAGGGATTTTGATAAATTGCAATTTTAGCTGACAGTTCAAGAACAGCATTGAATATTTCGTTTCAATCCCTAATAGGGATTTTGATAAATTGCAATGGTTCTTAATGAGATTTCGAGATACTGCAAGTCAAGTTTCAATCCCTAATAGGGATTTTGATAAATTGCAATCTGCCCAAGTCAATGGGCTAGCTACGAGGCTAGAAAAGTTTCAATCCCTAATAGGGATTTTGATAAATTGCAATTATGGGAGAGAATTATATCCAAGATTATAATTGTTGTTTCAATCCCTAATAGGGATTTTGATAAATTGCAATTCACTTTTAGAAAAGCTAATACTAAGGGAAGGCTGAAGTTTCAATCCCTAATAGGGATTTTGATAAATTGCAATTTCAATTGTTGCAGATTTACTCGCAGCATAGCGGTTTCAATCCCTAATAGGGATTTTGATAAATTGCAATTTGTAGAATTTGGTTTCGGGGGAAGCGTTGCCCAGTTTCAATCCCTAATAGGGATTTTGATAAATTGCAATACAGCCAAAATCTTCTCCCAGAGCGGATTTTAGCGTTTCAATCCCTAATAGGGATTTTGATAAATTGCAATTTTTGGCGAGGCACAGGGAAAGTTACTCGGCCTGTTTCAATCCCTAATAGGGATTTTGATAAATTGCAATGTGAATTTCTCCATCAGAATCACACCAAGGACTTTCGTTTCAATCCCTAATAGGGATTTTGATAAATTGCAATTCAAAGACGCTACCTGGGAACGAAAGCCACATAGTTTCAATCCCTAATAGGGATTTTGATAAATTGCAATTTTTAGCAGAGGTTAAACTTTTATCTAATCTATTGAGTTTCAATCCCTAATAGGGATTTTGATAAATTGCAATTTAAACACTTTGAATAATTGCTTATCAGAAGGTGATGTTTCAATCCCTAATAGGGATTTTGATAAATTGCAATTGGAAACACAACTCCTAAACGGTAGTGACCAAAAAGTTTCAATCCCTAATAGGGATTTTGATAAATTGCAATTTTAACTTGCTTGTAAGCTTCTTCAAGATTGGAAGCAAGTTTCAATCCCTAATAGGGATTTTGATAAATTGCAATTCAACTGCAAGAGAAACTTCAGAAGTAGCAGCCCAGTTTCAATCCCTAATAGGGATTTTGATAAATTGCAATAACTTGACGGCCTTCTATATATGAGGCAATATCGGCGTTTCAATCCCTAATAGGGATTTTGATAAATTGCAATCAATACAGTACTCGCTACCATCCCCCTATTCAGTGTTTCAATCCCTAATAGGGATTTTGATAAATTGCAATTCACTTGCCGTGTCCCGATTCTTCCTGGCACATTTCGTTTCAATCCCTAATAGGGATTTTGATAAATTGCAATCTATTTCTGGATAGCCCCAACGATAATGAAATAGGTGCAGTTTCAATCCCTAATAGGGATTTTGATAAATTGCAATTTTACCCAACTGGAGAATTCTTAGAGAAAATCAATGTTTCAATCCCTAATAGGGATTTTGATAAATTGCAATCAACGATTACCCAGGTATGGACTTATGGCTTGAGGTTTCAATCCCTAATAGGGATTTTGATAAATTGCAATTCTTGAGCAACGGCAGGAAACGAGAAAACAACGGCGTTTCAATCCCTAATAGGGATTTTGATAAATTGCAATAATTTGGTAGACAAGTTGAAGGCTCTACAAGTGTTCGTTTCAATCCCTAATAGGGATTTTGATAAATTGCAATGACATTTTACCAGGGATGAGTTTATAAAACTTGTTTCAATCCCTAATAGGGATTTTGATAAATTGCAAGCTGAGGTCTAAAAGCCTTGCTGTATTTGGTTTTCAAGGTGCAGTTGCGCGAACAGGTAAATCATAACACAGGGAATAGTAATAGCACAAGATGCAAATTGCTGAAAGCCAGTACCCATAAGGTGCGCGGATGGTTTAAAAGTGCTTTTGCTCTGAAAGCCTTGTATAGATTGAGCAGCAGCCATTTTTTGCCCCTTCTGATTTTGTACACCCACCCATCCGCGCATCAGGCAAGAAAATTAGTCTGATAGGCGATCGCTAACTCAATTAATAAAATAAGCGATCGCCCAATAGAAGGTAAAGTAATTGTCGCAGGGGACAGTGGCGATCGCTACCTCAATTAATAAAATAAGCGATCGCCTAATACTTGCACACCTTAACTTACCAAATCAGGGAATACCTCTTGCACAGCCGGATGCACTAAGCGATGATTCTGCACATTCACACCCTTAGCTAAGGCTGGGTTAACTTCCAAAGCCATAATTCCCAAATTCGCCAACTGGACAATATAAGGTAATGTACTGTTATTGAGTGCCTGAGTTGCTGTCCAAGGTACTGCTCCTGGCATATTGGGAACGCCATAATGCACCACGCCCTCTTCAACGTATACCGGATTTGTATGAGATGTGGCGCGTAAGGTTTCGATACAACCACCTTGATCAACGGCTACATCAACTATTACCGAACCAGGACGCATTTGTTTAACCAATTCGCGCGATACTAATGTTGGCGCTCTACGTCCTAACACTAAAACTGCACCGATGAGCAAATCGGCTTCAATCACTGCGGCTTCAATATGAGCAGAGTTGCTGTAAAGTAATTCAACTCTAGAGCCAAAGAGGGTTTCTAGGTAAGATAAGCGATCGACACTCACATCTAAAATCTGCACGATCGCACCCACGCCCACCGCAATTTTAGCCGCTTCTGTACCCACAGCGCCGCCACCTAAAATTACTACTTTACCAGGCTTGACTCCAGGGACACCGCCTAAAAGTAATCCTCTACCACCTTGCTGACGTTCTAGGAATCTCGCCCCAAATTGTACCGCTAGCCGACCAGCAATTACGCTCATGGGGGTGAGCAAAGGGAGTTTGTTAGCACCAGGTTGTTCTACAGTTTCGTAGGCGATCGCAGTTGTGCCACAATCAATTAAATGCTCTGTCAATTTGCGATCGGCGGCTAAATGTAAATAAGTAAATAATATCTGCCCTTTCTGCAAAAATTTATACTCAGATATCAAAGGCTCTTTGACTTTCACCACCAATTCCCGATTCCAAGCTGTCTCTGATGTGGGGACAATCTCGGCTCCAGCACTTTTATAGTCATCATCTGAAAATCCAGCACCATTACCTGCTTGTGTCTCGACGAAGATGCTATGACCATTTTCTCGCAGCACCCGCACACTAGAAGGACTTAACCCGACACGAAATTCTTGATCCTTATTTTCCTTCGGAACCCCGATTTCCATATATCGCCTCTGATAATTTTTTTGTTTAACTCTAGCCTGGGAATCTCAAGCTTGCTACTGATCTATTGGAGATAGCTGTATTACAGATAGCTAATCTCTGTTCTAAGTTTCTCAATTTAATCTGAGTAGCCCCAAACTCAAGCCCTTGACTATTACCCCAGTGTTTATACAATATATAAAGAATAGTAACAATTTATTAAAAGAGTGATTGTATAGCTCCCTACTAGGAAGCTTTTGCTGAATTGATCGAGTCATTCTTGGCATTCAAGCACTGCAATTAGCTCATAAATTGGCAAGTGTAGGGTAAAGGTTAAGGGAAAAACAACCAGTTAATTCCTTTAACCTTTGCCGCTTATACCTGATAACTGCTGTGAAGTCTCATATCAACTCCCGTTTGCCGAAAAAAGGTTTCTAAAAAAAATGACACAAACACAACCAACAATTACACCTAAACTAGAGGAGCCAAAGTTTGGCTTTAATGAGTATGCAGAACGCTTAAATGGTCGAGCGGCAATGATTGGCTTTGCTTTGATGCTGGTGATTGAATATGTCACCAATCAAGGAGTGCTATCATGGCTGGGTCTGAAGTAGTACCACCAACTAGCAGAAAATGCAAGTTGTCAGCTAGTAATTAAAAGAGTTTCAACCAGATGGAACAACCCAGTTGGTTTTGACTTAGACAATTAATAGCGAAGTAAGTAGTTGCACAAAAATATTTACAGTCATTGCGAGCGGAGCGTCTCCAAGAGTTGCGATCGCAAGGGTTGGGATTGCTTCATTAGGATTTGCTTCATTCGCAATGACATTGTGTAATTAATTCTGTCCAAGTACTTACTTAACCCTAGATACTCTAAATTAGACTTATTCGTAAATTATTGCCCTAGAATGTAAGCAAGAGAGGAATGAAAATACCTATTAGTGATTGAAATATCATAGACTTGCAACTAATATATGTAAGCCAATTAGTGAGTGTAATTCCTCCCCAACTAACAAAAATCATAATTTAGTGTCTGCCTTGGATGAGAAAGGCAAATTACGGGTGATGTATTCTTGATAAATATATACAAAAGCTGAACTGGAACCAACCAAGCTGTGATGAATGCTGTATTACCTCGTTTTTTGAAGTCAACCTACCGAAAAGAGCCACTAATCAGTATATTGGTGACGATGGGCGCTATGGATGCCCTGATTGGTGGATTGAATGATAGCTGGTCGTTGTTCGCTTTTGGTTTGGGAACAACAGGCGTAGCGCTAGCCTTTAAATTGTGGCGTTTCCAGCAGCGCCGGTCTTTACCAGAGGAACCTGTAGTGCAACATTATTTGCCTTCTCGTTCTTCTAGTGCGCCTTTACCAATGTTAAGCGTTTCTAAGAAAAAACCACCTCTTTAAGAGTCTTGAGTTAGGAGAGACGCGATTAATGGCGTCTGTACAAGAGTTGTGAGTTATTAATTCATAACTCTACAGGATTTATTTGTATATAAAAAGTGAGGAAAAAGTGTGAGTAGTGAGGGAAGAGGTGGGGGTAATTTTTTACGGCCGAATATTATCCTGGCATTTATGGCAGCTATCGCCCTCCCAGTAATTACCTGGGGAGGGTTTTACGTTCGTAAAGCTCATGCTGCCGTTGAAGTAACACAAAATTCCCAAACTACTAACAGCTTTGCAAACGCCCAACTACTTTACACACTCAAAGGACATGACGGAACTGTTAAATCCCTTGCTTTCACTCCAGATAGCAGAATTCTGGTGAGTGGAGGTGCAGAAAACGAGGGTGTTATTCGCCTTTGGAATCTAACAAATGGCAAAAAGTTGGGGGATATTAACAAAGCACACAAAGCGGCTGTAGAGTCTTTAGTGATTTCACCAGATGGACAAACCCTCGCTAGTTGTAGTGATGACAACACGATTAACCTCTGGAGCCTGAAAAATTTGAAATTTAGCCGCTCTTTTGTCGGACATACCAGTAATGTATTATCTTTAGCGGTGTCTCCTGATAGTAAAATTCTGATTAGTGGAGCTTTGGATGGGATTCGTCTATGGGATTTACTACAGCAGCGTCCTCTAGGGACTCTAGTAAGCTTTGATAATTTGATTTATACCCTAGCCATTAGCCCTGATGGACAGACTTTAGCTAGTGGTGATAATAAGGGTGTAATCAAGCTGTGGAATTTGAGTACTGGTAAATTAATCAGTGAATTTGTAGCTCATTCTAATTCCGTTAGCGCTGTAGTCTTTACACCAGATGGAGAAACATTAGTTAGTGCAAGCCGCGATCGCACAGTCAAATTGTGGAATATTAATACTGGAGAATTAGTCCGCACCCTCACAGGACATAATAACTGGGTAAATGCGATCGCCATTAACCCCGACGGACAAACCCTTGCTAGTGCCGGTAAAGATGGGATTAAGTTGTGGAACTTAACTACAGGTGAGTTAATAAATACACTGAGTGGACATACAGACTGGGTAAGCGCGATCGCTTTTAGTCCAAATGGTAAAATTCTTGCCAGTGGTGGATTTGACAAACAAATCAAGATTTGGGGAACTCCACAAAAACGTCATTAGGACTTACGCAAAACTACACACAGTAGGGGAAATTAATGTAGATGCATACTCCTACCTAAAAATCATTGGCGAAGATATTGCAAGCATTTACTATGTTTGCTAAACTTTGGTCTTGCCTTTTTAGAGTTTTTATAGTAGAAAATCAACCAAAGCTCAGATTAGATTTTGCCAGAACTACCCAAAATCAACGATCGTAGCAACCAAAAGCGATGTCTACGACGGGCTATTTGGTGTCCCCAATTGTTGCACAACTGTGAATACTTGATGAAAATACAGCCAAGTTAATATCTTATCTAGAAATTACTGTAAGTATAAACATAGGCAATTCCCAATCATCTATGCAGCTACTTGCCCTCTAGACTCGGAACAATTTCTCAAATTAGACAATCTTAGAAATGGTTATCGTCGGTAAATGCACTCAGGTAAAAATCACCATCTTGGCTGAAGCAAAGGTTTGTAGCGCTGAAGCGCTATTTTAAACGTAGGAGAACTTGCTACTTAAATGATGTTTAATTTTCCCGAACTGCTTTTGATCCCCATTTCGATAGAATGACTAGGCAGAACTCTAAAACTAAAAACCGCTTTTGACTGCGACGCTCATGAATCAATTGAACAATGGTTTTACGCTATTTTTAAGTCTGCTAGTCGAGGCGATGCCTTTTTTACTTATTGGGGTTTTATTCTCCAGTTTGCTGCTGTTTTTTGTTGATGAGCGCAAATTAGTAGAAAAAATGCCCAAAAATCCGCTCTTAGGTGCTTTAGTTGGCAGCATGATTGGCTTTTTATTTCCGGTGTGTGAGTGCGGGAATGTACCGGTAGCGCGGCGGTTCCTAATTCAGGGAGTACCTACACCAGTCGCAATTGGTTTTTTGCTAGCAGCACCAACAATTAACCCAATTGTAATTTGGTCAACTTGGACAGCATTTCGAGATCAGCCAGAAATAGTTGTCTTACGAGTTGTATTTTCCCTAGCAATTGCCACAATTGTTGGTTTTGTTTTCAGTTTTCAAAAGGACTTAAATCCGATAATCCAACCTGCGATCGCGCGGTATATGAAGTTTAACCCGCCCGCGCAGGCTGAAACCAAACGCCGTGGTAAGCGTTACCAAGTAGAACAGCAAGAAGCGATACCCAATATCTTGCAATCGGGGACTTATATCTTAGGAGGAAAAGCAGGTATACCTCTGCGGATAGATGCTAATTTAGCACAGGAGAACACCTCAGTTGCTAATACCAATAAACCCCTTGCAGATAAACTGCGGCTAGTGGTAGATAATAGCATCCAAGAATTCCGGGAATTGGGTGGAGTAATGATTTTAGGAAGTGCGATCGCTGCTGCTATTCAAATCCTAGCCCCCCGTGAAATGATCTTGACTCTGGGTGCTGGGCCGATTAGCTCGATTGTGGTCATGCTGATCTTAGCAGTGGTGGTATCAATTTGTTCTACAGTCGATTCTTTCTTTGCCCTGTCTTTTGCCTCAACCTTTAGCAGTGGTTCTTTGTTAGCATTTCTAGTATTTGGCCCAATGATTGACATCAAAGGCATTGGTTTGATGTTATCCATTTTTAAACCCAAAACTGTTTTTTACTTATTTGCTTTAGCAGCACAATTAACATTTGTGTTAACTCTTTTCATGAACTTGCATGTCCTTTAAAAAAATGACTAATGACTAATGACTAATGACCAATGACTAATAAAAATCCCAAATCTAATCTGTTCCTCCCTTGGCTGGATGCCCTAGCGATTACGGCTTGGGGTCTTTTGATGTTGAAATATTGGCTAACTAATAAGCTGAACCTGTTGATTCACCCCAATTACATTTTGTTTGTAGTTGTGACTGGTATCAGCTTGATTATTATTGGTTTATTCAAAATGCAGGAACTTTGGCTACGCCGTCGCCGTGATGTTATGCCAAATGCCCAGCACAT
Organism: Nostoc sp. KVJ3; assembly: GCF_026127265.1. GTDB lineage: Bacteria > Cyanobacteriota > Cyanobacteriia > Cyanobacteriales > Nostocaceae > Nostoc. Next base: position 1,575,377 of record NZ_WWFG01000002.1, read on the forward strand.
TAGTTTATTTCCCCCTGGTTGGGGCAGTTCTTTGTTATTGATTGCAGCGATTCTAGGTTTCATGTTTACACCGCAAGTTTTTGCTAGTGACAAAGCACTGCAAAGGGGCGTAACAGCTGATTTACTGGGAACTACACGCGTCAAACCCCAAGCTTTTCGGGCTACTGTTCGTCCAGAAGAGCGATCGCTTGTAGACTGGGTACGCACTGTTAATGTCTATCCAGAGCCAGATACATATACAGGGCAAAAAGTCAAGGTGCAGGGATTTGTTATTCACCCGTCAGATATAGGAAAAGAATATTTGTTCTTAGCCCGATTTGTCTTAACTTGTTGTGCAGCAGATGCTTACCCTGTAGGATTACCCGTCAAACTCCCAAACGATCAAGAAACTTATTCCGCTGATATCTGGCTGGAAGTAGAAGGACAAATGGTGACAGAAAATTTGGCAGGTAAACGCCAACTTACTATTGCCGCTACCTCTCTCAAAAAGATTCCTCAACCCCAAAATCCATATAGTTATTAGTCAATGCTCAATGCCCAATGTTTAAGAAGAAATGATTAAATCTAAAGCATTTATTCAACCACTAGATCGGATAGCGATCGCACTGATGCTAATGCTGAGTGTGCTAATTGGGTTAATCATATTGCAAGGTGATGTGGTAACTGCTCGTGTGCGGGACTTTACCTGGCAAAACCAACAGATTGGGGCGGAAGATAACTCCTTCACCCTCACCTTCAGCCGCCCAATGGAAATAAAAACCGTAGAGGATAACTTGAAAATCGATCCACCCCTAGCAGGTAAATTCAGTTGGGCTGGGCGGCGGATGGTTTATACACTGCTAACACCCGCACCTTATGGCACGAATTATAAAGTGCAGTTACAGGGAGCCAAAGATAAGTTTGCAGAGCAAGAAGGCAACAATCGAACGAACCAGCCTTTTACAGGGAATTTCCGCACACGCGATCGCGTCATTCTTTACATAGGAACCGATAAAGAAGAACAGGGACGATTAGTTCTTTATAACTTAACCCAAGAGCAAAAAAGGATACTTACCCCCAAAGACTTGATAGCAATGGACTTTGAGTCATTTCCAGATGGGGAGAAAATTTTATTTTCGGCTCGCGCCAGCAAAAACCAAGACTTACTTTCAGCCCAGCTGTACACAGTCACAACAGGCGTTTCTAGTAAATCTGGACAACAAGCAGAACCAGTAGGCAAAGTTGACCTAGTTTTAGATAGTAAAGATTATGAAAACCTGAAATTTGACTTATCACCTGATGGGCAAACTATTGTCATCCAGAGGGGAAACAAAACTAATCCCGGCGACTTTGGACTGTGGTTTATGCCCGCAACCAGCGACGATAATTCAGCAGAAAAACCCACCCCTAAACGTCTAAAAAGTCAACCGGGGGGAGACTTTATGATCACACCAGATAGTAAAGCCGTAGCAGTTGCCCAAGGTCAAGGAGCAGCAATATTACCACTGCAAGGTGATGCCACAAAACCCCTAGATTTTCTACCGCAGTTCGGTTTGGTACAGGCTTTCTCTAAAGATGGTTCTCAAGCAGCGATGGTCAAATTTAATACAGATTACACGCGAGATTTGTTTTTAGTGACAAACCAAGGTGTGCAGAAACAATTATTAAAAACAACAGGCTCAATTCTCAGCTGCCAATTTGACATCGCCTCACCAACCCTTTACTGCTTGCTAACACAGCTAATATCTAAAGAACAATACATAGAACAGCCTTATGTAGTGGCAATTGATCTAAAAACTGGTAAACAGAAACCCTTGCTAGTATTGCCTCCCGCTCAACGGAATGTGCAAATGAGTTTATCTTCTGACGGTTTGGGCTTGTTATTTGACCAAGTAGTACCGCAGACAAACCCCCCAGCATCATTACCGCCAAATACTTTAAAAACTGATGATGGAGATGCGATCGCTACCAGTAGCCTGTGGTTAATGCCTCTGTTACCCATTGCTGATGCTGCAACTGTTGAAATTAGACCAGAACAACTACCCTTAGCCGGATTTCATCCACGTTGGCTACCTTGAGCGAATAATTCTAAGTCCATTTCAGAAGGTCAGTTAAGGTATCGCCACCAAAACTTGAGTAGAACCTAATGGAGTTCAGTTCCATCCTTACGGAGCAGATAGCGATCGCTAATCAACTTCAAGACTACTCTACCTATTTCTGGATGCGTTTTCTCAATGACCGGTTGCACAACAACGCCTTCCATGATGCAATTGGGACTAACTACACTATTGGCATTATTGAACTGAGACACCGCTTCCCAAGTGTAAGCACCGATATAAAGCACGGGCACTTTCGGCAAAGCAAATTCATTGCAAAAAGCCACAAAATCGCTGTAATTGAGAAAATAACTACCGCGACGCACAGCAAATATAGCAATTCCAATATTGCCATTATTCAAGCCATATTTGATATCTTGTACGCCGTAGATTTCGCCAAAAATCTGAGTTCCTGGCGGAAGTTTCTGTAAAGCTTCGTTTTCGTTGTAAGCACGAATATAAACTAATTTTTTGTTTACTTCGCTGTTTTTCCAGAAGTAATTATGGCTGCCAATTTTAGTTGTGCCATCAGCATCAACTAAAACAGAGAAGTTCGTTCCGTGCAACTTCTCTGTTACAACAACTTCTTCACCTTCAATTAGGATGTTTTTGTAACGTTTAAGGTTTTCTGGACTGGGGAATTTGTAATGTCCAATAAAACTTTCTACTTCCCCGCTCATCCCTTGAGGAATTGGATATTCGTACTTTGTGACACCAAAATACTCCGTGTAGTCGTCTCCGACATTTCCCATAAAGTTATTACCAACGGGAATAAGCAAACCCTCAGAAAAAATTCCGCAAAGTTTGGCAGCACGCAGTTTTTTCGAGTAGTAGTTACGAATACCAAACCGATCTAAAAAGTTTTCTGGAATAACACTATCAATCGGAAAGTAAAAACCTAAATCACCAGGCTGAAAGTTTCCTTTGACTATAATTACTTGATACCCCATATCTTCAATAGAGGCAATATCTAGTCTATCAGCATTAGGATGAGGATTAATACTGTTGATTTTAACAACTTCAACTTTAAAAATACTTATAGCTCACCTCTTTTGAAAAAATAGATTTTAGAAAAACTCTAAATTTAGTACACAGTATGGGCGTACAGTTAGCATCCGTGTCAAAATCAGGCTGAAATCCTTTGAAAATTTAGACTTTGGCTCTCTTTTAGTGGCGTGAGATTACGAATTAGTAACTATTTGTTGATAATTTATCCAAGCTTCCCAAAAAAGATATATTGATAGTGTACCCAAGAAGATGCGAAGCACTAAATTCACAGTCGAATCTGGCAGTTTTGGCAATGTGCGAGTACTCATCTGAACGCCTAAAAGACCTCCGCATCCCAAAACTATACCTTGAAAAAACAGAATATTTCCCTCTAGAGCGTGTCCTGTACAGGCAGCTAAGGCAGTAATAACAATCACACCTAAACTAGTCTGAATTGCGACTTTAATTTCTTCTTTTAGTAGTAACATTTGTAGTGGCACCATAATTGTACCGCCACCTAAGCCAAATAAACCTGCTAAAATCCCTGCTGCTCCCCCAGTACCAATTTTAGAAACCAATGAGTTAAATACTGGCTCTGTATTCTCTTTCTCTTTTAAAATTAGTTGTTTACGAAGCTCAATCAAATAGATATTAGCGAGTAGTATGATGCCAAATGTAAAGAGTATTATATAGGATGGAATTTTGTTGGCGAAATATACACCTATTCCAGTAGTTAAAAAAGCTGGAATTCCTAAATAAATTACTCGTTTAAAGTCAAAGTAGCCCATCCACCAATTTTGTAAGCTTCCAGAAATTGAAGTAATCACGATCGCAAGGCTACTAGTAGCGATCGCCTGAACGGGAGTATAACCTAGTGTGACTAAAAGAGGAATTGTAATGATACCACCACCTATTCCTAAAAGTCCAGCTATAACTCCAGATATTAGACCTCCAGCTACTAAAATTAACCAACTAAAATCAATCATAAATTAGGTATTTTTTTTCTAGGGGGCATTGGGCATTTCTTGTACAGACGCGATTAATCGCGTCTCCTAACATCCCTCATCCCCGTACTGTCACCGGATGACTAACAACGCCTCCGTAGAGCAATCCAAAATCATTCCACGGAACTGTAATAGGTTGTGTGTTACCTAAATTGTCAGTAGCAATAGCTCGGAGAAAATATTCACCAGGAACTGGGTTCCATTCGATGTCCCACCGTGTCCATGCAAATGGAAAGTTTGGTTCTCTAAGTCGGGCATATTGCCAAGTTTTACCGCCATCTAGACTGACTTCTACACGGGTAATTTTTCCTTTCCCAGACCAAGAACGTCCACGTAGTAAGTGAGTTTGAGCCGAAAGTGTAGCGGGCCAAGCTAACTCAAAAGCGCTCTTAACATTTTGATAGGTAATCAGCTTACCTTTATATGGTGCGATCGCTGGGTAATCAGCACCAACCAGTACCATCTGCTCTGTTACCCACTGGGTATATATCGGCGTTTCAGAAACTTCAATCCGCTCAATCCATTTAACGTTGGCGTTTCCTCCCCAACCAGGGAATAGGGCACGGCATGGCTGGCCATGATCTGGAGGTAATGGTTCTCCGTTCATTGCATAGACAACGAGGGAGTTATCTGCAAGTGCTTTGGCAATGGGAACTACATTGTTGAACTTGGATTTATTTGTGTCCTTTGAGTCCAGCGAATCAAAATCTGCACCCTCAACGAGTACATCTTTCGCTGTAGATTTCAATCCAGCCCGCTCTAATAATATGCTCATTGGTACACCCGTCCACTCAGCCACACCAATGGCTCCAAGCCTCCACCGAGTTCCAGATAGTGGTGTGTTGTAAGCCTCTTCAAAGAAGCGCCGACCATTAGCAGCACACTCTATGGCACAGGTGACTGAGATGGATGGCATAGCGATGATTTCATCGTAAGTAAATTCGCAAGGCACAGAAACCCCAGTTCCATGAATTTGCAAACGCCATGTAGATGGGTCAAAGGTTGGAGGTGTACTGCGGTTGTGAACATAAAACCAATCGTTTGGTACTAAATAACCACGCCCATACATCGCTTCCCAGTTCATTTCTAACGTGCCTTTGCCATGAGAGATATACCCAGGTGGCAATGGCTTAAGTATTTTACTAGCTTTGGTTTTAACACCTGCCTGACTGTGAGCAGGTGCAGGTTTAGCTAATCCTCCAATGGCTGTTGCACCAACCATCGTGGCTAGTATTTTCAGAAACCGCTGGCGCGACATACCTGCATCTGTGCTTTTTTGCCAGATGCACTCATCAACCCGTGCCTGTAGATAATCCTCCTGGTCAAAGAGGTTTTTATCGCTCAACCTATTACTCCTTGTAATTCTATTCTCAGGTAGGGGCAATTCATGAATTGCCCCTACGCATCTGGTTTTGCGTAAGTCCTAGAATTAATAACTAATGCCCCATGCCCCAAAAATTAGCTGTTTGTCGCTGTCCAAACACCAGTTATTTCATCTTGTATGTAGTTGGGCAAATAGTAGTCAAATCCGTTTTTAGCTATTTGTGCGATCGCATCAATAAACCGATCGCAGTCTTCTAATGTATTATATACTGCAAAGCTGGCGCGGATAATACTAGGAATGTTGCGCGTAATTCCCCTGTCTACTTCTTGAGCAATTTCGTAGTCTCGCTCATCCGAAATATTCTTGAGTTTGCGAATATATTCATAAGTGCAGAAAGCCCCAGCCCTGACCCCAATTCCGTATTCTTGTGCCAAAATTTCTGCTACTAAGCGTCCATCAAACCCATCAATATCAAAGGGAATAACATGGGCTAAATTATCTCCTGGGATATGTAATTTAACTCCAGGAATCAGCCTAAGCCGTGTATATGTGAATTCAACTAGAGAGTGTTCATACTGAGCAATGCGATCGCGCCCTAGTGTTTCGATAATATCAATTGCCTTGGCAATGGCGATCGCCCCCATTGCGTTTGGTGTCCCAGGGTCATGGGCCCGTTCTGTATAAAAACGCTTGATCTCTAGATTTCTGGTGATATAAGGCAGGTTCCCACCACCAATTTGATAAGGGTAAGAACTATCAAAAAATTCCTTTGGCCCAAGCAAAACACCAGTTCCATAAGGTGCATACATCTTGTGTCCAGAGAAAGCCACAAAATCTAAATGACATGGGTCATCATCAGCACGCATATCTACTCGCTCATGCTGAATTAACTGACACACATCGGCAAAAATCTTCGCACCATACCGATGTGCTAAAGATGCGATTTCGTAAATTGGGGGTCTGTAACCTGTAATTGTTGAAGCACCTGTAATAGTTACTAACTTAATTTGCTCGGCTTCAGGAAGATTTTGGTGTGCCTTGAAAATTTCTTCTATTTCTGCAACACTTACACTTCCGTCCGGTTGGGTTCTGTACTGCACAACTTCGTCTCTAGTAACCCAAGGGAGTAAGTTTGATGAATGCTCAATATCAGAAACTAAGATTTTTCCAGGTTTTTTTGCCCAAAGTGTAGCGGCTCCATTAATTGCTTCTGTTGTATTCTTCGCAAAGATGACATAGTTGTTTAAAGATGACCCCACAAAGTCCCGAATAACGTTCCGGCTAGCGTCATATTCTCGTGTTGTGATGATGGATTTTTGCCCAGAACCTCTATGCACGCTGCCATAAGTGTCAAGCATATCATCCACATGCTGCTTAAGGGTTGCAAAGGGAGTAGTTGTAGCTCCATTATCCAAGTTGACGTATGTAACATAGTTTCCCTTAAGAGTCTTTACCCGAAAAGATAGAGACTCATCTGTAAATAACGGTCTAATTTCTTTCTCCCAAAAACTATCAAAATTTTCTGCAACTAGCGGTAATTGGACAGCTTCTTGCTTTATATTTACACCCGTTAAAAGTATGTCGGTCATCTTTAGCACCCCTATTTTAAACTTAGAATTTTTGGAAAAGCCTAGCTACCACAACGCTTTTTCTAACTTAATCTCACATTCATTGGTAGTAATTACGGTCTTTATAATTACTTTATAGCTAGTAGAAAACTCGGTTACTCCAATTATTCTTTAATAAATGAATTAAAAAGTGTATCCGTACTAACACTTGAATAAAACAATCTAACTGTTAATTATATTGCAATGTAGCAAATACTCGTAAGTAATTAAGTATACTTTAAACAATTTTCTTGTAGTCATTAAACAAACTTGACGTATTGAAGGCAAGTTGAGAGAAAAAGCCTCTCACTAACTAAGCCTGAAATTGCTTGCTAGGAGTGTATTTACTAAGAAAAAAGCCCATATTAATTTGAGATTATTCTTTAAGAAAGTTTTATAATTCACTTGGGTTAGTTATTACATCTTCAATAATTTTTTATACGTATTTATTCGGATAAGTCATGACTTCATAACATTGTGGTTCTAGCATCAGCCCTTAGCTGTTTGCTGACATTAAATAGCGATCGCTCAAAATAACAGAATTATCATCGAATAGTAGATACTTGTACTGACATCGATCCTCAGTAACAAACAAGTCAGTATAAAAACGTATTGAAGAACACATTTTAATTTTATATCTTAAGACGGATGCGCTTCTAAAAAATAAAGTATATGTTTAGTCAGTTTTTTCATATAAAAACTTCCATAAAACAGAGGTACTACTTTTATTAGTCTTCCCCGTTCCCCTGCCCCTTCTTGACGGGGAAGAGCATCATAGTGTTATAACGGCATCAGTCTAGATCCAAAATGGGGAACACCAATTGATGATTAATTGCTGGTGCCTGGAGAGAGTTAAACTTAGCTTCTAGAGCAAACCCTGATTAGACAAAGTTGATAAGCAATGCTAATGCCAGCACTGCTGATATTTTTAGGCAGGTGGGTCAAGAGTGATGAATGAAGCTGACACCTCAAACAAGGGGGCTGTGATGGAATCCCTAAATTCTGCTAATTCGCCACAATCGGAGCAGGCGAGTTGTCCCTTTTACTCAGTTGTGCCTAATGACAGTATGGCAGTTAAACAACTGCCACTCCTCATGCCAGCTGAAGATAGACAATTTTCAAAAGATACCACCCAGCAGGACTGGGTTGCAGAGCCGGAAATCGGCAAGCAAGCACTTATTGACTCAGAGTTTCAGAACCTGCTGGCATTGAACGAAGAATTGCGTGCGGCTAACAATAACTTGTATGAACAAGTGGAGCAGCTAAAAGACAACCTAGCTGAGTCTGAAAAGGTTTTGCAGTGGCAGAAAACGCGCTCTAGCGTTACTGAGTCAATGCTCAACCAACATACTCAAGAACTGGCTGCGGCTCAAGAACAAATAAAATCTCTATTTCAACAATTAGAAACCGCTGTACAAACTATTCAACGTCAAGAAATTTTCACTGATAGTTATAAAGCCCAGCTACAAATTAGCCAACAACGCCTTGCCCAGCTAGAGCGAGAATGTACGTTGTTACACACTAATAACAACGAACAGTCTGAGCAGTTATTGCAGTCTGAAACTGTTTGTCGGGAGTTACGTACTAGACTGATGCGACAACAACGCCAAACGCTGCAATTTAAAGCGGCTTTAGAAAAGTGTTTAGATACATCGGTTCCTAGTTATGACTCCTTAGAAGATACTGCAAAACATCCTAAAGATATAACTAGCGGACAAGGAAGATTTTCTAGAAAAGCTCGGTCTTTGTTTCCTAACGCCCAGCCGATTCAACCTTGGTCAGCAGAATCAGAATCTTTGACTGAAAATGGAGATGATTCTTGGGGCGAACCCTCAGCACCAATCCCATTCCAAAGAAATGAACCGACTCCACCGCCCTCATCTCCTTGGAACTGGTCGGTTAAGCAAAATACCCCAAAGCCAGCAGAACCTCCTATCCCCTCTCCAAAAATTGACGATTCCCCAAATACACCAGAAGCTGTTTCAACTCCGGGATCGTCCAATTTAGATCAGCAATTGGATAGTCTAATCCAAATGTTTTTCACCTCCCAGACTGAATCTGCATCACCACCGCCTACTGCAAAAACAGATGTGGATGGTAATAATGCCCCTATCTGGGAGACTTTGGCAACAATATTAGAAGACGACGAAGATACAGAAAATCTACGGGAGAATCAGTTAGAGGCAAAAATCAATCCTCCTGCAACTACCTCTAATTCTTGGACGGCGGATTCTGTACTTTCACCAGCCAATGACGACTTAATAGTTTCCGCTACTTCCTTGCACACTGAGCCGCCTGTGGGAGAAACTGACGATTACTGGTCAGAAGTTTCTCAATTGTCACAGTTGAAATTGTCAGAAAATGATGTTTCCCCAGAGTCTTTAGGTGATAACACCAGTGAAGTTAATTCACCTTCACCTGTGGTTTATCCACAGCGTCCACCAAAGGGGCGTAAGTCATTGGCATCTGTGGAACTACCGAATTTTCGCCCCAAAGGTCAATAGTAAAGAGAGACGCGATTCATCGCGTCTGAATGCCCCATGCCCCATACCCAATCACTAATTGAGAATTCTTGCTTCTGATTTCGGAATTATGGCTTCTGGGTTGGCTTTTGCTACTTGAGAGCGCGATCGCGGTTTGCCTGTGGCGATCGCATAATTAATCGCTAGCAGCCACAGCCACAAGCCCGGATTTCGGGGTTCTAGCCAAAAACCTACGCGGTTCAAAAAGCGCCCGAACCACGGATTTAGCAAAGCGCTAATTAGAGCATGACGACCGAAGTTGAAATAACTACCAAGCCATCGCATTAAATCTCTAGGCCCAGCAAGTTCCCAAATCCATAAAAGTAAGGCGGGATTTTTCCTAGCTGCTTTCAGTGCTAGGCGGTTAAAGGTTAACCAATCACACCGATCTTTGATGAAGTTATCTGCTACTTCTTGGGGTTCGTCTGCTAACAATCCAAAGAAGGTGTTAAGCATGGAGTTAATGCGCTGGGGTGGTAAGAATTTCCCAGTGGGTACCATCATTCCTTTAGAAAATAGCCAAGTCACTGAAACGTTGCTTTGGTAGGCGCGAATCCGGTTCAAGTGGCGGAAACTCAACAAGTCATGTTTGAGAGCAGTATCTAACAGGGTTGTTAAGCGCTCTAAGTTGCGAACTAGGGAACCAAAACCGGTGAATACCAGGGGAGACTGGAGTGATGCGGCATCACCGATCGCAATTAATCGATCGAAGGCAACTGTGCGATCGCTACTTCCGACACTAAAATGACCCGGTATATAGCCAAACGTCGGCTTCTTCCACACCAATTTTTCCATATCGCACCTGCGATACTCTGGCAAAATCGTGAAAAAGTCCTCGTACATCTCTAGCAAGGAACCGGGATTTTCAGCATTGACTTCGTGGTAATGAAATAAATAAATCGTCAGTTCATCATCTGCTGCGGGAAACAGTTCCCAAATTAACTGCCTTCCCCGTGAAATATCCCCATGACTGTAAAGCACGTCCCCATATTGAGAATCCCATACCCCTGGCTCAAATCCGCTCTCAATTACCGCTCCCACTGTCGGACATACACTATCAAAGGCCCGACCACCATTTAACTGCCAAGCGATGGGTGACGCAGTTCCCATTGCATCTATTAGCAGTCGTCCACTTACTTGTTTTTCAACCTGACTAGGTAAGTGCTTGACTTGCAATATAACTTGTGATATATCAATATCTGCACGCATAAATTCTGTTTCATCCCAGATTTCGCCGCCTGCCGCTTGCAGCTTTTGCCCACACATAAGGAGCCATTTTTCGGAATCTAAGCCTAAATTTAGGACTGTGGGTGTGTGCAGAACGGGCGATCGCAGTTTGGATGGATTGTTCGCATCAAAAAACTTATTGAATCCATCTTTGTATTCTCTAGCAATGATGGTTTCTAACTCTGTGGGGGTGACTAAACCCAGGTTAACCAAGCTTTGAATCTCATCGCGGGAAATATTCCATTCTCGGTTCATCCGGCCAAAGGGCATTCGTTCCACCAGCAGGACTTTATATCCTAGTTTTGCCATCAGTGCTGCATGAATCGCGCCTAGTGCGCCGCCGATGTAAATGATGTCGTAAGTGGGGGATGAGGGAGATATTATTTTTCTATCTCCCGCTGCTCCCCTCATCCCCTGCGAAAAGACGACTTGACGCGGCTGCTGCGGATTTCGTACTCCTTCGCGCCATCGTTGTTCCCACCAGTAGGCACGGGTTAGATCGTATTCACCATTAGGCATTTTCTGAAAATACTTGACGGTGAGGGGATAAGCAGACCCTAGCGCAGCAAAAATCGATTCCTGGGATAAATCAATCGCTGGTGGTTCTGGGTAATGATGCCTAAAACGGTTTCTGATTTCTTTGGTCAGGTGTTGCAGAATTTTTCCCTCATTGGGAAAGGGTTTTTCTGCCCAACGAAACACTTTTAAATATGTAGTTCGTTGTACTGACCAGACAAATACTGAAAGTTCCGCATGTAAGTTTTCGGAAAAAGTCGCCCCTGCCTCTGTATTAGCACTGGGTATTTTGAGGCGAAAGCCTTCCGAAGTTAGCATTTTTTCTCCATTTCCAGGTTCAAAATCTGTTTGTAGCCAGCTACGCACAGTTTCTATTTCTGGAGTTGGGACTTCTAAATAAAGGATTTCTCTCATCGTTTCCTGACATCTCCGAGCAATCTACTCACTAAGACAGATTTTATGAAAGCACAAAGTAAGGTAAACTCCGCGCTATTAGTTTGGTAAAGATTCAGTAAAGAAAATTTAAAAGTTTGTTGAATTTATTGTTCATTTTGTATTTCTGTAAACCTACGCCATGAATTATCCCATTCCAGACAGTCCCCAGGAAATTATTGCTCTGCGACAACAGCCGATTGACGAAGAACTTGTTGCTGCTGCGATCGCTGGAGTTATTAAAATTGTCCGCGCTCAGGGTCAATCTTTGGAAGAATTAACCGCTCAGTTGCTAGCAGACGATCCACTGCTAGATCGGGAACAACGTCGCTGGTTGAGCCAATTAGTTGCCCAATCGTGGGAAAAGTTTTCCTAAAACCCTGCATAAGATGAATTTTTTGTCACAGTATTAGATTTCTAGGTCTGCACCTAAATATTGGAATATTGGCGATGCCTACGGCGGGCTGCGCCTACGCATTTTAGGTATAGGAGTAACAATAGTTTTCAGTATAGGATTGGCAATTGGCTTACTATTTTGGCATTCATGGCACAGAAGCCACTAAATTAACCATATCAGCGTTTTACGTTGCTAATTGAATTTTAAATTTTACAACGTTCTGAAAGCCAAAGAACTCTGCTTTCTAGTGGAGGTCTTTTTTTGGGTTCATCCTTATGCTTTTGATTGCCGCCTCGAAACCTTAGCGGAATAAATGTTTTTGGCACATATTGGCACATATAGGAATCCTGACAAAGAGTTTTAGCCTTAACTGGACTTATGGAAAGCGATCGCACTTAAGCGATCGCTTTCCCTTCTCATCGAAAAACGCAAACTTCCCAAACACAAAATATCACTTTTGTCAACTAGAAGCTTTCACTGCCGCCGACCCTTGGGAGTGCAATAACAAACCGTATTCCAAACCTTCCACCACTGCTTGATAGGAAGCCTCCAAAATATTGGTAGAAACCCCTACCGTCGTCCAGCGTTGACGACCATTGCCCGATTCTACCAACACCCGGGTTTTTGCCGCAGTGCCCGTATGTCCGTTGAGAATCCGTACTTTGTAATCTGTCAAATCAAAGGTTGCTATTTGGGGATAAAAATTCACCAAAGCCTTGCGTAAAGCTGCATCCAAAGCGGCAACGGGGCCATTCCCTTCCGCCGCCTCCAGAATATTTTTGCCGTCAACAGCGATTTTGACCGTAGCTAGGGCGTTACTAGTTTCTTTGCCCTCAATCAAATCACAGTGGACTTGAAAACCTTTGACTTCAAAAAACTTCTGGCGATCTCCCAAAGCTTCGTGCATCAGTAGCGCAAAACTGGCCTCTGCGGCTTCAAATTGAAATCCTTCACTCTCCAAATCTTTGAGGCGCTGGAGAATTTGCTTGGCTTCTGCCTTTAGCTGATCGAGGTTAATGCCAAAACTGCGGGCTTTAGCTAAAACATTGCTCAGTCCAGACTGTTCAGAAATCACAATGCGGCGATGATTCCCGACTTGTCCCGGCTGAATGTGTTCGTAAGTTAGGGGATTACGTTCTACAGCTGATACATGAATACCACCCTTGTGGGCAAAAGCCGAAAGTCCCACAAAGGGAGCGTGTTCATCTGGCGCGAGGTTGACGACTTCACTCACAAAACGACTAGCTTCTGTAAGTTGTGTTAGCTGGTCTTCTGTGATACAACTGTAACCCAACTTCAGTTGTAAATTGGGAATTAACGAACAGAGGTTAGCATTACCACAACGTTCACCGTAACCATTAATTGTCCCCTGTACCATCTTTGCCCCTGCCATCACAGCGGCTAAAGCGTTAGCAACCGCCATTTCGGAATCATTATGAGTATGAATGCCAATTTGGGGCATTGACGATTGGGTATGAAGAAAGGACAAGGGAGAGGAGGAAGACGGAGAGACTTGTTCAATAATTCCCCCTGCCCCCTGCTCCATTCCCCCTGCTCCATTCCCCCTGCCCCATTCCCCAGTTACCTTTACCACATCTTGCACAATTTGGCCAATTTCATGAGGTAAAGTGCCGCCATTGGTATCACAGAGGACTAGCCATTCAGCACCAGATGCGATCGCAGCCTCTAATGTCTGTAAAGCATAATCTGGATTGTGCTTGTAACCATCAAACCAATGTTCGGCATCGTAGATAATCCGCCGCCCTTGAGAACGGAGGTACTCAATGGTGTCACGAATCATCGCCAAATTTTCTTCTAATGTCGTCTTGAGGCTAGTTGTGACATGTAAATCCCAAGACTTACCAAAAATCGTTACCCAGCGAGTTCCCGCAGCCAAAATATCCTGTAGCATCGGTTCGGTGGCAGCAGTAGAGTTGGGACGGCGAGTCGAACAAAAAGCCACAATTTCAGCCTGTTTGAGCGGATCTTCTTGGAGTTGCCAGAAAAATTGTACATCCTTGGGATTAGCACCAGGCCAACCGCCTTCAATAAAGGGAATTCCCAGTTGATCGAGTCTCTTGGCAATGCGTAACTTATCTTCTATCGATACAGATAGCCCCTCGCGCTGAGTGCCATCCCGTAATGTAGTGTCATAGAGCCAAAGTTGAGGTGAAGAATTTGTGGTCATAAAACTGGGACCGACGAGACAACTTTCAAGGCAATGTGTCAATATACAACAAAATGCCAGTTTGGCAATTTAAAAATGCCTAAAATACTAGCTCAAGGTAAAACAATTGAGTGCGTAAGCAGAACCAATCTCCGAAAAATTTTGCTGCAAAATAGTATTCACCTCTACAATGACGGTGCTAAGGTAATAAACTGTCGGGGTATTGGCAGTTGCGGAACCTGTGCGGTTAAGGTAGAGGGCGAAGTATCAGCAGCGAATTGGCGCGATCGAGCCAGGCGTTCGCTTCCTCCCCATTCTCCTACAACAGACTTGCGTTTAGCTTGTCAAACTCTGGTTTTAGGCGATGTGAAAGTGACAAAGTTTGATGGATTTTGGGGACAAGGTTCTCGAATAGTGTGGACACCAAAAGGTTAAAAAGGAGTAAGACAAGATGGGTAGATGGACACCCTTAATTTTGATGGCTGGCGGTTTGGCCATTCTGCTTGGTACGTTACTAGGCATAAATTTTCCGATGGGAGTGCAAACCGCTAACGCTCCCTCTGGTAAAGCAGCCAAAGTTCTCCCAGCTAATATCAATGTTAATAGCAGTGCTGGCAGCAAAAATGAAGAAACTGCAACAGAAGGAAATGAAACACCTGAAACAAACGAAAATAGACGCAGTATTGTAGCTCCCAGACCCAACAACAGGAGTAGCGTAGCTCAGAATCCTTCTACTGACTCAACATCACCTTCTGACAGTACAACAGAAAACAATACAGATAGTTCTGCAACCGATACGCCATCTAGCAACACAAACCAAAACAACGAACCAATTCGAGCCTTGTGGTAACGATAATATCCGTCTTTAGTTACGAGTTATAAGTTATAAGTTATGAGTTAATTAGTTATAAGTTATTAGTTATGTACTAATGATAAGTGGCTAATCATAAATAGCTAATGATAAATGACTAATGACTAGTGAGATCGTAATTATTGGTGGCGGTGTTATTGGTTTAGCGATCGCCATTGAACTAAAACTGCGCGGGACAAACGTCACCGTGCTTTGTCGTGACTTCCAGGCTGCTGCTACCCACGCCGCCGCCGGGATGTTAGCACCAGATGCCGAAAAAATCCCCAATGGGGCAATGCGTTCTTTGTGTTGGCGATCGCGTACTTTATATCCCGATTGGACACGTAAACTAGAAGAACTAACCGGCTTAAATACTGGCTACCGTCCCTGTGGTATTCTCGCACCCGTCTTTGAAGAGGCAGGGGGGCAGGGGAGCAGGGAGCAGGGAGCAGGGAGCAAGGGGAAAATTTCTCTCCTCTGCACCCTTCCCCCCGCTCCCCTGCCTCTTCTACTTCATCCCCGGCTTACTGGTTACATAAAGAGGCAATTCATCAATATCAGCCAGGATTGGGAGCAGAGGTAGTTGGTGGCTGGTGGTATCCTGAAGACGCACAAGTTGATAATAAAGCACTAGCACAGGTATTACGGACGGCGGCTGAGTCTGTTGGTGTTGAACTCAGAGACGGGATTACAGTAGAAGCATTTTTACAGCAGCAAGGACAAGTGGTTGGCGTGCAAACCAATGTCGGAATGATTCGCGCCGCGCACTATGTTTTAGCTTCCGGTGCTTGGTCAAATGAGTTATTACCCCTACCTGTGCTACCTCGAAAAGGACAAATGCTGAGTGTGCAAATACCAGAATTTGCGCCAGAATTGCCGTTGAAGCGGGTTTTGTTTGGGCAGAATATTTATATCGTACCAAGACGCGATCGCCTGATTATCGGGGCAACAAGCGAAGACGTTGGCTTTACCCCCAACAACACCCCAGAAGGCATTCAAAAATTATTACAAGCTGCTATCCGCCTGTATCCCCAGTTAAAAGATTATCCCATCCAAGACTTCTGGTGGGGATTTCGCCCAGCTACCCCCGATGAGTTACCCATCCTTGGCACTAGCCACTGTCAAAATTTAACCCTTGCTACAGGTCATTACCGGAATGGGATTCTACTTACACCCGTTACAGCTGCATTGATTGCCGATTTAATCTTAGAACAAAAGCCCGATCCTCTACTTGCTAATTTTCACTATTCGCGCTTCCAATCCAAGGAATCTACCTCTACCCAAATGCTGACTCACTCTGCCAATTTCTCTAACGGTTATCATCCTGTAATATCCCCACTCCCCATTCAAGACTCCCCGCTAATTATTGCTGGCAAAACCTTCCAATCCCGCTTAATGACGGGAACTGGTAAGTATCGCAGCATTGAAGAAATGCAGCAAAGTGTCGCCGCCAGTGATTGCCAAATTGTCACCGTGGCAGTCAGACGGGTACAAACCAAAGCCCCCGGACATGAAGGTTTAGCTGAAGCCTTAGATTGGACAAAAATTTGGATGTTACCCAATACCGCAGGTTGCCAAACTGCTGAAGAGGCGATTCGCGTAGCGCGTTTGGGGCGAGAAATGGCGAAATTGTTAGGGCAGGAAGATAATAATTTTGTCAAGTTAGAAGTAATACCTGACCTTAAGTATTTACTCCCAGATCCAATTGGGACGTTACAAGCCGCAGAACAATTAGTGAAAGAAGGTTTTGTCGTATTGCCTTATATAAACGCTGACCCCATGTTAGCCAAGCGTTTAGAAGAAGTAGGCTGTGCAACGGTAATGCCTTTAGCATCGCCCATTGGCTCTGGACAAGGGCTAAAAACAACCGCTAACATCCAAATTATCATTGAAAATGCAGGTATACCGGTGGTGGTAGATGCTGGTATTGGTTCACCCTCAGAAGCTGCCCAAGCAATGGAATTGGGAGCAGATGTTTTGTTGATTAATAGTGCGATCGCTCTTTCTCCAAACCCAGCAGCAATGGCTCGGGCCATGAACTTAGCAACAGTAGCTGGTCGTCTAGCATACCTTGCCGGCAGAATGCCCATCAAAGATTACGCCAGTCCTAGTTCACCTCTCACTGGGACAATTACTAATTAGGGAATGGGGTATGGGGCATGGTATAGACAGGCAAGGGAGCAGGGAGCAGGGAGCAAGGGAGCAAGGGAGAAGAGTTTTCCCCTCCGCACCCCGCACCCCGTCCCTCTACCTCTTTAATCAATGCCCAATAATGTAACGATTTGTCTAGCAGTTTTAGAGCAGATTTAGCATTTATGTAACATTAAATGAACGATAAAGATAAAGGAATTAATTCATGCCCTATACCAATGAAGAAGGCGGCCTTCTGAATAATTTTGCCCGGGAACCAAAGATTTATCAAGCAGAACCTCCCACAGAAGGGCAAAAACGAACTTATATTTTACTAGGAATTGCCGCTACAGCTTTGGTTGTCGGCTTGATTCTAGTCGCCTTCTTTGTTTCTAAGAGCGCTTAATCATAAAATATTTTCAGAAAATTTCATCTTCTTTATAGTTTTCAGGTTCCTATTTTAAAAGGGGCCTGCTTTTTTATTTTTTGTTAAAATTGAATTAGCAATCAAAGTATATAATTATACTTTATTTTTATTGTTAAACTTAAAGCTCAATTTATTCTAAACCGTATAATATCCGATTATTTATGATGAGTTTAGCCCACTTGCATGCACCTATAAAGGTGATATATACCGTATTTTGGCTCTTTAAGCGTGAATGATACTACACACAATAATAATTCTAATTGGAATCGGCAAGTATATCACCGCCTGAAACTTGCCCTAAATCTTGGCTTACGACGACAACTTTTTTTAGCTGTATGTGATAATTTACACTTAAGAAATCAAGTAGCAGCCCGTTTGCATTCTACATTGGCTTATCCTGTTGGACAGGTGCTATATCAGTCATCAAATGCTCAGGAAAATAGCACTTCAGCTTATCCGCGATTAGTCACATTGCGTTTGAATTTAAACGATCCCAATCCCATAGTCCAGATAAATCAATGGTTGGCAAACTATCCACCGCCAATTGTTGGGGCATCAAAAGATACCCCTGGAAGACCTTATCCAGTACCAGCGTTTCAGATTGTAGGCGTGGAGCATCTCACTAAGCAACCAGTCGCAACGCAACGGTTATTTTTGCACTACCTGCGTTTAAGCGAACAATATTTCTCAACACAAGAATCCAGCCGATTCCTAGAATCTAACTTGCTGTTGTGGATACCCCGTCCTTGGTTATCTGCAATCAAGCAATCAGCACCACAGTTTTGGCGTTGTCGAACTGGTGTATTTGTATTTGCTGGAGAACCCACACCAGCTACTCAAAATTCTGGCTATCCAGAAAGTTTTTCACGTTCTAGAAACTTAGATTTAGATCAATCACTTAATCAAGCAGAACTCAGAACCGCAGCCACCGAATTGAAGTTTGAGAATAATTCCAATTTCCCAGCAGAGATACAAGAGAATGGTGTACATAAAACTCAAGAAGCTACGCTACAACCGCAGGAGTCTACTAATAGGTCTGGCAGTGTTAATAATAATCAATCACTGTCATCTTTATCTTATGTTAGTAGCGAATTAGCAGAGTTAGTCATAGCAACAATTAACACCAACTCTGCTCAAAATACTGAGAATTACTTCCAAACGCAGCAGATTTTATTGGAGATTGAAGAATTACACGAAAAGCAAGTTCTAGGGGAGATATTGGCAGAAGCTTATCATCGCTTGGGTACTTTATACCGCCTTCGCATTGAGCAAGGAGACTCAACCCTAGAAAATCTTATGGTAGCAATTATTGCCTACCAGGAGGCAATTAGCTATGACGAAACCTCACCACAACTCCCAGATATCTTGAATGACTTAGGTACGCTCTATTGGATACTATACCGTACACCACCCAATTCTGAGGAGGGACAAACTTATATAGAGCAAGCAATAGAATTTTATCAGTTGGCGTTAAAGATGATTTCGCCGCAGACACATCCAGAAACTTACGCTCGTGTGCAAAATAATTTAGGGACGGCTTATGGTGATTTAGCTCGTTTTTCTCATCCGTCTGAAAATTGGCAGCAAGCGATTTTAGCTTACAGTGAAGCACTCAGCTACCGTACAGCCGATATGGATTCATTAAAGTATGCGGCTTGCCAGAACAATTTGGGTACTGCTTACTGGCATCTAGGACAATACAATCAACCAATTGTGCATTTAAAGAAAGCGATCGCAGCTTACAACGAAGCACTGGTACACTACAATCCCCAAGAGGAAGCACTGAAGCATGGCATGATTCAAAACAACATCGGTACTGCTTATTGGAATCTGGCACAATACGAACAACCTGTCCCAAATCTCCAGCTAGCTATTAATTTCTATAGCGAAGCTCTCAAATATCGCACTCCAGCTAATGTTCCCAGTGCTTGCGCTGCAACACAAAATAATCTAGGTACTGCTTACTGGCATCTAGCAAACCTATCTCAGACAACTAAACAGGCACGGCAAAAGTATCTACAACTATGTATAGACGCTTATGAAGAGGCTATAGCCTTGGCTAACTCATTGAGTGCTACTCTTTTAAGTTTCGATCTGCTTGCCTCTCATAACAACCTGGGACTAGCATATTATCAGCTAGTAATAGATAAATCATTTAATAGTGACAAAGCAACACGTTCTCAATATCTAGAAGTAGCATTAGACAACCATTTGCAAGCCTTAAACGGATTAAGCAAACAACCAGAGGCTTATCAAACAACTTTCACTTATGTGGTAAATACTATTCGTGCTTTTCATAATGAATTAGGTATACAAGGACAAAATCTAGCTTTATCTAAAGTTCCTAGGCAGTTGTTGCCAGAGATTTTGTCAAAGTTATAAGGAAAATACCGAAAACTTTCAGTATTAACTTGATATTAACTTGACAGCTAATCAATTTATCAAGTAAGGTAGCGATGTCTACGACGGACTACGCCTACGCAAACACTTTTACTACTAATTAGTAAAGTGGTAAAATATTTAAACAAACCATAAAGCTAGCTTAATAATTATAAATTATTCATTAAAAAACACTTAAACAAGTATAAATATTTTATAAAAATTACAAGAAGATATTGGCGTATTTTCCGTAATTTTATTAACCTAGACTAGACATCTAGTTTAAAAAAGCTCCAGGATGAGAACTGAAATCTAAATTATGAAATTAAGTTTATTTTTTACGACTGCTATATCTAGTTTTTTTGTGAGTGTAACTACGGGATTTGGTTTTTCTGGTCAAGCAGATGCTCTCACTTTTTCTGGTATCTCTAGTGCTACATGGGGAAAACCTACTTCAGGAAGCACCGATACTAATCCTACATACACAGGTGTGGGAAGCAACACATTTACTTGGGGCGATCCTAATGTCTGCCCAACAATTCCAAGTACTCCTAGTGACTGTATAGTAACAGGCTCAAATCAACTTATCTTTAAGGAAAACTCCTTTTCAGCAGACATCAACTCTGCATTCAAAATAGCTGATTTGACTTATTTTAATGGAACTGTACTCAACGGTACAATCGTTGAATCTGTACCTTTAAATCTCAATATATCCTTCAACTCTCCCGTTGGAATCAGCCAAGTTTTTGACTTCAACTTCCATCTAGTAAATACACCAAACGATTCAATAAACCCTGAAGAGAATGCAGACTTTGTATTTATAGACAATAATTTGAGTAATAGCAGTTTCACCTTTGAGGGCAATAAATACACAATTGAGCTAACTAGCCTGAATCCAGACGTTCCCCAGATAAGTGTTAAGGCTCTTGAAGGAGCCACAACTAAAACAGCTATTTATGCCGAAATCAAACCTATACCTGAACCTTCGTTAGTAGCCAGTTTATCCCTGCTAGGTATATACCTGATAGCTCGTAAAAAATTGTTAAATAAGAAATACTAAAAGTCTTGGTGGTTAGAACAGATATTCCTATTTGTCTTTAAAGATGTAATCACATTAAAGAATTTTCCAGCTTCAATATAAGCTTTATAGTGGTACGCAAGTTTACTCAAGTCAGTTAACCAACCCACACAATTTGAGAACCACTACATACCCCTATATTTCATACTCCTTGATGGCAATTGAGCAGATTTTAACCTAGCACAAGAATTGCTGCGATCGCATCAAAAATTTATAGGACTAACCCTTTCAATTGGATTTGATTAGTCGCGATCGCTCGCTCTTGACCGAGGTATCAATAGCTCAATATACGTACCTATAGCGAATTTTGTTAAATCTAGAAATTGAGAGCGACTCTTCTCATCAATAACTGCAAGTGTTAGAGAACCAATTACCGTAATCAGCATTACAGTAGCTAACACTTCATCTCTTGAAGGAAATTTCTTAGATAACATTGAAGTACCTCAAATGGTCTGAATCACTACATCCCTAGCTTTACAGGTCGGTGGTTGTTGTAAGCTTAAATACAGGCTTGTGATGTGAATGACTTGTGTATGCGATGAGCATGAATTGCCAAATTGACAGTTAAAATCAGCAAAAGTGTAGTGGTTAGGTTATGTCCGGGCGATCGCTTTCCTGTTCTCCAGAAGGTATCAAAAAAGCAAAAAAAGCTTTAATTCGTTATTCTTTAACTCAAAAAGCATTAGCCCATGAGTTAGAAATAACTCGCCAACCAGTAGGAAAATTCTTTACAGGTAAGCCTGTTGACCGCAACCTGTTTGTCCAGATTTGTGACAGGCTAGACCTAGAGTGGGAAGAAATAGTTGCTGAACCTGCGACTGAACCAGAGTTAAACCAGGATAACAGGATTGATATTGATGCGATCGTGCAAGAGGTACGTGAAAAGATAAAACCCCTCATTCAAGAACGCTGCGGCACAATGCGGGTGCTAGATATGACTCAACCTATTGGATTGAATGACATTTACACCAGCGTCAATATATTAGAGAAAATCACTGGACAACAACGGATAGGAATTGATGAATTCTTACAACACTATAGCAGCAAGGATTTTGACCTCTTTGGACTTAACCGAATCACTACAAAACGAGTGCCAGGACTGGAAGCAGTTGAGAAATATTCCAAGCTAATGATTTTGGGTAAACCAGGAGCAGGTAAAACGACGTTTCTGAAGTATTTAGCGATTCAGTGTATTGGAGGTGAGTTTCAGGCTGAACGTGTACCTATTTTTGTCACCCTCAAAAACTTTGCAGAAGCTGCAAATAAACCTGGATTATTACAACACATCACTGAAGAGGCAATAAATCCTATCTTTTCTATCCGAGATGTATTAACTTACGCTAAAGCATTAGTTTTACTTGATGGGTTGGATGAGGTTAGAGAAGAGGATAGTAACCGTGTATTAAAAGAAATTCGTGAGTTTTCTGATCGGTTCCCAAAAAATCAGTTTGTCATGACCTGCCGGATTGCAGCAAAAGAGTATACCTTTGAGAAGTTTACAGAGGTGGAAGTTGCTGATTTTGACGATGAACAAATTTCCAACTTTGCCAATAACTGGTTTAAGGAGAAAGCTCTAAAGCCAGAGACTTTTATCAAATGTCTCGAAGAGAATAGCCGAATCAAACAACTTGCTGCAAGTCCACTACTGTTGACGTTGCTTTGTTTAGCATTTGAAGAGTCAGGAGATTTCCCTGCAAATCGTTCTGAGTTATATAAAGAAGGACTGGATGCGTTATTAAAAAAATGGGATGCCAAGAGGGGAATTCAACGCGATCAGATTTACAAAAAGCTATCAGTTCAACGCAAAGAAGATTTACTCAGCAAAATTGCGTTGACTACCTTTGAGGGGAGTGAATATTTCTTCAAGCAGAAAGTAGCAGAACAATACATTACAGAATACATCCGAAATTTACCTGGTGCTAATACTGACGAAGAAGCGTTGCAAGTTGATAGTGAGGAAGTTTTGCGTTCAATTGAACATCATCATGGACTAGTTGTAGCAAGGGCAAAAGGGATTTACTCATTTTCTCATCTCACATTTCACGAGTATTTTACAGCTAGAGAATTTGTGGTTGTGAGACAGTCATCAGAGGAAGCGCTGCAAAATCTTGTTAGCCACATCACTGAAAAACGCTGGCGGGAAGTTTTATTGCTAGCGGTTGGGATGTCGCCAAGTGCAGATCGGTTATTGCTGTTGATCAAAGAGAAAATTGATTTTATGGTAGCTGACGATCAGAGGTTGCAGGAGTTTCTTCTGTGGGTAAGGAAAAAATCTCTTTCCGTTAACTTTTCTTACAAACCAGCAGCACTTAGAGCCTTTTACCTAGCCCTCTCTCAATACCTCTCCCGCTCTCTCTCTCGATACCTGTCCCTGTCCCTCTCCCGATATCTCTCCGTTGACCGCTCCCTCTCCCGCTCCCTCTCTCGATACCTGTCCCTGTCCCTGTCCCGCTCCCTCGACTTGTCCCTCTCCCTCTCCCGATACCTATCCCTCTCCCTCGACCTGTCTCTCGACCTCTCACTTGACCTGTCCCTCTCCCTCTCCCGCTCCCTCGACCAATCCCTCGATCTGTCCCGATCCCTTGACCTGTCCCTCTCCCTCTCCCGATCCCTCGACCGATCCCTCGACCGATCCCTCGACCCAGAACTCAAGCATTTGCTGCAAAAACTTCGAGAACAACTACCAAGCATACAAGACTTGCAAGAATATCGGGAATGGTGGTTAGTTAATGGGAAGGCTTGGTGTGAAGAATTAAGAGAAGTAATGATTAAACATCGCAATATTGGTCATGATTGGCAGTTCAGCAACGAACAAAAAGAATTGCTTCAGCAGTATTATGATGCCAATAAATTATTGGTAGATTGCCTAAATAGCGATTGTTATGTCAGCCGTGAAGTGCGACAGCAAATAGAAGACACCTTGCTATTACCGATCGCAGAGATTCAACAGCGTCAGCAGCAATCTTAAATACACACATAGCAGATAGTTGATCTTTCAATCCCCCAGGTAAATCATTCGTTAAGAAAGGGAAAATATTTCCCAAGTCCTAGCAAATCAATCTAAAATGGAAGTAAGAGTTCGCAGTTAGCCCATTCACATCTATATCAATGGCTTATATATGTGGACATGAGTGATAAAACAGCATTTTGGAACAAAAGTATCCTCATTTACGTCATATAAACGTCTCGCGGCATTGCTGATTGCGGTATGAAAACGATTGTGCATTGTGGTGAAAAATCCTTGTGGAGACGTAAAATTTTACGTCTCTACATTCAAGTTCATACCTCGATTCCGCAACGCCCGTCTCGCCTCTGGTTTGAGTGACGCACATTTAAGGATACTAATACTGATGAAGGATTGCGATCGCACAAACTCTCCATGATCATAAGTACTTTTATCTTCGGTATACGCTTATAGACAGGTTCAAAAACAGTCAGAAACAAACTCAGTAAATCACCGTCATTACATATATCACATACATAAAGGAAAACCCTCTTATGGCTCGCCTACATCAATGGAAATCTAGAACTGCTGCACTTATGGCAATAGCTGTTACCGCAAGTGTCACTAGCCCACTATTAACATTAGCTCGTGCTAACGCGCAATACATAAATGGGCAAGACAGAATTGGGCAATATGGCAACGTTACTATTCCTTCTGGAGTTTCTCTGCCTGTCACCTACGAAAAAGATACAATTACTATTGCTCCTGGGGAAAGTAAATCTATAACCTTGAGAATAGCCAATGACATTATCGACAGGAATAAAAATGTCTTGATTCCCGCCGGTACTAAAGTAAATGGACGACTAGAACCGGTTGACTTAGATAGTTATTCAAGAGATACAGATGATAACAAAGGAAAAGGCGTGCGGTTTGTCGCTGAAGAATTAGAATTTTCCAATGGTCAGCGCCAGTCGATTAATGCTATTTCTCGGACATACACCAGAACTCAAAAAGTTAAGCAGGGGCCCAGCACAAATCAGGTTCTAACTGATGCAGCTATTGGTGGGGGTGCTGGTCTTTTAGGTTCACTACTTACTGGTAATCGCAGAATTGACGATTTAAAACCTGTTATCGGTGCGGCTGCGGGTGCGGGAGCAAGTGTGTTGTTACGGAAAAAAGAAGTAAATGTCTATGTCCTCAGACCCGGACAAGATTTGAAGCTCACACTAAATTCTAACTTGAATTTAGTACCACCATCTCGCTACTAGTACTAGATTTAACTCAATTAAAGTCGTGACTTTAATCACCTCTAATAGGCGATCGCAACTTTCAATATAGTGGGCGATCGCCTTAATTTTTAACAATTAAAAATTCTATTTAACAGCAACTATCATACCTCTATATCGTCTTCATCAGTATCGATATTTATGAGAATACTTATGTAATTGCTCTATAGGGAGAGTTAGGAAAGTCAGTTCTATTTTGTTCTCTATCCAAAAGAATATTCAAAATTACATAATATCCTGATACTTTTGTTAAGTAGTGGCAATAAAGGAGCCTTTTCTGATGGCAATTCCAAGTTTCACTTTAAGCACATATCTTGCAATTCCCGTAGTATTAGGTCTTTTGACTGGGGGAGAAAGAATAAAAGCATCTGTAGTTGAAAATGTTCAGGCATCCACTAACAAGGAAATGAGCCTATCTAGCCGCCAGCTAATCAGCGCTAAGGCGACTCCGAAAACATACTATGTGAGTGGTACTGGAAGCGACAATAATAGTGGACTCTCTACTTCATCTGCCTTTAGGACTATTCAAAAGGCAGCAGACCTTACCAATCCTGGCGATACAGTATTGATTATGAATGGAGTCTACAAAAATATAGGTCAAGCTGGAAGTGCTCTATATATTAAACGTTCTGGAACTGCCAATGCATGGATTACGTATAAAGCATATCCTGGTCATTTCCCAAAAATTCAGCACAATACATGGAACGGGATTACGATCTTGGGTGGAGCTTCATATATTGAGATCAACGGGCTGGAGGTTGTCGGAAACAATGCCAATATCAGCCTTGATTATGCCATGAGTCAGAAGACTAACAAAGCAAATCCACTAACGAGTGGAAACTGCATCAATGTGGATGGACGAACCAATGGTCATGTTCATCATATTCGGATTTTGAATAATAAAGTGCATGACTGTGGAGGAGGAGGTATCGGAGCAGCACAGGCTGATTATGTGACAATAGATCATAATGTGGTGTTCAATAATGCCTGGTATAGTATTTATGGTTGCAGTGGCGTTGGGTTCTTGAGTAGTTGGAATTCTGACAACAACCGTGGATACAAGATGTTTATTACCAACAATAAGGTCTATAACAATCGCATGTATATCCCTTGGATTGCAGCTGGAAAGATTACAGATGGGAATGGCATTATTATTGATAGTTCTAGAAACGATCAAGGTAACTCAAAATTGGGTGCATATACAGGACGGACTTTAGTTAAAAACAATCTTACATTTAATAATGGTGGTTCAGGTATTCATACAATTGGAAGCGATCATGTTGATATTGTCAATAACACAGCTGTTTTAAATAATCAGACTCCAGAACTTAAGGGAGGACAAATATTTACCTACACGTCATCTGATGTCAGGATTTTAAATAATATTCTTTATGCTTTTCCTGGCAAGAATATTAATAGTAGCACCAAAAGCCAAAACGTTACTTACGACTATAATATCTACATGAATGCTTCTAAGGTAAGTATTAAGGGGCCTCATGATATTGTTGCAGACTCGGAGTTTTTAAAGAAGCATCCCACTCTAGAAAAAATATCTGACGATTGGAAATCGCGGCTAGATAAACAAAATCCCCCAAAGCAAACTTATGTAGCATCTAAGTCAGGAGATTTTGTTTGTGGAGCAGTGACTTTGAATTCGCAAGATAAACCTATCAAAGTAGGATGTTCCTTGGGATCTTTGGCTCAAATTGCTTTTTCTGATGTTTCATCTAACTATTGGGCGGCACAATTTATTCAACAATTGTCACAACAAGGTGTGATTGCCGGATTTCCTGATGGTAGCTTCCGCCCTGAAGAGGCAGTCACACGCGCTCAATTTGCCGCTATGATTGATAAAGCTTTCCCAAAATCACAGCAACGGCAGGCGATCAATTTTAATGATGTTCCCAGCAATTATTGGGCATCAAATGCCATTGGGCAAGCCTATAGAATTGGTTTCTTATCTGGATATCCTGGTAATCGTTTTGAGCCTAACCAAGCTATTCCTCGCGAGCAGGTTTTGGTTTCCCTGGCTAACGGTTTGGGGTATAACTCTGGCGGCAATACCCAAAGCGTTCTGAAATATTTCAATGATGCCTCTAACATCGCTAGCTACGCTCGTAGCCCGATCGCAGCTGCAACTGAAAAGCAAATTGTGGTCAACTATCCTAATGTGAAGTCCCTGAATCCAACTGCAACCGCCACTCGCGCCCAGGTTGCAGCTTTTATCTACCAAGCATTGGTTAGTTCCAATCAAGCCCCAGCAATTAACTCGCCCTATGTAGTGTCAAACCTCAGCAATTAACTGTTTTATGTTGTAGCTGTTGGGTCTTTTATTAGATTTAACTCCAAATTATTCTTTATATGCGATCGCCACTTTAACTCTAGTGTGCGATCGCATTTATTTTTAACCGGTCTGTAGTGATTCCGGCTGGTAGTCAGGTTATTGGACAACTTAAACCTGCTACAGGTGGTTCTCAATTCGTTGCCCAAAAACTGGTTTTAACCACAGGTCAAGAGTATCAACTCAACCCTACTTCAGACGTGATTACCAAAACTGAAAGAGTCAACAGCGGAAATAAACCACCCATTCCAAATCAATGAAACCCTCATGCTGTATTCGTTTTTAATTTTTAATTTTTAATTTTTAATTCCGCCCTGCGGTACTAGTACTGGGGCAATTATCAAAGATACTGTATTGGGCGCAGGTGCAGCTGCTGCTGCTGTTTCTGCCGTCACAGGCGATCGCCACAGAAGAAGTCTTGGGTGGCGCTGGTATCGGTGCATTGATTGGTCTATTTTTCGGTAAGAAGAGTGTTGATCTGGTGGCAATTGACCCAAATACCGATTTACAAATGACAATTAATCAAAACTTGCTAGTTTCATTAAGATAGTTATTGGGCATTGGTGAATGGCTAATTTTCAACTTCTGGCAACCAAATAATAAAAGTAGTTCCCGGTGCATTGGGTGAAGTTAGCTGAGAGTTGATTGCAGGGCTGAAAACCTCGATTTCGCCCTGCATTTGCTCTATTAATTGTTTAGCGATCGCTAACCCTAAACCAGTACCAGGGATTTCTGTTTGCGCTTGTACACCCCGATAATGCCGTTCTCCAAGATGTTCTAAATCTTCGGGTGGAATGCCAGGCCCGTTGTCACCGATCGCAATTCCCTGAAAATTAGCTTTTTCTTGCCCCGCCTGAATCGAAATTTTACCACCAGTGGGAGTGTATTTCAAAGCATTATCAATAATGTTAGTTAAAACCTCTTGCAATGCTTTGATGTTGGCACGGACTGGGGGTGAGTTCTGTTTGATTTCAGTTATTAGTTTTAGCTTTCGCTCTTGAGCGATCGCTTTGGCTGATATTAATAATGGTTCTAATATATCTGGTAACGAGCAATCAACTGCTTTATCTCCCGTTCCCGGTAATAATAGCGGCGGTTTAGCGGATTTTTGGATAGTTGCTTCCACAAATACTTCATGTTCGGGCAGATGTAGTGGTGCTAAATCTGCCTCTGTCAAGTCTATTACTTGATCGAATTGTTGCAGCAATTCTTGGAGGCGATCGCTTTCCCGCACAATACTACTTGCTACATTCCGGTTGGTGTCTGCTGGTCGCAGCCGCTTCAACAGCAGTTTACCAAAAGTCCGCAACGCTGTTAATGGATTACGAAACTGATGCAACAGGTTATCCAGCAAATCGCGCTGTTTCTCTTGGAGAATTTGTTGCTCGCGCAACTGCTGCTCAAACCATGCTCGGCGTTGATCTAAAATACAAGCGATCGCTAATGTTTGGGCTATCCGTTGAATCTGACTTTCCTCATGTTCATTCCATGCTCGGTCTTGCCTACCCGTTACCAATAATCCCATCATCACACCCTCATAAACCAGAGGTAAAACAATTTGATTCCCACTAAAGAGGTATTCCTCTTTTAAATGGGGTTGAGATGTTTCAGACTCCTGTGATGAGGTTGGAGATTGTGAACCGGCTGTCAATAACCTTCTGCGATCGTTGGGTAATATAAACACATTTCCAACTTGAAGTTGCTTATGCACTGTCGCTTCAGCAGTCTCTTCCCCTGGAGGTAATAATGCTGTTTCTGGGTAAATTACCACAGGAATCAGTTTGGCCTCACCTGAAGGAGTCTCTACCAATTCTTGTGTCAGGTACACAATACTTAAAGTTGCTCCCAGCCCCTGGGTTAGCAGTGCTATTTGCTCTCGACACAGAGCAATAAAATCGGAACTGGCAGACATTAACATTTTTTAGCTCTTGCTCAAGATTACAGATTTTGAGGCATGATGATAAGAGAGGATACTTAATTTTTACCTCACTCATTCAATAAAGCTTAACTAAAATCTTCTTAGTGATGGTTTATTTGTACCAAGGGATTATTCTCTTAGGTGGTTTTGTTTTATCTATTTTCAAAGATGTTAACTTTCTTGCATGAAAAGGTTAAAAACTATTGATATTTTGAACTAGAACTTATATAATGACGACGGATTTTGTAGCTAACACTACAATCTATTAGCTTGAAAGAGGAGGACAATAGATTGGCAAGGAGACGCAAAAGGAAAAGTCGCCGTCGTCAGGAAGGACGGCGGATTTTGGAGCATGTGCCTCAATATAGCATCGAAAGTGGCGAAGAAAAACCTGTGACAGCAGCGAGAAGATTCATTCAAGCTGAAGGGATTTTGCCACCGGCGTTGCTACTCGTAAAGCGAAATGAACACACCACAGATCGTTATTTCTGGGCAGAAAAGGGACTCTTTGGTGCTCAATACGTAGAGGAAAACCATTTCTTGTTTCCTAGCTTGAGGGTGTTAGAACCTTCACCGGGTCAAGAACCTCTTGCTTTAGCTAGTCGGTGAACCGTAGATGGTCATCTTACACATTGAATGTGGCTCCTGATTATCATTAACTGGCAAGATTGCCAAGTTTATGCAAAATTTAATTTTTTTTTAGTTTGGAGCTGATTTTCCAGTAAGGCTAGTCCAGGTAGTTGGAAAGTAAACTAGTCTCATACCACGCTAGATTGCATGGTTTGATACTAGTATCATGTATATACAGAAGGGAGTAGGTATAGAGCCAAGCGCCTTCAAAAGCGCTAGTGAAGTTGCGCTCTTATGCCATAAATTGTTAACCAAGCTCTGTCAACGAATTTAAGTTAATAAACTTAAATTTTTCCCCACGATATAAGTTGTGGGGAAAACTGGCAAAGCAGAAGTTTTGATTTCCTCCTTCCTACTTTTCATCACCTAAAGATTAGATCGGGTCAGAAGTCTGCATATCATAGTTAAAAAACCAACAATTATTCACCAGTTTTTAGCTGTAGAGTCCTCTGTAACTCGCTGAGTTCATCTCGATGACCAACTACAGCGATCTTACTTGAGGAGGTTTGTTCGCTCCGAGTTGTTTCTACTTTGAGCGACACCTTCTCAAGTCTTCCAGATTTTTGCCAATAAAATAGACCACTTAAAGGCGACAGCATTACCATAGCCAGAACAAGGATACTGAGGTTAGGAAAAAGCAGGTATACGACTAGTGATAGACAAACAATCCCAGTCGCTGCCAGCAGGGTTAAAAATATAGCTAAAAACAAACTAGGGCGAACATTACCTTCAAAAGTAACTTTGTTTTGTTCTCGGTCTACCTCTGCCACTCGGTAAGACCGGGAGCGAAAATACTCTTTTAATTGAGACATTAAAGCAGCTTCGTCTTGCTCTGATACTAGTTGCACTGTTTGTATGCGGTCTTTAGTCGAGGCACGAATAAAGAAAAACAGCCCAACAGATAACAACAAGGTGAGCAGAAACGTAGATGGCAGAATAGCAGTATCCATAACTGATTGTTAGTATTTGACTGGAGGAGACTTATTCATTATCAATTATTCGTTACTTTGTTCTGCTGTTGATGTAGTTAAACCATTGAAATGCTAAATCCTGCGCTTGAACTTGCCATTCTGGAGAAACTTGGTACATTCGTCTGGGTCGTCCTCGTCCTTCCAGTTTCTTCCAATATCCAGTGATTGCCTTTTGGTCTTCCAGAAATTTGATCGCACTATAAAGTACGGTATCCGAAAGCCGATAGGTTGGATATTCAATTTCTAATTGCTCAATCAACTCGGTTCCGTAGGATTCACCTTGTAATAAAACAGACAGTATGTAACAGACTGCTACTTCCTGACAAAGGTAAGTTGGCGGAGGATTCTCAAAGAATTGATATATATCCTCAAGTTTCATGGTTAGTCAATGGCTAAAAAAATGCCTTAGGGGTAAGGTCTACAATCCTTGTAGTCAGTATACAGTGCTACTGCCAAGTGAGTAATACATATAATGCTACTTAGACTAATTTTCCAAAGCGTAAGTACCAAATGATTCCCACGCCTGTGAAGTTGGGGAACGAGTTTGCAAGTTTTAGAGGCACGATAAAACGTCCCCTGACCCAAGCTCGATACTGTGTGGTGAGGAGCAAACAGAGAGTTGCAAAGTCACTTAGTATGCAAGGCACGCATTGAGCTTGCCTTGCGTACTAAGTCTTGTCAGATTAGGGCAATCCCAAACCCTCGCTTTTAGGCGTAGGGTTTCTGATTGTCTTGGTGTTAAGTGATGCCAAGCTAGTTAGAACTGCTTAAGCAATAAAATGCCATCGAAGAAATTTTACAGGTAAAATGCAATTTTGTCTGTAAAACTTAAAAAACACTTTGCTTTACAGTGATTTTCCCCATGCAAATTAGAAAAACTTAAGCTATGGGATGTGTCTGGTTTAAAGCTGCTACGACCGTGGACACACTTAAGTAGTAACCATTAATGATTTGCTGCACAACAGAATCTCTTGTCGCATTTGGTAAATGTGATAGTAAATTTATCAAAGAAGACACAAACGCTAGAGCATTGATTCAGTAATCAAAAACTTAACCCCTATTCTCCTTACCTTTTTGGTAAGGGGGCAAACTCCCTTCTGCTATGAGGCTGCTGTGTACACAGTACTTACCTCTCAACAAAGTTCTCTGAAGTTCCGCTCTAAGGCTTCCTTAGATAAAAATTTTGTCTTTGTGTCTTTTGAAAGCGCCCAGTACATTGAAGATCCTTATGTCACAGACTCCCGATGCTCCATCATCTTCTCTGCGGGCAATTGCCCAAACCTTTCGCCTTACAGGTTGGATTAGCTTCTGGATTCAGCTAGTACTAGGCGTTGTTTCTAGCATAATTGTGTTGCTATTCGCCGTCTTTAATCAAAGAACTGGTAGTCCTAGTAATAATCCGGGGACTGGCTTTGGCGTATTTTTAGCAATTTGTGGACTGGTTGTTTTGGGTGGGGGCATTTAT
This sequence comes from Nostoc sp. KVJ3, assembly GCF_026127265.1. Lineage (GTDB taxonomy): Bacteria > Cyanobacteriota > Cyanobacteriia > Cyanobacteriales > Nostocaceae > Nostoc. The sequence goes on from NZ_WWFG01000002.1 coordinate 1,608,054, forward strand.
TTAGCTTACCGTTACACTAGAATTGGCAAGCAATTGGAATCGTCTAATCCCAGCAATCGCCCTCGGAAAAGCGAGACTGTGCAAGTATTACGCTTAGGGCTGTGGGTGAATTTAGGGGGAACACTGGTGACTCTTTTAGGCGCGCAAGCGATCGTTGGGACACTGGTAGCAAGATCCATCTCTCCCCAAGCTATAACTACGCAATTGTTTGACCCTACTCGGATTATTAGCGGTCTAGATATGCTTGTGGTACAGGCAAATACCAACACTGTATCAGCCCATTTTGCAGGACTTATAGCGTCACTTTGGTTACTAAATCGCATCAATAAACCATAATCAGCAATTAAAAATTCAAATTGAGACTGATTTTTCAAACAAACTTTGTTTTTGCAGTCACAGCAAACCAAAATTACTATATGCTGGATGCTTATGTGTTAACTATATTGACAGGAAGATTTTAGGCTAGAAACTGAGAAAAATCTGTGCTGGATATCAAGCAAATACGGGAAAATCCGCAATTAGTTCAGGAACGATTGAATAGTCGTAGTGGTAAATACGACATTGAACCGATTTTACAGTTAGATCGGCAACAACGGGAACTAGAGGGGACACGCAGTCAACTCCAAGCCCGGAGCAACGAAATCGGTAAAATTGTTGGGCAGAAGATTAAATCTGGGATTAACCCTCAAGACCCAGAAATTCAAGCTTTGCGCGATGAAGGCAACTCTGTCAAAGCAACGTTGAGCGAACTGGAACCCCAGGAAAAAGACCTCAAAGCTCAAATTGCTCAACTTGTGTTGGCACTTCCCAATTTACCAAGCGACTCTACACCCCTTGGTAAGAATGAAGAAGATAACGTAGAAGTGCGCCGTTGGGGTGATGAGTATATTCCCCAAAATCCGAATATTATTCCTCACTGGGAAATAGGCGAAAAGCTAGGTATTCTCAATGTTGAACGGGCTGTAAAAGTAGCCCAAAGTCGCTTTGTGGCTTTGGTAGGCGCTGGTGCGGCATTGGAAAGGGCATTGATTCAATTTATGCTGACTCTCCATACTCAAGCTGGATATGTGGAAGTCAGTCCGCCTCTGTTAGTGAATACCGAGTCTTTGACAGCGACCGGTCAATTACCCAAGTTTGCGGAAGAAAGCTTTAAGTGCGCTGATGATGACTTGTGGTTGATTCCGACGGCAGAGGTTCCAGTTACAAATCTCTACCGAGGGGAAATTCTCGCTGCTGAAGAATTGCCTATTTACCACTGCGCTTTTACTCCCTGTTTTCGCCGCGAAGCTGGGAGCTATGGGCGCGATATGCGGGGGTTAATTCGCCTACATCAGTTCAATAAGGTGGAAATGGTGAAATTTGTCGAACCGAGTACGTCTTTTGATGAACTGGAGAAATTGGTGGGGAATGCAGAAGCAATTTTACAAGCGTTGCGGTTGCCTTATCGAGTCGTAAATTTAAGTACTGGGGATTTGGGATTTGCTTCTACCAAAACTTATGATTTAGAGGTTTGGTTGCCCTCTTCTGGGAAATATCGCGAAATTTCTAGCTGTTCCAATACTATAGATTTCCAAGCGCGACGGGCTGATATTCGCTTCAAGGAGGCTGGGAAAAAAGGAACTCAGTTCGTACATACCCTGAATGGTTCGGGTTTAGCGGTGGGACGAACTATGGCTGCAATTTTGGAGAATTATCAACAACCTGATGGGACGGTGAGGATACCAGAAGCGCTGCAACCTTATTTGGGACGTGAAGTATTGTGATTTGTGCCCCATGCCCAATGCCCAATGCCCAATACCCATTACCCAATTAGAATGAAGATAACTATAGCTTAATATTTTCACTAATTTACTCTATGTCAGTTTTAGCAGCGATCGCAGTCTTGGCTGTTTTAATCTTGGTACACGAGTTGGGACATTTTGTTGCAGCCCGTTCTCAAGGCATTCTCGTTAATCGTTTTTCTTTGGGTTTTGGCCCAGTTATTTTGAAGTACCAAGGTTCACAAACCGAATATGCTGTCCGCGCCTTTCCCTTGGGTGGCTTTGTGGGCTTTCCCGATGATGACCCCGATAGCGATATTCCACCCAATGACCCAAATCTACTGCGTAACCGTCCAGTTTTAGACAGAGCGATCGTCATCAGTGCCGGAGTGATCGCAAATTTAATATTTGCCTATTTGGTGCTGGCCCTGCAATTGGGTATCGTTGGTATTCCCAAAGAATTAAACTATCAAGCTGGTGTCCTTGTACAGCCTGTTAATCAAGAGTCTGTTGCTTACCAAGCAGGAATTCGGGAAGGAGATATTATTCTGGCTGTGAACGGTCAAGAACTCCCCGCTTCTGATAAATCAACGGCTTTGCTAACAAAAGAAATTCAAACTCATCCCAATCAGCAAATCGAACTGAAAATTCAGCGTGAAAAACAACAACAATCGCTGAAATTAACACCAAAACTAGGAGCCGATGGCAAAGGTGTAGTTGGTGTGGCACTAAGTCCAAATGCTACAGCAGTTTATCGCCGTCCTAATAGTCCTTTTGAAATTTTTGGACTTGCTGCTAATAGGTTTCAACAATTATTTGTTGGGACACTGGCCGGTTTTGGACAGTTGATTACCAACTTTCAACAAACTGTTGGACAAGTTTCTGGGCCAGTTAATATTGTCAAAATTGGTGCAAAATTAGCTGAAGACAATAGCGTAAATCTGTTGTCTTTTGCGGCAATTATCAGCATTAACTTGGCTATTATCAACATTTTGCCTTTGCCAGCCTTGGATGGCGGACAACTGGCTTTTCTGCTGATTGAAGGTTTGCGTGGTAAGCCTGTTCCGGCTCGGATTCAAGAAGGTGTAATGCAAACTGGCTTGGTGTTACTGTTAGGCTTAGGAATTTTTCTGATCGTCAAAGAAACTACTCAATTAACTAGCCAATTAGAGTGGGTACAAAAGTTATTTCAGTGAAAATAGGGAGTGGGAGAGACGCGATGAATCGCGTCTGTACAAGAATGGGGAGTAGAAAAGAGAAAGTTTCGCCTTTAAAACAGCGATCGCTAGAAATTTTAACTCGTTTGAAGCGTCTTTATCCAGATGCTACTTGCTCTTTGAACTACTCAACGCCAGTACAATTGCTAGTGGCAACTATTCTCTCGGCTCAGTGTACTGATGAGCGGGTGAATAAGGTGACACCAGATTTATTTGGTAAGTTTCCTGATGCTGCAAGTTTAGCGATCGCTGACTTGGTAGAATTAGAAAGTTTAGTGCGTTCAACTGGGTTTTATCACAATAAAGCTAAAAACATTCAAGCCGCCTGTCGGATGATTGTTACCGAATTTGACTCTGTTGTGCCCAACCAAATGGAACAGTTGTTAAAGCTTCCAGGTGTGGCGCGGAAGACAGCAAATGTGGTTTTAGCTCATGCTTATGGTATTAACGCTGGGGTGACAGTAGATACTCACGTCAAGCGCCTGTGCCAACGTTTGGGTTTAACTAAGCATACAGACCCCGTTCGCATTGAGCAAGATTTAATGGGTTTATTACCGCAGCCTGATTGGGAAAATTGGTCAATTCGGCTGATTTATCACGGTCGTGCTATTTGTAAAGCCCGCTCTCCCGTTTGTGTTGCATGTGAGCTTGCTGATTTATGTCCTGCTGCTAATAAGCCAGTGGTTGTAGGTTAAGCGACACAAGTAACCCCAGAATTGATGAAGAGACTGTAGAATGGAAAACGGTGTCTTTAAATAAGTTAGAGAATATATGGCAAAAAAGAGCATGATTGAGCGCGAGAAAAAGCGCACCAGATTGATAGAAAAGTATGCTGACAAGCGCGAAGCCCTTTTGGAAGAGTTCAGAAGTGCAGCATCTCCTTTGGATAAACTGGAAATCCATCGGAAGATTCAACAGCTACCCCGCAATAGTGCGCCCACCCGCCACCGGAATCGTTGCTGGTTGACTGGTCGTTCTAGAGGAGTTTACCGCGATTTTGGCCTCTCTCGGAACGTGCTGCGAGAATGGGCGCATGAAGGTCTATTACCTGGAGTTGTTAAGTCTAGCTGGTAGTCATTGGTCATTAGTCATTAGTCATTGCTAAAAACAAAGGACAAATGACAATGACAAAAATTATTGACCGCAACACTTATCAATTCCCAGACTTTCTAAGAGTAGATCGCTGACGGCGTTAGCGATCGCAAACTCTCCATAAAAGCTATTAGAAAAATCATAGGACTGCATCTCTGTGACAATGGCAATTACCAGAGAACCAAGGTCGTTTTCTCCTTCCATCCGTTGACGCACAAAAATCTGTGCGGCTCGTTGGGCAATATTTTGATTGACTGCTTCGGGGATAAATTCTGTATCTAACCACCGTTGTAAGCGCTCTTGTAACCATTGACCTTCGAGGAAAGGGTTTTCAGGTGGTGGTAGGGTGATGGGTGGAATTGGTTGAGTCATTTTTTTTAAACGCAGAGGGACGCGGAGGGAAACGCAGAGGGACGCTGAGGTTGAGTGATAGCATCAAATTGCGTTTCTAAGAGTGTTTTTTTATATTTATTTATGCAATATGATGTCGCCGCTATTGTTGATGGTTATGCACAAGGCTATTTTCTCATGGCTGATGAGCGCGATCGCCTGAGTTGGTACGGAAGTCGCGATCGGACTTTTATTCCTTTGGATGAACGGTTTCGTTACCCCAAGTCTTTGCAGCGTGTTCTCAATCAAGAGCGTTTTAATGTGGCGATTAACCGGGACTTTCAAGCTGTGGTGGCTGGGTGTGCTAACCGCGAAACAACTTGGATTTCACCGGAATTACAAAAGATTTACTGGCAACTTTACCAGAGTGGTTATGCTTTTAGTTTTGAAACTTGGCAAGGTGACGAATTAGCTGGGGGCATTTTAGGAATTGTGATTGGCGGTGCTTTCATTGGCGAGTCAATGTTTTACCGCATTCCTGAAGGTTCAAAGGTGGCGATGGTGAAGTTGGTGGAAAGATTGCGTCAGAGGAAATTTGTGTTTTTTGATGCCCAAATGATGAATCCGCATTTGGAGAGATTTGGGGCTTATCGGGTTGAGGATGAAGAATATCAAACTTTACTTAAACAAGCATTACAACGTCGATGTTCTCTAATAATCCCGTCAGACTCCACCAAATCCTAGATCGTAGTGCGTTAGAGTGTTTCAAAAATAAATGATCTAAAACCCGTCATTGCTTCGCTTCGCTCGCAATGACAATTGGGGCATTTTTTTACTATGGAGTACTCTTACGAACTGCGTTCTAACACAACGCCAGTTGCTACAACGGAGGGAACCTCCCTTCGGGTTCACCAGTCGCCTAGGTTGGGAAACCCGCCTACAGCGCTGGATTCACCGCAACGCACTGGCTCCCCTACAATCCCTAATTTTGTTCAAAAATCAAATATTATTTCTCTACTATTAATATAGTGATTACGCTGTAAACCTTAATCAATCCATCACCGCTAACACAGCTTTCGGCAATAACTTATCTTTAAACCAAACAATTCTCGCGGGAACATCATTTAATTTTACTCCCGCCTTTTCTAAATTAAGCCGCTCAGAAATAGCCAAAATTAAGTCATCACGTCCAGCCCGCCGCACCTGAGAAAACTTCTTTTGTAAATATTCTGGCCGCCAATAACCAACAATTTCTAATAAGAAAGTGCGTCCATCAGAATGCACCAAGCGGAAATCGGGAATCATCACGCTACCGGGAATTGGGATCAAATCAACTTCTCGCTCTAACGCCCAACCACTTTTTAAAGCATCCCATTTGTCAGCAAAGGATGCTTCTAGCATACTATCGTAGGGTTTCCCCGGTGGATAATGGGATACCAAACCACATTCAGAATTGAGAGTGAAACGTCCAGTTTTCCAACTATTTGTATAAGCGTCGCGGGTTTGAAGAATGGAAGAAAGACTCCATTTAGTAACGTGAAGTAAAGCCGGAATAAGTTTAGCGATCGCTAACCCATATCGCGTACTAGGATTAAACAAACTCGTCGGCCCGTCTATCGTAATTGTAAACCCGTGGTCAGCATCCCCCTCAATATAAGCCATCAATTGAAACAACTTTAGATAGCGAAATAACAGCTTATATTCACCCGGAACATTCCGATGAGCATTTAACACAAGTTGGCTGGCCTTATAAAACACACCCTGAACCTGAGATAAGTTATATCGATTTAACAAATCTGGCGCTATTGGTGCGTCAAAAACAGTCAAAATTTTATTCTCTGATAAATCAGCATATAATCCATTCCGAACCTGTTCCAATAAAACTTCCCGTTCAAGTTCTTGAGTTAACTCATCAGCAATCTTACTCAAAGTAACTTGTGTTGATTCTCGACTAGAAACAGACTTTGCAGCCAGAGAAAACACCCGTTCTCTTAACATTTGTGGTTCCAAAGGACTAACCACCTCAAAAGTGCAAAAACTGCTTTTGAGAATATAAGCTAATCCTCGCTTCACCCGATAATCTGTAGAATCTCCTTCAAAATCAGTCAATTGTCGCTCAAGCACACCTTGAGTCTTCCCCACAGCTGATTGAAAATAATTAATTAACTCAATCGCCAACTCCGAAGTTACCCGATCAATCTTCAGTCTCTTCGGAATGATCTCCTCCCCGTTTTGGCGATGCATCAGTAAATCTGTCGGTAACATCTGCTGAATTTTGGATTTTAGATTTTGGATTTTTGACTGAATAATTAATCTCTAACTGTTCCGCAGCCTTCAAACTCCTTTCCTTCCCACTCCCATACACAACCTCCAACTTCCCCTTCCTCTCTTTTTCTCCCCCTGCTTCCCCTGCCTCCCCTGCTCCCCCTGCTCTCCTCTCCCCTCTTCTCCTAGCCGAAGTCCCCTCCTCACTCGTATCCTCCGCCACCACCTCATACAAAATCGCTTGCTTATTCTCAATATTCCCCTTCCGTAAAATCCTCCCCAAACGCTGAGTATACTCTCTAGCCGAACCCGTTCCCGATAAAATAATCGCAACAGTTGCCGCCGGCACATCAACCCCTTCATTCAATACATGAGAAGCAACCAAAGTATTATATTTACCCTCTCGAAACTTAGTTAATATCTCATGTCGTTCCTTCACAGGAGTTTGATGAGTAATTGCCGGAATTAACAACTCTTGAGAAATGCGGTAAACCGTCGCATTATCCGCAGTAAAAATCAAAATTCTTGCTGGATAATGTTCTGCCAATAAATTAATCAAAATTCGCAACTTCCCATCAGTACCCAAAGCAATATCTTTCGCTTCCCGGTGCGCCAACATCGCTCTCCGTCCAGATTGCGATCTAGCACTCATTTGCACAAACATTTGCCAACCTTGCAGACTCCCTAAAGAAATCTTAGATTGCTTTAAAAAGTCATTGCGCGTTTGAATTAACTGGTTGTATCTTTCCCGCTCAACTTGCGATAACTTTACCTTAATTTGGACAATTTCATGCTCTGCTAATGCCTTCCCCGCTAAATCTTCGGCGCGTTTGCGATATACTTCTTGACCAATGAGGATATTTAAATCAGCGTGTTTACCATCAGTGCGTTCTGGTGTAGCAGAGAGTCCTAGACGATAAGGTGCGATCGCATATTCCGCAATTACCCGATTAAAATCTGTCGGTAAGTGGTGACATTCGTCAAAAACAATCAACGCATATTGATTTCCCAAGGTTTCGGCGTGAATTGCTGCACTGTCATAAGTTGCAACTAAGATAGCCGTTCTATCCCGCGAACCACCCCCCAACAATCCCACCTCAGCATCGGGGAAAGCAGCTACTAAATGTGCATACCACTGATGCATTAAATCCAAAGTTGGTACTACAATCAACGTCGTACGTGGCGTTGACTGCATCGCCATTTGCGCCAAATAAGTCTTTCCCGCCGCCGTGGGAAGCACAACGACTCCTTGTCTACCCGCCAGTTTCCAAGCTGCTAGCGCTTCAGTCTGGTGGGGATATGGTTCCATTTCCAAAGTAGGAACCAAATCTATAGGATAAAATTCCTTTGCCTCATCGATAAAATAAACATCTTCGGCTTGTAGTGCTTCTACTAGCGATCGATATCTAATTGCTGGAATGCGGAATTTTTCAACTCTATCATCCCACGTAGCATAATCCATCCAACCTTTGCCGCGTGGTGGTGGATGCAAAATTAATGTGCCACGATCAAAATTTAATGTAGGGGTACGAGCCATGATTATTGGGAATTGGGGATTGGGCATTGGGAATTGGGCATTGGGCATTGGTAATTATTTTCATTGCCATGCCCCATTCGCTAGTCCATTGATTACTAATAACGCAAAAAGTGTATGATTTATCCAAGTAATTCAGACAAAACCCAACTAGATGCGCTCATTAGTCAGGGAATATCTGAGCGACACACAAACAATAGTCTTGCCAACTCTTACAAAGAACAGCGACAGCAATTCCTGGTGAAACGGCTGCAATTACAGGCGCAGATTATGCTGATTGCTGGCTTAACTTTGATTACTTTTTTTCTTTGGACAAATTCACATCTAGAAGGCAAAATATACGCTTTTAAAATTGGGATTGTAGTAGAATTATTCACTCTTATTTGTTGGGGTTTATGTAAAACTCATATCGGTCGCCGTTATCCTGACTTAATTTTTTTGAGTTTATGCTGGTCTGTAACTTGTGCTGTCCAAATTGATATAGCTTTGCTGTTTAACGATCTCGAACCTAGAAACAATTTTTGGACTCTGATGTTTCTCACTCAGGCTACAATAATTCCCGTGCAATGGTGGATGCATTTAATATCTCAAGTCGGAACAATAATTTGCTATTTAACCTTATATTTGTTGTATAATCCAATATTAAAAAATCCATTAACTTCCTATGCTGAACAAGGATTATACTTCTTTTGGACTTGCTTAATTTGTGTTTTTTCTGTTTATTTGTATGAACGGTTAAGAACAAAGGAATTTTATGCCCGCAAAGCAATGGAAATAGCGCAACAGAAATCTGAAAGATTGTTACTAAATATTCTGCCAGCGATGATTGCAGAACAGTTAAAACAACAGCCTAAAACTATTGCTGATAGCTTTCTGGAAGTGACGGTACTATTTGCTGATATTGTTGGTTTTACAGAACTTTCAACTCGTACATCCCCTGCGGCATTAGTCGAGTTGTTAAATACAATATTCTGTTTGTTCGACCAATTAGCAGAACTTCATGGGGTAGAAAAAATTAAGACCATTGGCGACGCATATATGGCTGTAGCCGGTTTACCAAACCAGTCTAACAATCATGCTACGGTAATAGCTGATATGGCGTTAGATATGCAAAATGCTATAGCTGTTTTCAATGTAGAAAACAATCAATTATTTCGCATTCGTATTGGTATTAGTACAGGGCCAGTAGTGGCAGGGGTAATTGGGCTGAAAAAATTTGCTTACGACCTTTGGGGAGATACAGTCAATACTGCTAGTCGAATGGAATCGCATGGGATAGCAGGTAGTATCCAGGTTTGTGAAGCAACTTATCAGCTTTTAAAGGATAAATATTTATTGGAAAAACGAGGTTTAATTCAAGTTAAAGGCAAAGGTGAAATGATGACTTATATACTAAAAGAAATAAATTTAAAAGCTTAACTTTTAGGCAATGGCAGTTTATAAGTAATCATGCAAAATTAATTACAGTCATTGCGAGCGAAGCGAACGCGAATAGCGTCTCCAAGAGTTGCAATCCTAGCCCCCGCATTCGCGAAGCGTGTCCGAATGACTTATGTTTCATTTTGCTATCTCTACGAGACGCTACCGCGTAGCAAGATTCTCTACGGGGTACGCTCCATTTGCTATGACATTGTGTAATTAATTTTGTTTAACTACTTATTTTTACACATTTGTGATGCTCCCCTTTATATGAGGCTTTCAGTCTTGGGATGAAAATTATTGAATATTGGCTAAATTTGAGCCAAAATCTGTCTTCTAATATATCCTCAAGTTGCGATGACCTTTTTTTAATTAAAATTTAAAAGTTAAAAGTTAAGAAGAATAATAATTTTTAATTAATTAATTTTGGGTACAACCCCCCACCCTTCGGGAATTAAAAATGCAAAATTAAAAATTAAAAATTTCAGAGAATCCCCTCAATTTTTAATTAATAATTTTTAATTTTTAATTGGAGCGAAGCGACTTGACAGCGCCACATTTTTTGAACGCATAAATTTGGATAAATATAATAGAGCTTATTTAAAAACTAAGATTTTTATTTACATAAAAGTTTGAAAAGTGTAATAGTTGATATCTAATTGTCAGGAAGAAAATTATATTAATAGCTAGATATTATTACTCATTTAGATAAAAGCACCTATGTCTAATGATAGAGAGAAAAATTATTCCAAGCGATTGATGAAAACAAAATCCAAGTATGTATTAATAATAGCTATTACAAGCTATAAATTTGTGAATAATTTATTGTTGCTGAGGAGAAAAAAATGGTTGTAGGTATACAAAAACGTGCTGTAGGTGTCTTTTCTAATCGCCGAGATGTTGAACATGCACTACATGAATTGAAAAAAGTCGGCTTTGACATGAACAGAATCTCTGTCATTACACAGGATGGAGACAAAGACGATATTGCTGGAGCAGAAGTGCGCGATCGCGTCGGTGATAAATCTGACGAAGGTGCTAAAGTCGGAGCAGCTACAGGCGGTGCTTTGGGCGGATTGACTGGTTTATTAGTCGGTCTTGGGACTTTAGCAATTCCTGGAATTGGGCCAATTATGCTAGCTGGAGCCGCAGCGACAACTTTAGCTACAACTCTCGCTGGCGTTGGTATTGGTGCAGTAGCTGGTAGTTTGCTTGGTGCATTGATTGGTTTGGGAATTCCCGAAGAACGAGCTAGAGTTTACGACGAACGGGTGAGACGGGGACACTATTTAGTCATCCTAGATGGCACAGATGCAGAAATTCTCAGAGCAGAAGCAATTCTCCATCAGCAGGGTGTCGAAGAGTTTGGCATTTATGACAACCCAGATGCTATAAATGCGAATGCCGATTATGTCGCTCCAACTTCTAATGTGGCTCATAGCGGTGTTGCAAGACGTGCGATTGGGGTATTTTCTCATCGTCGAGATGCAGAAACAGCACTAACAGAATTGCGAGATGCTGGTTTCCCGATGAGTAGAGTTTCGATCATTGCCAAAGATGCAAATGGTCAGGGTATTGCTGGTATAGATGTAGATCGAAACGCTAGTACAGGTAATAAAGCAGACGACGGCGCAAAAGCGGGAGCAGCTACAGGCGGTGTTGTCGGCGGCTTAACTGGTTTATTAGTTGGTCTTGGGACTTTAGCAATTCCTGGAGTCGGCCCGGTAATTCTGGGTGGTGCAGCAGCCACAGCTTTGGCGACAACAGTCGCTGGTGGTGCAATTGGTGCAGCAGCGGGGAGTATTGTTGGCGCACTCGTTGGCTTGGGAATTCCTGAAGACAGAGCGCGAGTCTATAGCGATCGCTTCAATAGAGGCGACTACTTGGTAATTATCGATGGTACCGCAGCTGAAATCCACCAAGCGGAAGCGATTCTTAAACATCGAGGCATTGAAGAATTTGCCATTTATGATGCTACTGATTTAGACCAACATCGTCCAGCTTTAGACCCAGTGACACATCACAATGCATCAATAGCTAGCGATCGCCCCAATTATTCAACAGACTCTTATAGAGACGATCCTGCCGTAGTCATTATTGATCGTCGTGACGAAACACTCTAAGCCAAGGTAATTGTCACCCACATCAATTTACCCAAATTGCAGGAGCAAATAGATAAAAATTTTGTTCCTAACTTAAAAACCTTGCTCTTCACTTATGCCGTGGATATCAATTAACTCCACAAATTCCCCTTTCTGATTCAGAATTAAACCTATGCAAAAGCTAACTCCCATCTTAATTAGTTGCCTTTTAGTTTTTGGTGTTGCTGCTTGTGATAACGCTTCTAAAACAAGTGAATCTGCACCTAATAATCCTAATGATGCCCCACAAACACCAACCGCAAAAATCACACAAGCTTCTCAGCAAGATGCACAAAGTGAAGTTCGTAGAAGACAACTAAATGAGGATATTCGCGCCCGCGAGCAACGCAATAATACCACTGGTGGCGATGCACAACGAGCCAAAGGCGATCTGTCAAGTGAAGTGCGCTCCAAATTAGAGGCTAACATCCCCAAGAGTCAACTAACAGTTGATGCAGCAGATGGTGGAATTGTTACTGTTGGAGGAACTGTTACCAATGAAAAAGAGTTGGCTAAAATTGAAACTTTAGCTAAACAAATTAAAGGTGTCAAAACTGTAATTGTTAAAGCAACTGTTGCCCCGCCAACAAAGTAACATAACTAACATCAATCGAAGTGAGTAGGTAGACAATAATAAATTTAGATGCTCCTACTCGGTCAAAGTGGTCAGTTCTACTTATTACTGACCACTTTGAATTGACAACTGATGACTTTAATAACTATATTTATTGATGCTCAGTTCAGTTATACAAACTCTTGTAGTTGCCTCAAATAAAAACAATGGAAACCGAACAACAGCAACGTCAATCCATCAATGCCTCATTATCACAAGGGACACTAGCACTTGAAGGTGCAGATACTGTAAACTTGCCAAAGTTACCACCAGCATCTGAGCCGGAATCTCAATGGCAGCAAATTAGTAGACAAGTCTCTCAATTTTTTGAGCAGTTGCCCGAATATCTGAATAGCTTTTTTAAAGACTACAAACAGCCTCTAATAACTGTTTCTTTAATTTTGTCGGCAATTGTTACAGCCAAGTTAGTACTAGCAGTACTAGATGCAATCAATGATATTCCACTACTATCACCACTTTTTGAGTTAATTGGAATTAGTTACGCCACGTGGTTCATTTTCCGTTATTTACTTAAAGTTTCAACTCGGCAAGAATTAAGCAAGGAAATTCAATTACTGAAAGACCAATTTGTAGGCGAATAATTTTCCAAAACATTAAGTATGCTGAGGTAAAATTTTACCTAATTTTAATTATGGGCTTAAGACAAGAAGATTAAGCCCATTGTCTTATATAGCGGTTCCCATTCAAATGTGGTACAACATCATCTCGTAAGGTGTAGGGGAAATTCATGAATTGCCCCTACGGGTGTACCTCACATAAATGAGAACCGCTATAAACATAACTTGTAAGTATTTAATAATAACTCTACCTTAATATTTTAAATACATCTAAAGATATAGAATGTAATATTGCTTTCCGATTTAAATCACTTCTAAAGATAGTAGATTTGAGATAAAAAACAGCATAATCTAGATTTTGAAGTTATTCAATACATTCTTTAACAAGGACATAAATTATGGCTAATGAAGCAGTTAAGAGAGATATAGATTCATCCGATCGCGCTGAAGTAGATACATACGATCGCGGCATTATTCCAGCTGAAACTGCTGCTAGAATGGAAAGAGAAGGAAGTAACTATAAAACACTCCCCACAGAAGAAGGGGAGGAAGATGCAGCTACCGATGACCAAACCGATCCAGATAGCATACGCACTACTGACGGCTATACCGTGGATAAAGAAGGTTTGTTAAATAACTATGCAGTTGAACCGGAAATGTACTACGAAGAACCGGGTGATGCACGTAAACAAGCAGCAGAAGATACGGCAGAACGTGTTGAAGAACTTGGAGAAATTAATCAGGACGAAGAAGGTAAGTTAACCGAAAAGGGTGACAAACGCGGTAGAGGCCCAGGAATAATTTAGTTAACAAACTTTTTGCCCACATTCCGCAGGTTAGTTTTAAAATCTTGGTATTTTCTATAAACCAACTATTGTCTTGGGTTTTAGGCATTTACCTGTAGAAAGTACTCTACGTTAGCGTAGTTCGCCGTAGGCATCGCAAAGAAAAGAAGGATCAAAATTCAGTTTATTGACACCATTGTTAATAAAATTGTGCGCTTGGTACTGCCTAAAAGAGAACTTAGGTAGTGCCAAGCGCACAATTTTCTGCATGAATGCTACTAAAACCCAGACTATGACTGTGGAACCCACACAGAAACAGAACCAGCATTGCATCGAAAATCAGCCCAGCCCTCATCATTTGTTGTAATCGGTTCGCTGAAATGTTCAGTGATATCAATGTAAGTGCTGTTGGGTTGCCCAACTTCCATCCACTTAGTCCCCTCTGCCCCATTACTCAAAACAACCGCCATCCCGCCAGGATGTTCTTCATCTCCTAAGCGTGTCCAGCCGATTGTATTAGCGTGATCGAAATAATCGTATTGGTCGCCATAGGCATAGGTTTGACGAGCGTGCAAAAACTTATCAATTATCCATTGATGACTATCGAGCCAAATCTCATACTCATTGCCATCTGGCCCCTTATCCTTATAATGAGCGCCATAGTAATCAGCATAGAAGATACAGGGATAACCATCACTTCGCAGTAGGATCAACGCATAAGCCAACGGCTTGAACCAGCTTTCTACTACAGACTCCAATGACTGCAAAGGTTGAGAATCATGGTTGTCAACTAAGGTGACGGCTAAAGCGGGTTGCTGTTGCACCAAGGTGTTATCAAATATCTGCCGCATATCGTAGTCATTGCCTTGTTTGCTGGCAGCGCTAAAGTTATAGTGCAATGGCGCATCAAATAGCAACACATCGCCACCTGTGACGCTAATGAAATGGTGCAGCGCTTCAACTTCATAAGACCAATACTCACCGACGGCAAAAAGATCGCGACCTGCTTTTTGGCGACAGTGGTGCAGCCATTCTGGGAAAAAGCCAGCTCTAACGTGTTTAACGGCATCAAAACGAAAGCCATCTACATCAGTGGTTTCTACAAACCAATCACCCCAGCGATTCAACTCCTCACGAACTTCTGGACTTTCCATATCCAAATCGCATCCCATGAGATAGTCGAAAGCGCCTTTTTCTAGGTCAACGTTGTCATCAAATTTTTTATCTTTGAATAGATAAATTGCGTTCTCACCTTCGTTGTAAACGTTGTAATCAACTGCATCGAAGTGCCACCAGTGCCATTCCATATCGGAGTATTTGCCTTGGCGACCTGGGAAGGTAAAGTGAGTCCAGACTTTAATTGTTTGCATCTCACCGATGGGCTGGGTGCGATCGTCTGGACTATAGGGCGTTGCTTCCACTTCTTCTTCTTGGTCTGCACCTAACTTGTGGTTGAGGACAACATCAGCATATACCCGAATGCCAGCAGCTTTTGCCGCCTTGACAGCAGCGATATACTCGTCTTTTGTGCCGTACTTTGTCCGAACCGAGCCTTTCTGGTCAAACTCGCCAAGATCGTAGATATCGTAGACTCCGTAGCCGACATCGTAGCCACCCCCTGTTCCTTTGTATGCTGGGGGCAACCAAACAGATGTAACACCTGCATCAGCTAATTCTTTGACTTTCTCTTTAAATTCATTCCAAAGATTTCCATCTGGAGGGATATACCAATGGAAGTACTGCATCATTACACCATTCAGTTGAGCCATGTGCATCCCTCTATCCAAATATTACGATGAATTGTTATTGCCGACACAAAAATTATACTTGAAGTTTTGTTTGATGTTTCTAAATAGAAAAAAGTCTACTAAAAAACTGCGATCAACTCATATTGTTTTCTTCTGTGGCTGACAGTTCTTCAGCTAAGTTTTTCTGGAGTGCTTCTAATACTGCGATCGGGTCAGCCGGTTCCTGCATCAATTTCGCTTCCGAATCATGCCGATTTATCACATTAGGCAAATCAGTACGGAGTTCTTCTAATAGAGCAATAATCTTGGCAATTTTTTGCTCGGAGAGCAAGTTAAGCTGTAACATCAGTTGCGCCCGTTGTTCGGCAAAGTTTTCTTGGCGAGTTTGCCGCACCAATACTCCAGTTGAAATTACCAATGCAGCAGCGTCTAAGCCTTGATTTGACCAGCTAAACGCGGGTAGATTGAATGGTAAAAGGCGATCGAAAAAACTGCTAAAAATCCACAAAGCTAGTATGACTAGCAAACTATACATAAATGTCGATCGCCCAAAGAATGTAGCGATCGCTTCTAGTATTCGCTGGTGGGCGGGAATCTCTCGAACTTCCTGGGTATGAAGTGAAATAATCGCTTCAATATTTTTTGCAATCGGGTCTGGTAATGGAGCCGTGATCACTTGATTTCGAGAAACTTTTTTCTCTTTGAGTTCGTTAGTATCTGAGCTTAAGTGTTTGTTGGCTGTGTCGTCTGCCTTGTGAGTCATGCAGCAATTCCTGAATCTGGATGTTACTCGATTATTGCTTATCTAAGGCGATCGCCCTGCCGGAAAATGACAGAAGATGGGTATAGCGCTTACTAAGGGACTTCCAAATAAAATGTCCTATCGCTTTTAAGGCATGGGGGCAGGGAGCAGGGAGCAGGGAGCAGGGAGCAGAGAAAGTCGTTTTGATTCGGTGAAATTGGATAATTTATTCCTTGGAGTTCCCTAAGCAACTGAGGTATAGCTTAACCTCACCCCGGCTTTAGAGCTACTGTGTATACACAAGTCCAGCCAGAGCGAGTTTCCAGCCAAGGAAGATGGATTCAAATTGTCTTAAACCATGAACAAGGGTAGCCATTCCAGCAGGTCTACCCTACGGTGTACACAAAAGTCGGAAAAACTTCATCCACCAAAGAATTGTGGTGCGTTACGCTGGCGTGACGAAGCTAAATTGTTGCAATCATGGCGATGCCTGGGGGGGCTACGCCAACCCATTTGTTATTTCAGCGTACGCATTTGTTATTTCGGCATACTCATTTGTTATTTCGGCATACTCATTTGTTATTTCGGCATACGCATTTGTTATTTCGGAGTACTCATTTGTTATTTCGGCGTATCCATAACGCACCCTACGAAACTTAGCAAAGCGATCGCGAGTCATCGAGCGTCCGTAAGAGCAATTACGCAAAGCGGTACTAGGAGATTTAGACCCCACTACAAAATCTGCTGTGCTTAGGGACTTCCAACAAATAAATTACTCAATCTTGTGGGGTATTTTTTTATCTGGAAGTCCCTTAGAGGTTGTTTGAAAAGTCTAATTTGTTACTAGCCCTGGCGACTAGAAGTCGCGGCTACACAGACAAAACCTGCCTCCGCGGGTTAAAAACCCTTTATTTTTTCTTAGTCCACGGAGGTGGACTAAGTTTAGTGTCGTAGCGAATTTTATTCGCCCAATCTTTTCAAACATCCTCTTAGTTACTCTTTAGATTTAAATGATCAGTGGCTCAAGTTCACGATTATGCCATTGTCGCTGATACCATTCGGCAACCAAAGGACGGACAATAAATTTAGGCTGTCCATCGCCTTTAACATCAATGCGTAAACCAGAATAAGGTCGTCGCTTTTGAGAACCTTGACCGTTGCGACCAATGAAAAGATGCGATCGCGCCACTAATCTATTTTCTTCTATCAAATCTGCTCCCTCAAGGCGTTGGCGGCGCAAACTAAAGCCGCTACCACCACAAACAATCCAGTGGATACCAGAATCAGCGTGTCCTGTATCCATTGTCTCCAGGTGTTCCAAGCAGTGGGCGTGACCGTTTAATACCAAATCTACCAAAGGACGACCCTGATTTAGAGAACCGATTTCTTTTGCTACCGCATCCAGTAGACCACGGAAGCGATCGCGAATTATCAAAGTTTGTGCTTGTTCCCACTTTGTCGCTTCAGTTACATAAGGTGGATGATGGAAATAAATCACCCTTCCTCGAACTTCGGAATTATTCCAAGATTCAATCAATCTTTGCTTGAGCCACTCCAATTGTTCGATATCAGTCAGAATTGTTTTGTCAGTGGCTAATTGCTTCTTAATATCAACAATAATTTCTTCAATTTGCGATAACTTGGCGTGGAAATCGTCTAATTGGTCGGCTTCAATCGGGTTTTCGGGACGAAGTTTAGCTGAGGTTTCAACGATTTGCTGCTTTTCTTGCTCTAAATCTTCCCGACGTTTTTCTAAGATTTTGCGATCGGCATCACCTTTTTTTGTTTTAGGTAGGGGCGGTGGATCGTTAAATGTATTAGAATCCAAGGCAAAGAAATCAATCCCGCCATAACGAAAAGTGTAGTAGCGATTAGGAAGGCGGGTAAAATGCCCAGGTTCATACCGAAGACAACGACCTGTATCTGTCTTGGCTGTGTAATATTTATCTAAATGGCTGCTTAACTCTCCTGGA